>WBUJ01000054.1 GCA_008933795.1 Candidatus Contendibacter sp. | reverse complement strand
GGTGTAGGCGGTGACCTGGCCGAGGTCGGTCATCGCCGCCAAGGCGGGATCGGCGGCGGTCACCCGCTCCGGCAGGGATTGCCGAGGGCGAAAATAGCGGGCGCCGCTGTCGAGGTGGTGAAATGGGAGGGGCTGGTAGTCCTGGGCCATCGTAAGGTTCTCCAATCGGGATGGGGAGTGGCGGCGGGCGTCCGGCGATCCGCTCAGCGTCGGCGCAAGGGTCGGGCGATGATGCTGTCGGTCCATTCCAAAATCGCCCGCACGCGCGGAGTCAGCAGGGTCCAGGCCTCGGCGCGGTCCACCCAGCGGTATTCGCTGTGTTCCGGCCGGCCCAGTTCCGGGTTCGGCGGCAGCCGCACCTCGGTGTTTGGCGCCTCGGCGATGTAGTAGCGGGCCACCTTGCGGCCCTGATTGTAGGGATGGGTTTCCCGGTACACATCGCCCCAGCGAAACCGCAGGCCGGTCAGCGTCGTTTCTTCCTCGACTTCGCGCACCGCCGCTTCCAGCGGCGATTCGTCCGCTTCCACCACGCCCTTGGGAAAGTCCCAGTAATTGTAGGCCCGCAGCAGCAAATAGTCGTAATGGTCGCGGTTCCAATGCACCACCACGACGCCGGAGGATAAGGTCCGCGAACTGGCCGGCCGCGGGTTCGCCATGCGCGTCACCCTGTTTTCCTCACGACGCGGTGCTCGCATGACTTGGCGCGCTCAATTCATGCACGGCCTCGACCAGCGCCCGAACGGCCTCCGGCTCGACCCCCGGCTGGACGCCGTGACCAAGATTGAAAACATGGCCGGGACCGGGGCCAAAGTCGGCCAGCACTTGCGCGACCTGCTGGCGGATGCGGTCGGGGGCGGCGTACAGCGCGGCGGGGTCGAGATTGCCCTGCAATGCGACCTGCCTGCCCACCCGCTGGCGGGCCTCGCCCAGATCCACGGTCCAATCCACCCCCACCGCGTCGCAGCCGGTCGCGGCGATATCCTCCAGCCAAGCGCCGCCGCCCTTGGTGAACAAAATCACCGGCACGGGCCGACCCTCCGCCGCGCGGGTCAAACCCGCGACGATCCGCGCCATGTAGGCCAGCGAGAATTCCCGATAGGCGCGCGGCGCGAGAATGCCGCCCCAGGTGTCAAAGATCATCAGCGCCTGCGCGCCCGCCGCGACTTGGGCGTTCAGATAGGCGGTCACCGCCCGGGCAGTCACGTCCAAAAGGTGACGCAGCGCGTCGGGCTGGTCGTAGAGCAGGCCCTTGATCCGGGCGTAATCCTTGCTGGACCCGCCCTCGACCATGTAAGTCGCCAGGGTCCACGGACTGCCGGCGAAGCCGATCAGGGGAACTTGTCCGGCCAGTTCCCGGCGGATCAGCCGCACCGCGTCCATGACGTAACGCAGTTCCACCTCCGGATCGGGAACGCCGAGCCGGGCGATGTCCGCCGCCGAGCGCGGCGGCCGGGCGAATTGCGGACCCTCGCCCTCGCTAAAGGAAAGGCCTAGGCCCATGGCGTCGGGGATGGTCAGGATGTCGGAAAACAGAATCGCCGCGTCCAGCGAAAACCGCGCTAGCGGCTGCAAGGTAACCTCGCAGGCCAGTTCCGGGGTCTGGCACAACGTCATGAAACTGCCGGCGCGCGCGCGCGCGGCGCGGTATTCCGGCAGATAGCGCCCCGCCTGGCGCATCAGCCAGACTGGCGTGACATCCACCGGTTGCCGCAGCAGGGCGCGCAGCAGGCGGTCGTTATGGAGGGTGGCGATCATGAGTTCTCGCATCGGGGCGCCGAGCATTAGACGGCAATTCTAAGCCAAGTGTGCCAAGGTTCCGAAATGGCGTCCATGCGCGGATGGACGATGGAGGCGCGCTGTTTTGGCATCAACCGATTTTCATAGGAAAATCAGTATGCTATTATTTCATAAGGCTCCCACGATCGACCGATCCCAATGTTCCGCCTGCGGCCCATGGAGGGGTGGTGCGGTTGGTGGGGCCGCGACGGATCGAATTGGGCGGCGATATTCGGGGATCGAGCGAGGCTTGCGCGATGCGTGATCGGTGGGGGCGGCTGCGGCGACATGGATCGATCTTCTGGCGGTTGTCGTGGGCGGAGCGCGGATGGCTGATGCAGGGGTGGCTGCTGCTGCATGGCGTGGCGCTGGCGTTGCGCTGGGCGGGTTTTCAGCGGGTGTACGGTTTGCTGGAACGCTGGCCGTCGGGATCGGATCGGGCGCTGGATGATGAGGAGTGGATTTTGACGCGGACTCATGCGACGGTTCGTCTGGTGCGGGGCGCGGCGGCGTGGAGCTTGCACCACCCGACTTGCTTGCATCGCTCGTTGACTTTGTGGTGGTTGTTGCGACAGCAGGGCATCGCCAGCGAGTTGCGGATCGGGGTGCGGATGGAGCAGGGGCGATTCGAGGCGCATGCGTGGGTGGAGCGCCAGGGCGCAGCGCTGAACGACCGGGCGGATATCGGCCAGGACTTCGCGCCTTTTGACACCGCGAGTTGGTCTCTGCTATGAGCGGCATCGCGGACCTGCCTTATCCGCACGACTCCAGCCACAAGATCTGCTGGTGGAAGAGAGCCGCTATGGCGAAGCGGAGTTGGCGTCGTTGCGCAATTTGAGCGCGGCGCTGTTCCGGCTGAAAAACAGCCGGGGACCGGCGAAACTGGAACAGGTCGTGGCGACGTTGGTCGAATGGTTGTGGGTGCCGGAGCAGGCCAGTTTGCGGCGGGCGTTTGCGACCTGGCTGCGGCGGGTGTTGTTGCCGGCGCGGTTGCCGGGAGTGCTGGACGCCAGGGCGCTGGCGGCGGTGCTCAAGGACCGAGCGGGCTGACAGGGTGGAACACGCGCCACGAACACGTCTAGAAATTTGCCAGGATCGACACGCTCGCTGACGCCGGCCCTCTCATCGCGCTGTTTCACGCCCCTGATACCAGTTCCAGCACGTCGCCGTTGCCCACGAACAGATTCGTTTGCGAGCCGTGCCGGGCCGTTCCGCGCACGACCGGTAGGCCCAATTCCAGCATCTTCTCGACGGCGGTGCGCCCGGTGCAATGATTGCAGGCTACCTTGGCGATGCCGTACCCACCCAGGGCGCTAACGACCTGTTCCCGCGATTCATCCCAGTCCTCCAGCGGCGAAATGTGCAGTCCCCCGTAGATAGCGTGGATGCGCTCCCCGCCCTGGAAAGTCCGGCGGGCGTAGTCCAGCAGATTCAGCACGCCGCCATGACCGCAGCCGGTCACCATCGTTAGGCCCTGATGCTGGAGGTTGGCGTACAGGACATTTTCGCCATCGACTTTTAACAGGGTATGCATGGGGAAACTGACCAGCACCAAGCCGGGAAACAGCACCAGTGGTCGATCGACTGGCACGGTGACCACTTCGCCGGTATGCCCCTGCTGCTGGATGTGGGCGAGTCCCGCCGGATGGAAGCCTTCGGGAACGTAAATCGTGATGCTGGGGCAGTGCCGGAGGGTCGAGCCGACCCCCCAGAAGTGGTCGAAATGCTCGTGGCTGATGACCAGCGCTTCGATTTGGCCCTGCCGCAGCATCTCATCGACGCCCTCCTCGGCGAAGCGCCGGTCCATCCAGGCCGGATTCCAGCCGGTGTCGAACAGCAGGCGACGCACGGCGCCATCGGTCGCCTCGGCCTCCAGCAGCGCCGAGAAACCGGCGGCGTTGTCGGCGTGCAACGCCCCGAATGGCGGCCAGGGAATGGCGTACTGATCGGTCTCGGCGCCGCCAGCGTCCTTGATGTCGCCGAACACGGTGGCGGTATCGAACCAGCCGGTTTCGGAAATGCAGCGAATCTTCAACCGTCGCAGGACGCCGATATCGAGGGTTTGAGTCGTCGTTGACATGGCGATGACCTCCTTCGGATAGAACCATTTTCGGACGGAGCTGGCGAGCGCAATGCTGCTCGCGCTACGTCCGGACCGCGACCGCCAGGAACAACGGGTATTCCCGCATCCCCCGATCGGTCGCCTTTTTCATCACGTGGCAGGTCGAAAAGTCCACCCCACCGAACCCCGCATCCGCCAGTTGCGCGCGCAACACTTCCCGGTCGAAACCATTGTGGCCGGTGAAGCCGGGGCCATGAAACGAGCCGTCCTCCTGGTCCAGATCGGCGATGGCCAGCCAGCCGCCCGGTTGCAGCAGGTCACGAAAAGCCCGCAGCAGCCGGCCAACATCGGCGACGTGATGCACGGTCATCAGGGTGTAGATCAGATCGTAGCGCTCGGCGGGTTGTGGGTCTGCCAGCAGATCGAGCGCGAGTGGACGCAGATGGGTCAGTCCGGCGGCGGTGATTTTTTCGGCCAGCACCGCCAACATGCCGGGCGAACTGTCGGCCAGCGTCAATTCACCCAGATCCACATGCAGGGCGAAACTCAACAGTCCTGTTCCGCAGCCGTATTCGAGTGCATGCCAGTCTCGCGACAGCGGCACTCGTTGGCGAATCGCGGCGGCGACAGCGAGCGCCCGCTCCCGCTTGACTGGATCGGAATCCCAGGTCTTGGCCTTGGCGTCGAAATCCATGGCGGTCCTTACACGAGTCAACGGGTGGACTGAGCGCTTACCCCATGCTCAGGAGTGATGATGGTGATGATGGTGATGATGGGAACCGTGGTCGCACGCGTTTGCCCCGACCGTCAGCGCACCCTGCAGGTAAGCGGCCACCGCTTGGTCGGGGTCGGTTTCCGAGGTCACCAGCGCGGCGATGCCCTTGGCGGCGAGGCGGTGGCTCAAGCCAGGCCCCATGCCGCCGGCGATCAGCACCTGCACGGCGTCCAGCGGATGCGGTTGATGCGGCGCACTCTCGTGAAAGGACTGTTCGATGGGCAATTCCAGCAAGGTCTTCCCCACGACCTGGCTCTGTTCAATGTCGTAAACCCAGAACTTGCGGCACTTGCCGGCGTGTTCGGTGATGGTGCGGCGATTCTGGCTGGTGACAGCGATTTTCACGTCAATATCTCCCTCGCGAATTCTTGCGAAACATTCAAAGCCATGCGGCGTTCTCAAGTTGGATAAACTGTTAGTTCTCGAAACATGGCCGCAGCGCGAGCACGGGTATCTGATGAAACCCATTTCCTTGCACGAAATCTGGATGGGCGCGACCAAATGCCGCCACTGCGCCGTGCGCGACTCGGCGTTGTTCGCCGGCCTGCGGGAAGCGGACTTCCGTCATATCCATCAACCGATCAAGGATGTAACGCTGGCTCCCACGGACGTGCTGTACCGAATGCACGAACGGGGCGGCGCGCTGTTCACCCTGCGCGGCGGAGCGATGAAGCTGTTGCAATACCTGCCCGATGGTAGCCAGCGCATCGTCCGCCTGCTGAAAAACGGCGATGTGCTCGGCCTGGAGGCTCTCGTGGACCAGCCGTACCAGCACGACGCCGTCGCCCTGACGGACTGCGAAATCTGCGCGATCCCCGCAAGCGTGATCGAACGCCTGGGCCACGAACAGCCGCGGTTATATCAGGAACTGATGGTGCGCTGGCAACAGGCGTTGAATGAAGCCGACGCTTGGCTGACCGAGTTCACCACCGGTACCGCCCGCCAGCGGGTGGCGCGGCTGTTGTTGCGCTTGGCCTGTCCCGATCAGGGCGGCCACTTACCCCTCTTCGGGCGCGAGGACATGGGTGCGATGGTGGGATTGACCACCGAAACCGTCAGCCGCACCATCGCCGAACTACGCCGGCAGGGAGTGCTGCGCGATCACGGCGCCACCCTTCGGGAGTGCGACCGCGAAACCTTGCACCGCATCGCCGATGGCGAGGAATGAAAAATCGCCGGCGCGGTCGAGCAGGATAGTCATCCGTTGGCGAGCGACTACCGATAGTCTGCCACCCATGCGGCGCTGACCGCATTGCGGATTCGCAATCCGAATGCGGTTCAGACCGACGATGGATCGAGAGGGTCAAGCCGCGCGGACGCGGGTTAGCGGCAACGCCAGCATCCCAGCGGCCAGGAAGGTCAGCACGACGCCGATCAGTCCGGCCAGCCCAGTGGACAGCGCCTCGAAGGCGACGCCGGCGACCTGGTAATCGGCCAGCGGCGTCACGAACAGCGGTGCGGCCTCGTGCAGAACTTGATAGTGCGCCATCACCGCTTCCAAACCATCCGGCAGCGGGGAGGCGAACGGACTCAGGCACAACGCGATCAGCAACGCCGCCAGCGCCGGCGCGGCGAAGCCACGGGAGGCGGAAACCGCCCCGACCGGCGCCGACCGCTCGAACAGCGCCAGCGCCGCGCAGGTGACGAGCGCCTCGCCCACCCCGATCAGCGCATGAACGCCCAGCATCGCTGGCGCGACTTGTTCCAGCGACAACACCCCGGTCAGCGCCAGTTCGACCGCGCAGGTCAGGGCTGCCAGCATCACCGCCGCCCAACTGGCCAAGCCGGCGGCGATCCAGACCCGGGCTCCGCCAGCGGGCAGTTTCTTCAGCAGCCCCAACCGCAGCAGGCCGCCGAGACCGGCGCCCAGCACCGCCATGTTCAACACGTTGGCGCCCAGCACGGTCAAACCGCCGTCGGCGAACGCCAGCGCCTGGAGCGCCACCACCAGCGCCAGCGCCAGCACGCCAAACGGTACGCCCAACAACGCACTGGCCAGGACGCCGCCGAGCAGATGGCCCGAGGCGCCGCCGCCGATCGGGAAATTCATCATCTGGGCGGCGAAGATGAAGGCGCTGACCGCCGCGAAGCGAAGCGGGCGCGGCTTTTCCACCGACCGATACGCCGCCAGCGCCGCGCCCGCCAAGCACAGACCGCTGACGACGGCGGTCATCGGGCAAATACTGCCATCAAGCAGGTTTTGCGGGATGTGCATGAGTCTATTCCTTATTGAAGATCAGGGAGATTTCAGCATAGTCTAGAAACGCCGTCCCCGCATCATCAGCTTGGCGGGCCACCGCGCGCGCCGAGCGCGTTCCGCCGTCAACGGCTGTAGCGTTGGCCCGATTGCAAATCAAAAGACTCGTGCCAAAATGAGTGGCGAAATCAGGTGACAGGAGGAAACCATGGCCAAGGACATCAGTAAGATATTCAGTCAAGCGATCGACAAGTTCCGCACCGAACAGGCACGAAGCCAGACCCGCCAGGAGCGCGAACCCAACAGCGCTTTGGAGCGGGATTTCGAGACGGTCAAGGAGCAGGTGCGCAAGCTCAAGCCCCAGATTGAAACCCATCCCCGGGTCAACCATTTCTGGATCTTCAGCGACAAGATCATCATTGACTTCCACACCAGCCCGAATCAGCCTCATGCCCAGTTGATCGTCCGGCTCTATCATCCCGGCAACCACCGCTTCAAGCGGGGCATGTACGGTTATCTGCCCGATGGTTACGAAATGCCATTGGCCGATGTGGACGAAACCGTGGAGTTCATCGCCACCCAATGCGGCAAGCTGCTGGCCTGAACCCGTGGGCTAGCGGGCTTGCTGATAGATTTGATCGAAGGTTCCGCCGTCCTTGAAATGGGCGGTCTGCGCCTTGGCCCAACCGCCAAACATTTCGTCGATGGTAAACAGCTTCAATGGAGGAAATCGTTCCCGGTAACGTTCGGCCACCGCCGGATCGCGCGGCCGGTAATGATGCTTGGCCGCCAGTTCCTGCCCCTCGGCGCTGTACAGATATTCCAGATACGCCTGGGCTGCCGCGCGCGCGCCATGCTTGTCGGCGATCTTGTCCACGAGCGCGACCGGCGGCTCGGCCAGAATGCTGAGCGAGGGCATCACGATCTCGAAATCGTCCCTGCCCAACTCCTTGACCGCCAGGAACGCCTCGTTCTCCCAGGTCAACAGCACGTCGCCGATGTCGCGCTCCACAAAGGTGGTGGTGGAGCCGCGCGCGCCGGAATCCAGCACTGGCACGTTGCGGTACAACCGGGCGACGAAATCGCGCGCCCTGGTCTCGTCCCCGCCGGACCGGCGCAGTTCGTAGCCCCAAGCCGCCAAGTAATTCCAGCGCGCCCCGCCGGAGGTTTTGGGGTTGGGCGTGATCACGCTCACCCCGGGTTTCACCAGATCGTCCCAGTCCTTGATGCCCTTGGGATTGCCCTTGCGCACCAGAAACACGATGGTCGAGGTATAGGGCGAGCTGTTGTACGGCAACCGCTGCTGCCAATCCGCCGGCAACAAGCCGCCCTTGGCGCTGATTTCGTCGATGTCGTAGGCGAGCGCCAGCGTGACCACATCGGCCTCCAACCCATCGATCACCGAGCGGGCCTGCTTGCCGGATCCGCCGTGCGACTGCCGAACCGTCACCGGGTCGCCGGTCTTGGCCTGCCAGTACTTGCCGAAAGCTGCGTTAAACTCGTTATACAATTCGCGAGTAGGATCGTAGGATACGTTTAGCAAAGTAACGTCTTGGCCAGCCACGCTGCCAGGCACATAGCTTGCGCCCAGCGCCAAGATCAGCAGCGGTAAGACCAGCCAGAGCAAACGGCGGGTGGTCATCGGCATTCTTCCCAGTGGTCATGGTGTGGTGGGTGGCGGGCAAAATCGCGCAAATCGCCCCCTGTCGTTGTATCGGGTCAGCATGGATCGGGCGACAACCATAACCCAACCTAACTCATACCTTAAAATAATAAAAAATAATTTTTATATTCTAATTAATTTTATCAGGCCAGCAGTCGCCCGCTCTCGCGCAGGAACAGCAACGCATACGCCAGCAGTAGCAGACCCAGGCCGCGCATGAGGACGATATAGCCATCGCTGCGCAGGAGGTGGCGGGCGCGGCCCAGCGCCAGCGCCAGTAGCACCTTGGAACCGACCAGCAGCGCGTAAAACGCGACGACGAACGCCGCCGCCGCCGGCCAACCCTCGCGCCAAGCCGCCAGCGCGGTTGGGGCGCCCACCGCCAGCCAGAACAGATAGGGGCTGGGATTAAGGAAATTGGCGATCACCCCGCGCCGCAGCGAACCGGCCGGGTCGGTCGGCTCCAGTTCCGCGCCCCGAAAGCGCAGGCCCTGAAGGCCCAACCAGGCCAGATACAGCCCGCCGCCGAGATGGATCAGCGCCAGCGGCAAGGTCTGGTCGGTCAATGGGCGCAAGAGCAGCACCGCCGCCAGAATGATCGGCAAGTCGGTCAGCAGCGGCGCCAGCGCCACCCCGATCCCGGCCCGCGCGCCGTGGCGCAGGGTTTCGCTGGCGACCAGGGTCAGCAGCGGCCCCGGCGACAGCCCGCTGCTCAGGCCCAGTAGAATGCCGGACAGCAGAAAAGCGGTCACGATGGTGGCCGGCCCGGGTTCGCCGCTGTTTCCAGCGCGGCCCGCAGTTGCCGGTAACTGGCCAGCCGGCGCGGTGCGATTTCGCCGCCCGCCACCGCGTCTCGCAACGCGCACCCCGGCTCGATCTGATGGCGGCAGTCGGAAAACCGGCAGCGACCGAGATACGGGGCGATGTCGGTGAACCCCCGGTCCAGATCGCTCGGACTGATCTCCCCCAACTCGAAGCTGCGCACCCCCGGCGTGTCCACCAGATCGCCGCCGTCCGGCAGGTGGTAAAGCGTGCTGCTGCTGGTGGTGTGGGCGCCGTGGCCGGTCACCTGGGACACGGCCTGGATACGAATCTCGCGGTCTGGCAGCAGCGCCTTGATCAGCGACGATTTGCCCACGCCCGATTGCCCGACCAGCAGGCTGACGCGGTCACGCAGCCAGGCGCGCAGTTCGCTCATACCGTGCGCGGTATGGCTGCTGGTCAACAGCAGCGGATAACCGATCCGGCGGTAGGGCTCCAGCCGCCCGGTCAAGGCCGCCAGCGCCGGCGCATCCAGCAAATCCAGCTTGTTCAGCACCAGCAAGCCCCGGACGCCGATGGCGGCGATGGCGACCAAGTAACGGTCGATCAAGTATTCACTGGGCTCCGGTTCCGGCGCCAGCACCACCGCCACCGCGTCGAGATTGGCGGCGACCGGGCGCGGCTGGCCGTGGTAGTCGGGACGGGTCAGCAGCGAGCGGCGTTCGCCCACCGCCACGATCACGCCTTCCTCCACGCCGGACGCCTGCCAAACGACCTGATCGCCACAGGCCAGTCGGCCCAGATTCTGGCGCGCGGCGCAGCGGTGCAACTGGCCCGCGCCATCCTCGACGATCAGCGTCTGTCCGTGATGCGTGATGACCAGACCGGTCTGTTCCGAACCCAGCCCAGCGCGGTCCAGAGCGTCCATGCGCTGGTCGGCGCGGTCGCGGCGGCCCTTCTGCGAGCGATGGATACGGCCCTGCTGGCGTTGGGTCAGCCGACGGCCGGCCATCTCTGGACCACCCCGCGACCAGCGGATTCGGCGTAAACTTCCAGCGAGCAACCCTTGTCGGCCTGCCACCGGCGGACTCCTTCTCCCACCCCAACCTTATCCCCAGAAGAATCCATGTCCCCCGATAACCTGATCTGGATTGATTTGGAAATGACCGGTCTGAATTCCCAGACCGACCGCATCATCGAAATCGCGACCATCGTGACCGACAGCCAACTCACTATTCTCGCCGAGGGGCCGATGCTGGCCATCCACCAGAGCGACGCGACGCTGGCGACGATGGATGACTGGAACCAAAAGCAGCACGGCGAATCCGGCCTGATCGCCCGGGTCCGCGCCAGCACGGTGGACGAGCGCGAGGCCGAGGCGCGGACCCTGGAGTTCCTGAATCTCTATGTCCCCAAGGGCCAATCGCCGATGTGCGGCAACAGTATCTGCCAGGACCGACGCTTTCTGGCGCGCTGCATGCCGGAACTGGAGGCGTATTTTCATTACCGCAACCTGGACGTCAGCACGCTCAAGGAACTGGCCCGGCGCTGGTATCCCGAACGGATCAAGGGCTTCAACAAAACCTCGACCCATCTGGCCTTGCAGGATATCCGCGATTCCATCGAGGAGTTGCGCTTTTATCGCGAGCGGCTGTTCGTGCCGGCGGAAGCCGCTGGCTGAGACGCCATCCGGTTCAGACCTCCACCGGCAGGCCGGGATCGTTGCCCCATTCCGACCAGGCGCCGGGATAGCCGCGCACCCGGGGATAACCCAAATAGCACAACACCCAGTAGGTATGCGCCGAACGGTGATGGGTCTGGCAATACACGATCACCTCCTGGTCGGGCGTCACGCCCCGCGTTTCCAGCAGCTTGCGCAGCACTGGATCGGGCTGCAAGCGCCATTGCCGTTGCGGGTCCATGGCGTCGGTCCAGCTCAGATTCACCGCGCCGGGGATGTGGCCGCCCCGGGCGGCGCGCACGTCCAAACCGGCAAATTCAGCCGCTGTGCGAGTATCCAGCAGCGCCAGGTCCGGCTGGCCCAGCCGCGCCAGCAGGTAATCCTTGTCGGCGATTACCGTCGGCGGCTCGGCGAAACGGGCCTGGTAGGCGCTGCGCGGCGGCGGGCGGAACTGGGCTTCCAGTACTCCACTGGCGGCATTCCAGGCGTGGATACCGCCGTTGAGCAGCGATACCCGCTCGTGGCCGAGCGCCGCCAGCGTCCACAGCAAGCGCCCAGCGCGACCATTGCCCTCGTCATCGTAGGCGACCACCTGCCGGTCCGGCGTCAGGCCGATTCGCGATAGCACCTCGCTAAGTTGCGCCTCGGTCGGCAGCAAGCCCATCGCCGGGGGTATGGCCCGAACCAGATCCGCATAGTTGAGATGCACCGCGCCGGGAATGTGGCCGGTGGCGGCGCAACGGGTCGGCTCGCACAAATCCACGATCAGGACCGCCGGGTCGGCGAGGTAGGGTTGAAGCTGTTCCGGTTCGATCAATAACGGCAGGATGGGCACGGCGGGCATGCGAACAAGCTCCTCAATAAGACTGACCCGATAGTTTGCACAAAAAAGCCCGGACGCGCCGGGCTTTTTCCGTGCATCAACGATCACATATTGGGATAATTCGGCCCGCCGCCGCCCTGCGGCGTCACCCAGTTGATGTTCTGGGTGGGATCCTTGATGTCGCAGGTCTTGCAGTGGACACAGTTCTGGGCGTTGATCTGTAAGCGCGGGTTATTGCCATCGTTGTCCCGAACGATTTCGTAGACCCCGGCCGGACAATAACGCTGCTCCGGCGCGTCGTACAACGCCAAGTTGATCCGAATCGGGACGGTCGGATCCTTTAGCGTCAAATGGCAGGGCTGGTCCTCTTCGTGATTGGTGTTGGAGATAAACACCGAGGACAGCCGATCGAAGCTGATCTTGCCATCCGGCTTGGGATACTCAATCTTCGCGCATTCGCTGGCTGGCTTCAGCTTGGCGTGATCCGGCTTGTGGTGGAGCGTCCACGGCGCCTTGCCCCGGAGCACGTAGGTGTCGAGGGCCGAATAGGCCATCGCCGCCCACAGTCCCCAACTAAACGACGGCTTGATGTTGCGGACTTGATAGAGTTCCTGCCACAGCCAGCTTTGCCGCAACTGCTCGGGATACTCGCTCACCTCGTCCGCACTGCGCTCGGCTTTGACGGCCGCGAACACCGCCTCTGCCGCAATCATCCCGGATTTCATCGCGGTGTGGGTGCCCTTGATCTTGGGCATGTTGAGGAAGCCAGCGGTATCGCCGATCAGTGCGCCGCCGGGGAAGATCAGCTTGGGAATGGACTGGATGCCGCCCGCCGAAATGGCGCGCGCCCCGTAGGAAATGCGCCGGCCACCCTCGAAGGTCGGGCGAATATCGGGATGGGTCTTGAATCGCTGGAATTCCTCGAACGGATACAAATGCGGATTGGCGTAGCCCAGGCCGATCACGAACCCGACCGCCACCTGGTTGTTCTCCAGGTGATACAGGAAGGAACCGCCGTAGGTGCTGGCGTCCAGCGGCCAACCGACGGTGTGGATAATCTTACCCGGCTGGTGCTTGGCCGGGTCGATTTCCCACAGTTCCTTGATGCCGATGCCGTAGGTCTGCGGGTCCACGCCCTCGCGCAGATTGAAGCGGTCGAACAGAGTCTTGGTCAGCGAGCCCCGGCAACCTTCGGCGAACAGCGTGTAACGGGCGCGCAGTTCCATGCCCGGCGCGAACTGATCGGTCGGCTGGCCGTCGCGACCGACGCCCATGTCGCCGGTGGCCACCCCGACCACCGCATCGTCGTCGTTGTAGAGCACCTCGGCGGCGGCGAAACCGGGATAGATTTCCACGCCCAGTTCCTCGGCCTGGGTCGCCAGCCAGCGGCACAAGTTGCCCAGACTAATGATGTAATTGCCGTGATTGTTCATCGACGGTGGGGTGGGCAGCTTGTACGAGGTCTCGCGGGTCAGGAACAGGAAGCGGTCTTCCGTGGCCGGGGTGTTCAGCGGCGCCCCCCGTTCCTTCCAGTCCGGAATCAGCTCGTTCAGGGCGCGCGGCTCCACCACCGCGCCGGACAGGATGTGCGCCCCGACCTCGGAGCCTTTCTCGATGACGCAGACGTTCACCTCCTGGTCGTTCGCCGCCGCCAGTTGCTTCAGACGGATGGCCGCCGACAGGCCGGATGGACCGGCGCCGACGATAACCACGTCATATTCCATACTTTCGCGTTCCACCGGGCACTCCTTCGATTCGTCTTCGGGTTGAAGGGGGCAGGCGACGCCGTCGCGTCCCCGCGATGATTTGGGATTTTAGGGAGGGCCGCCGCGACCAAGCTAGCCCGAATCGGCTACCGTTCCCCACCTAATACGCTAATTAAAGACAATTTTTTTGGAAAAAACATCCTGCCCCGCGCGCGCCGGCGGCGCCCGCCGGATGGCGGTGCTAGCGGAACAGCTTGCGCAACCGGGCGACCGCCCGGGCCAACCGCCAACTGCGGGAACGCTGGATCAGGTCCAGTTCGCGGCGGGCATCGCTTAATTGGGCGCGCAACGTCGCTTCGGTTTCCAACGCTTCGTCGCTCGCATTGGCGCCCGTGGTATTGAGCTGGTGCCAGTGGTAGTAGGAATGGCCCTCGGCACGGAAGGGATGAGGAAAAGCCCGCCGTAAATCCAGGCGGGATCGATAGAGAATCCGTTGCGCCCGGGTAATACGTTCGCCGTTGTCGAAGGCATCGTAACGGCAACGGCGACTACCCAGTTCCTCCTGGCCCAGGCGCTGGCATTCGGCGATGTACCAGCGGCGCAGATCGAACAGCACTGAATCAGTATCAGCATATTTCTTGAGCATGACTTCCTGGGCGCCACTGTCGAAGCCCGAGAAATGATAGAAGCTGAGCGGCTCGCCGTTGATGGTAAAGCCCCGTTCCAACGAACCGGCGACCGGACGGTGGGTGAGATTCCAGGTGGCGACGTTATAAATCGGCTCGCGCAGGATGGCGATGTCCTCGAAAAAGGCTGGCGCGAGATCCAGCCAGCGCTGATCGGTAAACAGACCACCGGCGATATCGTCGTGGCAAAAGTAGCGCAACCGCTCGGCCCACCAGTTCAGGAAGCGCATTCCCTCGGCGCTGGTCCGCACTCCCAGAAAACCCAGATTGAACACGCCGTGCTTGAGGCTGGCGATCTCATTGTCCACGACCGCGTCCAATGTCTGCTCTGGTTCGCTCACATGGGGCGTCAACAGGAGGCTGTGCCGATCCAGCCGCTCGATCAGGCCATCGAGGCCGGACAGGATCACCATGTCCGGATCAAAGTAAAAAATCTTGTTGGCGTTAAAACGACGGGCGATTTCCAGAAAGCCGAGCGCCTTGACTGCGGTGCACATCTCCACCACGGTGTGGCCGAACAGCCAGGCGTCCAGATCGGGAACCGGCAGTTCCGTCACGTTGATGATCGAATCGAATGGCTCGGCAGCGGGATCCGCGCCGGCCGGATAATCGTCGCACAACAACAGGTGAAAGCGGACATCGGCCGCCTGGCGTTTGGCCGATTGAGCCAGCACCCGCGCCTTGGGCAGATAATTGGCGGTGATGCTGGTGAACAAGTGCGCGGTTGGATTCATGATTTTCTGAGAAACTCCGTGTAGCGCCAGGTTCTGGAAGAGTGAATCTTGTCGAGCTGCGCCGCCAGATCGAGGTTCCGCGCGCGCAGCGTTTCCAGTTCCGCCGTCAGCTCGCGATTCCGCTCGTGAAAGTCTTCAAGTTGCCGCATCGCCTGCGCCAGATCGTCCTGCGTTGACCGCACCTGATCCGTCAACAGGGCCACATCGGCTTCTCGTTCTCGCACATAGCGCTGCGCCTCGGCGAGCACTTGGTCGCGTTGGCGCAGTTCGTCCCGGGTCCGGAACAAGAGCGCCTCGGCGGCCCGAAACGCATGTTCCAACGTAGCAGTGGTCTGCTGCGTGCGCGCGAGCGCTTCATCGCGCTCCCGCCGCAGTCGCGCGAGTGTTTCCTCGCGCTCCCGCAGCACGTACAGCGCCTGCTCGGGCGCCAGCAACGCGCGCTCCCAGTCCACGGCCACGCGCAGGGGTCTGGCAGGATCCTCTCGGGTGAAAGCCTGGATTCGGTCGTCATAATCGGGATGCAACGCAGTCAGAGTTTCCCGGGCCTGGGTTCGCAACTGCGCCTGCCGCTCGCCGAAACTGACGCCGCCAATGTGATAAACGTAGGTATCCGCGCAGAGCGCATGACGCCAACCCACCTTGGCTGCCCTCATACAAAAATCGTTCTCCTCGCCGTACCCCGAGCCGAAGGCATGCTCGTCGAAACCGCCCACCGCCCGTTGGCAATCACGGCGGATGTACATGCAAAAGCCCACTGCGGTGGGAATCTCCAGCCAGCGCCCGGCGTTGGCGCGCTGGAACAGGGCATCGGTCGCCGCCAGCGACAATCCAGGCGGCAGTTCGTTGAACTCGCAAAAATGGGGGTAGCTGCAGATGGTGGCGTTGTTGGAAAACGGTGTGACCGTCCCGATCGTCGCGGCGGCATAGGCGCAGCGCGCCAGCCGATCCAACCAGTCGCCGTTCACCTCGGTATCGCTGTTCAGCAACACCACGTCGCGATCCGGGTGGAGGGCTAAGCCGCGATTGGCGGTCACCACAAAGCCCTGATTGACGGGATTGCGCAGCAGGGTGAGGCGTCCGGCTTCAGCCAGCTCGTTCAGATAATCCACCAATTCGGGCTCCGGACTGGCGTCGTCGATGGCGATGACTTCGTGGGGGCGCTGTTGCCGGTGACCGAATACACTCTCCAGGCAGCGACGGGTAACCGCCAGTCCCTGATAGACCGGAATCACGATGTCAACAGGCGCTTCCGAATGAGGCTCTATCATTATCTCATTGTTTTTCAAGTTCGATTCTGGATACGTTTCTGGCTCGGCAAGCGCGCGCTGCGTGGGCCAACGTGACGAAGAGCCGATTTTTTGCGATTATACTCTCGTGAGAGAGGGAGTTTTCAGGGTTCCGAAGGATAGCGTCAGGAAGAGTTATCATCGAGTCTTAATCCATCGCAACATCGAGGAGAGGAACCATGTCCTACAAAAATTTTTATGTATCGGCAAAAACACTCGTTACCTTGTTGATGATCTTTGCCGTGACGCCCGCGCTGGCGCAGCAGGCTGGCGCCAGCGTGGATTCCGTGACGGCGCTGGGCGGCGGCTTCTATCGGATCACCGGAACGGCGCTGGACTCGAAAGGCAATGCCGCCTGCGCCCTGGCGCTGGCCAGCGGCCGCTGCATGTTCACCTGCGGGCCGGGTTCCCTGCGTTGCGAGGGTGGCACGGCCAGCCTGCCGTTTGGCAAATTCGACCTGACCAATTTGCCCACCGAAGCCAACGGAACCATCATCCTACAAGTCTTTGTCCAGGGTAACATCAGCTTCGCGGGGGCCATCAATCCCGGTGGCGGCGGCGGCGGCGGAACCGCGCGCTGGAACTCTTACAACAATACCTGCTGCAGAAACACCAGCACTGGCGCAGTCTTTACCAGCACCTATTCGGTGACGGTGGATGGAGTTACCAAGCAATCCGTATCCAACTCCTGCACCAGCGCCTCCACTCTCGAAGGCTTCACCAGCACCACCCCGGGCACCAAGAGCTTTACCTCTCAAGCATCTTCGGCCTGCGGCAACTTCTCGGGGTCGGGAACGGTCACCATGGCCGCCAATGGTTGTTATCGGTTCCAGCTCGATTTCGAAGGTAATTCGCCGGTCAACAAGTTCGGAACGGTCTCTTGTCCGTCTTCGGCGGATGCGGCGATCCTTCAGGGGGACACCGAGGCAACGCCGATGGCCATTTACCCGATGCTCCCTGCGTCTGGCGAGAGTGCGGAAACGCCTGCCGGGACCTATCAATCGCTTCAACCCCAGCCCTGATTCGCGAGTCCTGAAGCTGGCGCGGCCAGGGAGGGCCGGCTACAATCCAACTCCACCGGAGAGGTGGCAGAGCGGTCGATTGCGACGGTCTTGAAAACCGTTGACCCGCAAGGGTCCGTGGGTTCGAATCCCACCCTCTCCGCCAACCCTCCATCTCTCCCTTTCCCGTCGTCGCCTGCTCCGCCTTTCCACCCCGCCGCCTAAGCCGGTAGAGCCTGCGGCGGCGGCTCGCTGGCTGGATCCTCGTGAATCAGCACGTCCGCGTTGGGAAAGGCCGCCACGATCGCCGCTTCCACTTCGTCGGCGATCCGGTGCGCCTCCACCAGCGGCATTTGATCGTCCAGCATCAGGTGCAACTGAATGAAGTAGGTTTGTCCCGAACGGCGGGTCCGCACGTCGTGAACCCCGCGCGCCTGCCCGTGCCCGCGCACGATCTCCTTGACGCGCGCCTGGACTTCGGGCGGCAGCTCGTGATCCATCAGCAACTGAATGGCTTCATGGCCGATGTGGCCGGCGCTGTAGAGAATGTACAGCGCGATGCCGATGGCGAAGGCCGGATCGGCGAACGGCCAGCCCAGCATTGCCAGGCCCAGCGCCAAAATAGTGGCGGCGTTGGTCAGCAGGTCGGTGGCGTAATGCAGCGCGTCAGCCCGGATCGCCGTGGACTGGGTGCGGCGGATCACGTGATGCTGAAACGCCAGCAGCAGCACCGTGGCGGCGATGGCGAACAGCAGCACGCCGACGCCGACCAGGGCGTCGTTCATCGGCTGCGGATGCAGCAACCGATCCACCGCGTGCAAAATCAGAAACACCGCCGAGCCGGCGATAAACGCCGCCTGCACCAGACCCGCCAGCGGCTCGGCCTTGCCGTGGCCGAAGCGGTGCTCGCGGTCGGGCGGTTGCAGGGAATAATGCACCGCCAGCAGATTGATCAGGGACGCCGCCACGTCCATCATCGAATCCACCAGAGAAGCTAGCACGCTGACCGATCCCGTCATCAACGCCGCCGCCAGCTTGCCGGCAATTAGCACCGAGGCGGTGGTCACCGAGGCGTAGGTCGCCAATCGCAACAGGCGACCGACCCGCGCCGGATCGAGGGTCAACCGGGTTTCGTCGTTCATGGTTAGCTACCGTGGCCCGCTGAAGTTGCTCTATTCTACTCTACTCGCTTTCATCCGCCTGACAGGACGAACTCGCCGGTGGAATCACAGCCCAACCGTAGGCGCGTTTTCCGACCTCATTTACAAGGATTCCTCTCGCATGCTCCAAACCCTGCGCCGTATCGTCCAGGAGGTCAGCGCCGCACCGGACCTGCCCAGCGCGCTGGCGATCACGGTCAACCGGATTCGGAACACGATGCGGGTCGCCGCTTGCACTGTTTATCTGGCCGATGAGGACAACCGGAACTACGTGCTGATGGCCACCGCTGGCCTGAATCCGCAGGCGGTCGGTCAAGTCCGGCTCAACCGTGGCGAAGGCTTGGTCGGATTGGTCGCCGAACGTCAGGAACCGATCAATCTGGAGGATGCGCCACGCCATCCCCGCTTCCACCCGGTGTGCGAGGTGTGCGAGGAGGCTTACCACGCCTTTCTGGGCGTACCGCTGATCCAGTACCGCCGGGTATTGGGCGTGCTGCTGGTCCAGGATGTGGCCGTGCGCCAGTTCCAACCCGGCGAAGTGGATTTCCTGGTCACCATCGCCGCCCAACTGGCCAGCATTCTCAATCACGCCATTCTCAGCGGCGCCACCCAGGAATTGCTCAATCCGCTGACCACCGGCGCCCGCGCCTTGCAAGGCGTGCCCGGCGCCCCGGGCGTGGCGATGGGAACCGTCACCGTGCCCCACCTGCTGGCCGACCTCGACGACGTGCCCGATCGGCCAGCCCGGGACCTCGCTACCGAGGAAGCGACCCTCCACGCCGCTATCGCCGCCGTCGAGCAGGAATTGCGCGCGGCCAGTGACCGGCTGGCGCCGCTGTTGCCACCCACCGAGCAGGCCCTGTTTACGGTCTACCGGATGATGCTGGCCAGCGACAGCCTGCTTGGGGACGCGCTCGACAGCATCCGGGCTGGGCGCTGGGCGCCGGCCGCCTGGCGCGACGCCGTGCTGGCGCGGGTCCGGCTGCTGGAACAGGCCGAGGATCCCTATCTCAGCACCCGCGCCGAGGACATCCGCGACCTGGGCCGGCGGGTGCTGAATCATCTGCGCGCCGCCCCCCCCGACCGGCTGGAGCCGGCGGCCGAGCGCTGCGTGCTGGTGGCCGAAGAGATGAGCGTGGCGCATCTGGCGGCGGTGCCGCCGGAACAACTGGCCGGCATCGTCTGCCTGCGCGGTTCGGCCCTGTCCCACGTCGCCCTGCTGGCGCGGGCCATGGGCATCCCGGCGGTGATGGGTCTGGGCGACCGGCCGCTGGGCCGGTTCGAGGGCAACGACATCATCGTGGATGGCTATCAGGGCCGGATCTACGTCAATCCGGACCCGACCACCCGCGCCGAATACCAACAGCTCATGACCGCCGAGGCCGAGCTGTCCGCCGAACTGGGCGCACTGCGCGACTTGCCCGCCGAAACCCGGGATGGCTACCCCATTCCGTTGTACGCCAAGGCCGGACTGCCGACCGACATCGCCGCCGCCCGCAAGGTCGGCGCCGAGGGTGTCGGCCTGTATCGCACCGAGTTCGCGTTCATGGTGCGCGAATCGTTCCCCAGCGAGGACGAGCAGATTCAGCTTTACCGCCAGATGCTGGCCGCTTTCGCCCCGCATCCGGTGGTGATGCGCACCCTGGACATCGGCGGCGACAAGACCTTGCCCTACTTCACCATCGAGGAAAACAACCCGTTCCTGGGCTGGCGCGGGATGCGCTTCACCCTCGACCACCCGGACATTTTCCTGACCCAGGTGCGCGCCATGCTGCGGGCCAACGCCGGGCTGGACAATCTGCGGATTCTGTTCCCGATGATCACCACCGTCGAGGAGGTGGACGAAGCGTTGCGACTGCTGGCGCGCGCCGACCGGGAATTGCGCGAGGATGGCTATGCCGCGACGCGCCCACAAGTCGGCGTGATGATCGAGGTACCCGCCGCCGCCTGGCAGGCCGAACAACTGGCCCGGCGAGTGGATTTCCTGTCGGTGGGCACCAACGACCTGACCCAGTACCTGCTGGCGGTGGACCGCGATAACGCCCGGGTCGCCGGCCTGTACGACAGCCTGCACCCGGCCATGCTGAAAACCATCGCCTACATCATCGAAAGCGGACGCCGCGCTGGTCGGCCGGTGAACCTGTGCGGGGAACTGGCGGCCGATCCCGGCGCCGCCGTCCTGCTGCTGGGGATGGGGGTGGACAGCCTGAGCGCCAGCGCCGTCAGCGTGCCGCGGGTCAAGTGGGCGATCCGCAGCTTCACCCGGGACGAAGCCCGGGAACTGGCCCGGCAGGCGCTGGAACTGGACACCGTCCGCCAAATCCACCGACTGCTCAACGAAGCCCTGCGGCGCGCGGGCTTGGGCGAGATCGTCCACGATCCGGCTTGAAGCGGGGGTAGCGGCGTGTGGCGGTCAACGCCGGTCCAGTAACGACTCCATGTCGATCAACTCGACGATGGGCTGGGGGCTGACGACGAACACCTGAAACGGACTGCGCTGCAAATAGGCCGCCGCGAAACTGACCGAGATGGCGGCGGAATAGATCAACAACGCCGCCAGTTGGGTTCGCCAATTGTCGAGATGCACCAGCGCCACGGTGAGCAGCGTGAACGCCCCCAGGCAGGCCACGGCGAACCATTTCAGCGGATCGCCGTGCCGCTGGCTCTGGGCCAACCGTTGATGGCGCCCGACATGCACCCGCTCCACCTGCTGCACCATCGCGGCGTGAACGCTGGTGGGCAAGCTCTTCGCTACCGGTTCCGCCAGCACCGCCCGCAACAAGTCCCGCCACCGCTCCAGGGTTTGCGCGCTGGGCGGCTCGCCGCGCGCCAGCAACGGCCATTCGTCCTGGATCGTCGCCCGCGCGTACTCCCGCAGCGCGGCGATGATCGGCATTCCGATGGCTGGCGGCTGCTGCTCGGCCAGCCGGAACAGCCCGCGCATCGCTTCCGCTTCCTGCTGGATCGCCGTCTGCGCCCGGTCGCGAATATTCCAGATGTCGCTGGCAAAAAACGTGGTGTACAGCGCGAATAGAATGCCGACGATAGCCACCACCTGCGGCGACAGATTGGTCAGCAACTGGAACCGGGGGGCGAACCGGGAAAAACTGCACAGCCAGAGCAACAGACCGGCGGTGGCGAAGGTGGCCAGAATGCCGAGAACCAGCAGGCCGAGGTAAATCACTTCCTGGGTAAAAGTCATGGGGCGAAGATTGAATTATTGTTGTTGGGAGCCGGGCCATACCAATCAGCCTCAGTCCAGGCCCACGCAAAGATACTTGAGGTCCAGATACTCCTCGATACCGTACTTCGAGCCTTCGCGGCCAAAACCGGACTCCTTGACCCCACCGAACGGCGCCACCTCGGTCGAGATCAGCCCGGTGTTGACACCGACCATGCCGTATTCCAGCGCCTCGGCCACCCGGAACACCCGACTCAAATCGCGGCTGTAGAAATAAGCCGCCAGCCCGAATTCGGTGGCGTTGGCCAACCGGATCGCCTCGGCGTCGGTCTGGAACCGGAACAGCGGCGCCACCGGCCCAAAGGTCTCCTCGCGGGCCACCAGCATCGCCGGCGTGACCTCCGCCAACACGGTCGGCTCGTAGAACGTACCGCCCAAGGCGTGCCGCTGGCCGCCGGTCAGCACTTTCGCGCCCTGAGCCAGCGCGTCGGCGACGTGCCGTTCGACTTTCGCCAGCGCCGCCGCGTCGATCAGCGGTCCCTGCATCACGCCCGGCTCCAGGCCGTTGCCGACCTTGAGCTGCTCGCGCACCGCCTGAGTCAGCTTGGCGGCGAAGGCGTCGTAAATCCCGTCCTGAATCAGAAACCGGTTGGCGCACACGCAGGTCTGACCGCTGTTGCGATACTTGGAGGTCAGCGCCCCGGCCACCGCCGCGTCGAGATCGGCATCGTCGAACACGATAAACGGCGCGTTGCCACCCAGTTCCAGCGACAGCCGCTTGAGCGTGCCGGCGCAACGCTGCATCAGATACTTGCCGGTGCGGGTCGAACCGGTGAAGCTCAACTTGCGCACCAGCGGGTTGTCGAGAATTTCGTCGCCGATGATCTGAGCCGGGCCGGTGACCACGTTCAGCACGCCGGCGGGCAAGCCGGCGCGTTCCGCCAGAACCGCCAGCGCCAGCGCCGAAAAGGGGGTCTGCGGAGCCGGCTTGACCACCATCGTGCAGCCAGCCGCCAGCGCCGCCCCGGCCTTGCGCGCGATCATCGCCGCCGGAAAATTCCAGGGGGTGATCGCCGCGCATACCCCAACCGGCTCCTTCAGCGCCAGAATCCGCCGATCCGGCCACGGGGTCGGAATGACATCGCCATAAACCCGCTTGCCCTCCTCGGCGAACCATTCGATAAAGCCGGCGGCGTAGCCGATCTCGCCGCGCGCCTCGGCCAGTGGCTTGCCCTGCTCCAGGGTCATCAATACCGCCAAATCCTCCCGATGCTCCAGCAGTAGTTCGAACCAGCGCCGCAGGATCGTGGCCCGCGCCGACGCGGTCCACGCCCGCCAGCCCGGCAGCGCAGCCCGAGCCGCCTCGATGGCGCGGCGAGTCTCGGCCGCGCCCAGATCGGGAACGCGGCCCAGCGCCGCGCCGGTGGCGGGATTCATAATGATCGAGGCCGCGCCGCTGTCGGCATCGATCCAGGAACCGGCGACGTAGCACTGCTGGCGGAACAACGCGGTTTCACGAAGTTGCATGAAGTCCCCCGGTAATCTGGCAAGATGGACAGGATGCGCGGGAACGCCGGCGGCGCCCGCCCCTAACCCTGACGCTCGAATCTAGATAGTCGGAACGACCGGACAGCAATACAATAACCTGTCCAAAGACTTTCTCCCAAACCCTGATTGGATCATCCCAACGACGGAGCCGTAACGCTGTGAACTTCCGAATGCTGCTGAGTCTTGCGCTGCTGGTGGGCATCTGGACAGGCCCGGTGGCGACCTTTGGCGGGCCCAACGCGCCCGAGGCCACCGAAGCCGCAACCCCTCCGCCCAAGCGCTTCAACTTCGCCGACATCCGCCGCCGCGCCGAGGCGCTGGCGTCGCAACCCTTCCAGGCGACCAGTAATAACCTGCCCGATCTTCTCAAGAATCTGGACTACGACCAGTACCGCGACATCCGCTTCCGGGCCGAGAGGAGCCTGTGGCGCGCGGAAGGGTTGCCGTTCGAAATCCAGTTCGCGCCGCTCGGCTTCCTGTTCTTCGAACCGGTCGCCATCAACGTCGTGGTCGAGGGCGAAAGCAAGGCCGTCGAGTACGCCAGCGATCTGTTCGACTATGGCAAGAATCCAGCGCCCGAGAATCTCCCCAAGGATCTCGGCTTCGCCGGCCTCAAGGTGCTGTATCCGCTGCACGCCGACAACCATTACGACGAGGTTGCGGTGTTCCTGGGCGCGAGCTACTTCCGCGCGGTCGGCCAGAAGCAAAATTATGGCCTCTCGGCCCGCGGCCTAGCCGTGGACACCGGCCTGTCCAAACCCGAGGAATTCCCCCGATTCCGCGAGTTTTGGCTGGAAAAACCCGCCAAGGACGCCACCGAGCTGACCGTCTACGCGCTGATGGACAGCCGGAGCTTGACCGGCGCCTATCGCTTCGTCATCAAACCGGGCGTCGCCACCCAGATCGAGGTCAAGGCCAGTTTGTTCGTCCGCGACAAGGTGCAGAAACTCGGCGTGGCGCCGCTGACCAGCATGTTTTATCACGGCGCGATGAACGAGCGGTTCTTCGACGATTTCCGTCCGCAGGTGCATGATTCCGATGGCCTGTTGATGCTCACCGGCAACGGCGAATGGATTTGGCGGCCGCTGAACAACCCCACCCGGCTGCGCATCAGCGCCTACCAGGACAACAACCCGCGCGGCTTCGGCCTGTTGCAGCGCGACCGCGATTTCGACAACTACCAGGACCTGGAGGCGCATTATCACATTCGACCCAGCATTTGGGTCGAGCCGCAGGGCGACTGGGGCAAGGGTTCGGTGCAGTTGATCGAAATTCCCAGCACGGCCGAGCGCTACGACAACATCGCCGCCTTCTGGACCCCGGAGAAACCGGTCGAGGCCGGTCAGCCACTGGAATTCAGCTACCGGCTGTCCTTCTTCCTCGATCTGCCGAATCTGTCGTCGGGCGGACGAACCCTGGCCAGCCGGGTCGGCGCAGGCGGCGCGGGCGACCTGCAACCCGAACGGCGGCGGTTCGTGGTGGATTTCGGCGGCGAGAACTTGGCCAAGCTGGCGGACGACGCGCCGGTGGAGGCGGTGGTCAGCGGTTCGACCGGCCAAGTTCAGAACGTGGTGGTTCACAAGAACCCCCAAACCCACGGCTGGCGCCTGTCCTTTGAACTGCTGCCGCAAGGCGACGCCGCATCGGAACTGCGCGGTTTCCTCAAGCTGGGCAACGATGTGTTGACCGAAACCTGGAGTTATCAGTGGACCGCGGCAAAGTAAGCGTTGCGGAGCCGTACCTGCCGCCAGCGCAGCCGGCGCCCTCCAGCGAGTTCGCGCTCGCCCGGCTCGGCGCCTACTGGCAGGCGCTGGGGGTGACCGATCCGGATCAGATCGCGGCCCTAAGCGAGCAGGCGCTGCGCCGCGCCGCCGAGTCGCCAGAATCGCCGCCGGGATTGGATTCGGTGGCGCGGGCGCTCGTTGCCGCTGGCGAGTTGCTGGACGACTGGCTGGCGCGGGCGCTTGAGCTGC
>WBUJ01000053.1 GCA_008933795.1 Candidatus Contendibacter sp. | reverse complement strand
CCCCAAACCCGTCCCAGCCCCTGGAGCGTCGCAGCGCCGTGAGTAACGTCCGCTACTGGGTGCTGGTTCCCGCCGCCGGTATCGGCAAACGCATGGGTTCGGCCATCCCCAAGCAATATCTGCCCTTGGTAGGCCAGCCGGTCATTGCCCATACCCTTACAACGCTGCTGGCCCATCCGCGCATTGCCGGCGTGACGGTCGTCATTAGCGCCGAGGATGAATGGTGGCCGACCGTTGCCGCCGAACTCGCTGTCGCCAAACCCCTGCGGGTTGTCACTGGCGGCGCGGAGCGTTGTCATTCTGTGCTCAACGGGCTGGAGGCGCTACGGCAACGGGCCGCGCCGACTGATTGGGTGCTGGTCCACGATGCCGCCCGGCCGTGTCTGACCACTGAGGATTTGGACCGGTTGCTGGCCGAACTGGCGGACGATCCGGTGGGTGGACTGCTCGCCGTGCCGGTGCGGGACACGCTGAAGCAGGCGGATGTCGCTGGCTGGGTCACGGCGACGGTGGATCGCTCGCGACTCTGGCATGCCCTGACCCCGCAGATGTTCCGGCTGGGAATGCTGCAAGAGGCTTTGGGCGCGGCGCTGGCGCGCGGGTTGCTGGTGACGGATGAAGCGGCGGCGATGGAAGCGGCGGGTTTCGCCCCCCGGCTGATCGAGGGGCGGGCGGATAATCTGAAAATCACCCGGCCGGAGGATTTGGCGCTGGCGGAGTTTTATCTCGCCAGGAGACAGGAGACGGGGGGGAGGGGGCAGGAGACACGAGACAGGAAACAGCAAGAGCTACACCCCGCACCCCGCACCCCGCACCCTGGCTCCATGCGCATCGGTCACGGCTTCGACGTTCACGCCTTCGGGCCGGGCGAGTTTATCGTCCTGGGCGGCGCGCGCATCCCGTATACCCATGGATTGATCGCCCATTCCGATGGCGACGTGCTGCTGCACGCGCTGTGCGACGCGCTGCTGGGCGCGGCGGGGCTGGGCGACATCGGCCAGCACTTTCCCGACAGCAGCGCCGAATTCAAGGGCATCGACAGCCGCGTCCTGCTACGACGGGTCGCGGCCTTGCTGCGGGAACAGGGCCTGACGGTGGGCAACGTGGACGCCACGATCATCGCCCAGGCCCCGCGCATGGCTCTCCATATTTCCGCCATGCGGGAAAACATCACCGCCGATTTGGCCATTGCCCCGGACCGGATCAACGTCAAGGCCACCACCACGGAGCGATTGGGCTACATCGGGCGTGGTGAGGGGATCGCCGTTCACGCCGTGGCGCTGCTGGTCTGACGAAGAGGCGCTTCGCGGCCTACGGGCGGCGTTCCGGTTTCCACGATTCGGCGGCCAAGGGTTCGCTCAGGTCTTCGTACAGCGTCTCCACCGGGCAGTCCAGGTCGACGCTGTCCAGGCGCAGCCGTCCGCCGGGACCGATGTTGTCCACCCACCATTGTCCATCCCGCCGCCGGTAGATCTGGACCCGAATTCGTTCCTGATCCACCAGCACGTATTCTCGCAGGCTATCGAGTTGCTGGTAGGCGGCGAACTTGTCGCCCAAGTCGTAGGCGGCGGTGCTGTCCGACAGCACCTCGACCACCAGCACAGGCGAGCGTTTGACGAGGCGGTCGGCGCGGTCGCTTTCGGCGCAGGTGACCTGAATATCTGGATAGAATCCGCAGTCGGCCGCGTCCACCCGCACCTTGACATCAGCCATGAACACCCGACAGGGCGTGCCGCGCAAATGCTGGCGCAGCAGGGCGGTAAGATTCATTGAAATTTCATTATGCCGGTCGCTGGTTCCAGCCATGGCGAACACTTCGCCGCGCACGTATTCATGGCGCTCCGGCTGGCGTTCTTCCCATTCCAGATAATCGTTGTAGGTGAAGGCGAGGCGGTGGGCGGGCTGGGACATGGCGGCGCTCCAAGATTCAATCATTGATCGTCAAAGCTTACCATGAAGGACCCGCGCGCTGGCACGGACCGGGTTCAACCGTCTCTTTCCGAAATTTGGGAAATCACGTATGTCCACTGAAACCCAAAATTCCACCCTCCTACCTTTCGCTCACGGCCAACCGGCTCTGTCAGGCCGGTTGCGCGCCATCCCCGAGGACTTCCAGGTCTGCGAGGAGATTGCTTTCGCTCTGGATGGCGCCGGCGAACACGTCTGGCTGTGGGTGCGCAAGCGCGGCGCCAATACCGAGTGGGTGGCGCGGCGGTTGGCGGAACGGGCCGGCGTCCCGTCCGGCGCGGTAAGCTACGCCGGTCTCAAGGATCGCCACGCCGTCACCGAGCAATGGTTTTCGGTGCATCTGCCCGGCCGGGCGGAACCGGACTGGTCGGCGAACCCCGATCCCGATTTCGCCGTGCTGAACGCGGTGCGCCATTCCCGCAAGCTGCGGCGCGGCGCGCTGAGCGGCAATGCGTTCCGCGTCGCGATCCGCGATTTGGACGGCGACCCGGCGGAACTGACGGTGCGATTCCAGCACATCGCCGCGACTGGTGTTCCCAACTACTTTGGCGAGCAACGCTTCGGTCGGGAAGCCGGCAATCTGGAACAGGCCGAGAGGATGCTGCGCGGCGAGTTGAAGGTAGGCGATCGGCATCAACGGGGCTTGTACCTGTCCGCCGCGCGCTCGGCGCTGTTCAACGCCGTGCTGGCGCGGCGGGTGGCTGAGGAGACATGGAATCGGCCACTGCCCGGCGAGGTGCTGATGCTGGCTGGAAGCCATAGCATCTTCGCGGTCGACGAGGTGGACGAAACGATCCGCCAGCGGGTCGCCGTTTTCGACCTGCATCCGACCGGGCCGCTGTGGGGCGCTGGGGAGCTACGTAGCGGCGGCCCGGTTCGGGAACTGGAGGAAACGGTGGCGGCGACGCTGCCGATATTCCGCGATGGGCTGACGGCGGCGGGGCTGGCGCAGGAACGCCGGGCGCTGCGGCTGGCGGTGCGCGACGCGACGCTGGAATTTCCTGAACCCCGCGCCGCCGTGGTGGCTTTCAAGCTGCCGGCGGGAGCCTACGCCACGACCGTATTGCGCGAACTGGTGCGACCGGCGGATTGACCACGCGACGCCATCGGCCACGGTTCGATGTTCGGGCAAGGTATCCCCAGCGGCTAATTTCAGGCTACCATGACGCATCCATCCCACCGGGATTTTTCCGCATGGCCAAGCGCACTCCCCTGTATGCCCGCCACGCCGCCCTGGGGGCTAGGCTGGTGGATTTCGGCGGCTGGAACATGCCGCTGCATTACGGTTCGCAAATCGCCGAACATCATCGAGTACGCCGCGCCGCCGGCCTGTTCGACGTGTCGCACATGACGATCGTGGATTTCGCCGACCCGGCGCCGACCCGCGCCCTGTTGCGCTATCTGCTGGCCAACGACGTCGCCCGCCTGTATCCCGGCAAGGCCCTGTACACCTGCCTGTTGAACGAAGCCGGCGGGGTCATCGACGATCTGATCGTCTACGACCGGGGCGAGAGCGGTTATCGGCTGGTGTCGAACGCCGCCACCCGCGACAAGGACTTGGCTTGGATCGCGCCCATCGCCGAACGTTTCGGCGCGGCTTGGCGCGAACGCGACGATCTGGCCATGCTGGCCGCGCAAGGGCCGGAGGCGCTGGCCCGGCTGGAACCCGTCCTCGGCGCGGCCACGATGGCGGCGGTGCGCGCGCTCAAACCGTTTCACGCCCTGGAAGCCGGTGGTCTATTCGTCGCCCGCACCGGCTACACCGGCGAGGACGGGGTGGAAATCATGCCGCCTGCCACCGAAGCGCCCGAACTTTGGGACCGGATTCTCGCCGCCGGCGTCGCGCCCTGCGGACTGGGCGCCCGCGACACGTTGCGCCTGGAAGCCGGCATGAGCCTGTACGGCAGCGACATGGACGAAACCACGACCCCGTTGGTGTCCGGGTTGGGCTGGACCGTGGCCTGGGAGCCGAAGGATCGCGATTTTGTCGGTCGCGCCGCGCTGGAACGGCAGCAAACCGTTGGCGTGCCGCAAACCATGATTGGCTTGGTGCTGGAGGAACGCGGCGTGTTGCGCGGCCACCAGCACGTCTACGTCGGTGGCCATGAAATCGGCCAGATCACCAGTGGCGCCTTCTCGCCGACGTTGAACCGCGCCATAGCCCTGGCGCGGGTCGAGGCCGGCGTGGGCGAGCGTTGCCAAGTGGACATTCGCGGCAAACGCCTGCCGGCGCGGGTGGTCAAGCCGCCGTTTGTCCGCCACGGCCGCTCCCTGATCGAATGACCCCCTCCCCAAACCGTTGTTGAGGAACCGAGCATGAGCAGCATCATTCCCGCCGAACTGCGTTACACCGAATCCCACGAATGGGTGCGCGCCAACGACGACGGCGCCATCACCGTGGGCATCACCGATCACGCCCAGCACCTGCTCGGCGATCTGGTCTTCGTGGAAATCCCGGAAGTGGGCCGCGCCGTGGCCGCCGCCGAAAGCTGTGCGGTGGTCGAGTCGGTCAAGGCCGCCTCGGACGTGTACAGCCCGCTGGACGGCGTCATCGTGGAGGTGAACGAAGCGCTGGCCGACAACCCGGAACTGATTAATGAGGACCCGTATGGCGAGGGCTGGATTTTCCGGCTCAAGACCGTCGCCGCGCTGGATGGATTGCTGGATGCCAGAGCTTACGAAGCCATCGCCGTCGCCGAGGACGAAGACGATGACGGTTCGCTGGCCAATCCCAAACTGGTCGAGTGAAGAGGGACGCACCGAATCATGCCGTTCATTCCCCACACCCCGGCCGATGTCCAGACGATGCTGGCCGCGATTGGCGCGCCGAATCTGGAGGCGCTGTTCGACGAAATTCCCCCGGCGCTGCGCATCGGCGAACTGCCCGCCCTGCCGGAGGCGCTGAACGAATTGCAGGTGAGCCGGCTGCTGGAAACGCGGGCGGCGGACGCTCCCCGTCCACTGTGTTTCCTGGGCGCGGGCGCTTACGAGCACCACATCCCGGCGGCGGTCTGGGAGATCGTCGGGCGCGGCGAGTTTTACAGCGCCTACACGCCCTATCAGCCGGAAGCGAGCCAGGGCACGCTGCAAGTGCTCTACGAATACCAGAGCATGATGGCCGGCCTGACCGCCATGGACGTGTCCAACGCCTCGCTGTACGACGGCGCTTCGGCGCTGGCGGAGGCGGTGCTGATGGCGGTGCGCGCCAACCGCAAATCCAAATCCAAACGGATTCTGATTCCGCGCGCCCTGCATCCGCTGTATCGGCGGACCGTCCATGCCATCGTCCACAATCAGGGTATCGAATCGGTGGAGTTGCCCTACGACTCGACTGGCGGTCATACCCCGATCGAGGCGCTGGCTTCGTATGCCGGACAGGATTTCGCGGCGCTGGTGATCCCGCAGCCCAATTTCCTGGGGGTGTTGGAGGACGTGGATGCGTTGACCGATTGGGCGCACCGTAATCAGGCGCTGGCGGTCGCGGTGGTCAATCCCACGGCGCTAGCGGTGCTCAAGCCGCCGGGCGAGTGGAGCGAAACCGGCGCGGACATCGTCTGCGGCGACGGCCAGCCGCTCGGGTCACCGCTCGGTTCGGGCGGGCCGTATTTCGGCTTTCTGTGCTGTCGGCGGGAACTGGTGCGGCAGATGCCGGGCCGGTTGGTGGGCCGCACGGTGGATCTGGACGGCAAGCCCGGTTTCACCCTGACGCTCCAGGCCCGCGAGCAACACATCCGTCGTTCCAAGGCCACGTCGAATATCTGCACCAACCAGGGTTTGATGGTCACCGCCGCCACGCTGTATCTGTCGCTGCTGGGCCCGCGTGGGCTGGAACAGGTTGCCGCCGCCTGCCACGCCAACGCGCGGGCGCTGGTGGATCGATTGACGCGGGTTCCAGGGGTGAGTCGGGCGTTCGCCCGGCCGGTGTTCCATGAGGCGGTATTGAAGCTGCCGCGCCCGGCGGGCGAGGTGCTGGATGGTCTGTTGGCGCGCGGCGTTCTCGGCGGCTTCGATTTGAGCGGCGAATATCCCGAACTGGGCCACGCGCTGCTGGTCTGCGCCACCGAAACCCGGGACGAGACGGATTTGCGGCGGTACGCGGCGGCGCTGGCGGAGATGGTCTAAAGACAAACCCGAGTTTTCCGAACAGGCATCTCAAGTGTTCACTTCGGCGAAGCTCGATCCGGTTCCCGAAGCGCGGCTGGATCGGGAGGCGTGGCGTCTGGGCATGACTTGAAGGCTCACGCTTGCGCCAAGGCGGTCTGGCGCGGGCGTGGGCGAATCTGGTAAATTAGCGATTGCTAATTGTCATTGCTTCACGCTGCATCGTGTCTCCACACTACCATCCCCTACTGCTTGCGGCTTTTTCGGTTGACGTCCGCAACCGGAACCTTTCGATGCGGTCTTCGTCTTACGCTCGAACCGGCCTGCCCGAGTCTCGCGTCCCATGAAAGAGTATGCCCTGATCCTGATCGGGACCATCCTGGTCAACAATTTCGTGCTGGTGAAGTTTCTGGGGCTGTGCCCGTTCATGGGAGTTTCCCGCAAGCTGGAAACCGCCATGGGCATGGGTCTCGCCACCACCTTCGTGCTTACCCTGTCGGCCATCTGCGCCTATCTGACCGACCATTACCTGCTGATCCCGCTGGGGCTGGAATATCTGCGCACTATTGCCTTCATCCTAGGCATCGCCGTGGTGGTGCAGTTCACCGAGATGGTGGTGCATAAGACCAGCCCGTTGCTGTATCAGGTGCTCGGCATCTACCTGCCGCTGATCACCACCAACTGCGCGGTGCTGGGCGTGGCGCTGTTGAACGTGCAGGAGAAAAACGGCTTCGTCGAATCGGGGCTGTACGGCTTCGGCGCGGCGGTCGGGTTTTCGCTGGTGATGGTGCTGTTCGCGGCCCTGCGCGAGCGGATCGCGGCAGCCGATGTACCGATACATTTTCGCGGGCCGGCCATCACCCTGATTACCGCCGGCCTGATGTCGCTGGCGTTCATGGGATTTTCCGGTCTGGTCAGAGGTTGAACGTTATGATGGTCGCTGTTCTTGCGCTGAGCGCGCTGGCGGGCGCGTCGGGTTTGTTGCTGGGTTTCGCCGCGATCCGGTTCAAGGTCGAGGGTGACCCTATCGTCGAGAAAATCGACGCCATCCTGCCGCAGACCCAGTGCGGCCAATGCGGTTACGCCGGGTGCAAACCCTACGCCGAGGCCATCGCCACCGGCGAGGCGGAGATCAACCTGTGCCCGCCCGGCGGCCCCAACGGCGTCGCGGCCCTGGCCGATTTGCTGGGCCGCGAGATCCCGCCGCTCGATGCTGGGACCGGCGCCGAGAAACCGAAAATGGTCGCGGTCATCGACGAGCAGAGCTGCATCGGCTGCACGCTGTGTATCCAGGCCTGCCCGGTGGACGCCATTCTCGGCGCCGCCAAGCATATGCACACCGTCATCGGTCGCGAATGCACCGGCTGCGAACTGTGCGTGGCGCCGTGTCCGGTAGATTGCATCCACATGACGCCGATTGCGGAAACTATCACGACCTGGAAATGGGCCTATCCCGGCGTCGCCGCCCGGGCCGCCGCATGAGCGCGCTGTTTCCCTTCCACGGCGGCCTCAAAACCGTCCGTCACAAGACGGAATCCAACACGCTCCCCATCGAACCTGGCCCGCTGCCGCGCCGGTTGATCGTGCCGCTGCGCCAGCACATGGGCAACGCCGCCAAGCCCTGCGTCCAGGCCGGCGACCGGGTGTTGAAAGGCCAGATGATCGGCCAGGCTGACGGCTACATCAGCGCCGCCGTCCATGCCCCGAGTTCCGGGGTGGTGGCGGCGGTGGATTTGCAGCCGATTCCGCATCCTTCCGGTCTGGCGGATCTGTGCGTGACCATCGAGACCGACGGCGAGGACCGCTGGATCGAGCGCCAACCGCTGGATTACCGCCACTTGCATCCCAGCGACCTGCGCAACGCCCTGCGCAACGCCGGGGTGGTCGGTCTGGGCGGGGCGGTGTTTCCCAGCGCGGTCAAGCTCAATCGGGGCGGTCACTGCGAGCGGGTGGACACCCTGATCCTGAACGGGGCCGAGTGCGAGCCGTGGATCACCTGCGACGACCGGATCATGCGCGAGCGGGCGGCGGACATCGTCGCTGGCCTGGCGATCATGGCGCATCTGCTGGAACCGCGCGAGGCGCTGATCGGCATCGAGGAGGACAAGCCGGAAGCCGTCGCCGCCATGACCGCCGCCTGCGCCGGAACCGGTTACGAGGTGCGAGTCGTGCCGACCCGTTATCCCAGCGGCAGCGTCAAGCAGCTTGTTTTTTTGCTGACCGGTCGGGAAATCCCGGATCAGGGTTTGCCCCTCGACATCGGCGTTCAGTGCTTCAACGTCGCCACCGCGTACACCGTACAGCGCGCCATTGCCCATGGTGAGCCGGTGATTGCGCGCGTCGTCACCGTCACCGGCCACGTCCAGCGCCCGCGCAACATCGACGCCCTGCTGGGTACGCGCTTTGCCGATCTGGTCGCCCAGTGCAGCGGCTACCGGGACGGCGTCGAGCGGCTGATCATGGGCGGGCCGATGATGGGTTTTGCCCTGCACGGCGACGACGTTCCGGTGACCAAGGCCACCAACTGCATCCTCGCCGCCAGCGCCGGGCAACTGACCCCGGAACAGCCAGTCATGCCCTGCATCCGCTGCGGCGCCTGCGTGGACGCCTGTCCGGCCCTGCTGTTGCCGCAGCAATTGTATTGGTTCGCCCGCGCCAAGGAGTTTGACAAGGCGCGCGACCATCATTTGTTCGGTTGCATCGAGTGCGGCTGTTGCAGCTACGTCTGTCCCAGCCACATCCCGCTGGTGCAGTACTACCGCTACGCCAAGAACGAAATCTGGGCGCGGGACAAAGAGAAGGAGAAAGCCGAACTGGCTCGGCAGCGGCATCAGGCTCGCCAGGAGCGGCTGGAACGCGAGAAGCAGGAGCGGGAAGCCAAGCTGCGCCAGAAAGCGCCACCGCGCGCCGCCGAAACCGTGGTCGAAGCCGCCGACCGGGAGGGGTAGGCGATGATGCGCTTCCGAACCGTGACCTCGCCCCACGTTTTGCTCGACGCCAGCGTCGGCCAGGTCATGCGCCGGGTGCTGTACGCCATGCTGCCCGGCGTCGCCGCGCTGGTCTGGTTCTTCGGCTGGGGCGTGCTGGTCAATCTGGTGATCGCTACCGCCGTGGCGCTGGCCGCCGAGACGGCGATGCTGGCGGCGCGCGGCAAGCCCTTGGCGCCCCATCTGGGGGATTTCAGCGCCGTGGTCACGGCCTGGCTGTTGGCGGTGGCGCTGCCGCCGCTGGCGCCGTGGTGGTTGACCGCTATCGGCGTTTTGTCCGCCATCGTGGTCGCCAAGCATCTCTATGGCGGGCTGGGTTACAACCCGTTCAACCCGGCCATGATCGGTTATGTGGTGCTGCTGATCTCATTTCCGCGCGAGATGAGCACCTGGCTGATCCCGCATGGCGTAGGCCAGACTCAGGCGATGACCCTGGTGGAAACGCTGCGGGCTATTTTCGTGGGCCTGCCCGAGGTGGATGGGCTGACCGGCGCGACCCCGCTGGACGTGCTGCGCACCCAGATGGGCCTGGGCCTGAGCGTGGCCGAAATTCGCAACAGCCCGGTGTTCGGGCTGGTGTCGGGTCACGGCTGGGAATGGGCGGCGCTGGGCTTTCTGCTCGGCGGCTTGTGGCTGGTCTACAGCCGCGCCGCCGACTGGCGGATTCCGGCGGGGATGCTGGGCGGGCTGGCAATCATTTCGACCGTGTTCTATCTGATCAATCCGCAGCAATACGCACCGCCCTGGTTCCATCTGTGGAGCGGCGCGGCGATTTTCGGCGCGTTCTTCATCGCCACCGACCCGGTGACCGCCAGCGCCACCCCGCGCGGCCGGCTGATTTACGGGGCCGGCATCGGCATTCTGGTCTACATCATTCGAGCGTTCGGCGGCTATCCCGATGGCGTGGCGTTCTCGGTGCTGCTGATGAACATCGCTGCGCCCACCATCGATCTTTACACCCAGCCCCGGGTGTTCGGAGCGCGGCGGGGATGAATGTCATTGTGCATAGCATGGGTGTCGCCGCCCTGATCCTGACCGGCTTCGCCGTGGTCGGCACCGGCCTGGTCGCCGTGACCTATACCGGGACCAAGGACATCATCGCCGAGGCGCAACGCCAGGCGCTGGAAGCCAGTTTGAACCAGTTGGTGCCGGCGGATCGTTACGATAACCGGATTACCGAGGATGTGATCGAAGTGACCGCGCCGGAGTGGCTGGGAACCGATCAACCGGTCACGGTGTATCGGGCGCGCAAGGACGGCCAACCGGTGGCGCTGTTCGGTACGCCGGTCGCGCCGGACGGCTACAGCGGGCCGATTCAACTGCTGATCGGCGTCTATGCCGACGGCACGCTGGCCGGCGCGCGGGTGCTCGCACACAAGGAAACGCCGGGGCTGGGCGACGCCATCGAGGAAAGACGCTCGCTGTGGATTCTGGCCTTCGCGGGCAAGTCGCTGGGAAATCCCGAACCGGCGCGCTGGAAGGTCAAAAAGGACGGCGGCGCGTTCGATCAATTCACCGGCGCCACCATCACCCCGCGCGCCGTGGTCAAGGCGACCCGCAAATTTCTGGAATACGTCCAGACCCATCAGGCCCAGTTGTTCGCCCCGGCGGCGACCCTCGCGAAGGAGCAAAAGTCATGAGCGAAAGCGGCTACCTAAAGATCCTCAAGGATGGCCTGTGGACCCAGAACACCGGCTTCGTGGCCTTGTTGGGGCTGTGCCCGCTGCTGGCGACCTCAAATTCGGTGGTCAACGGCCTGGGGCTGGGCTTGGCGACCACGCTGGTATTGCTAATCTGCAACGTCGCCGTCTCGCTGATTCGCAAGCTGGTGCGGCCCGAAGTGCGGATTCCCGTCTTTGTCATGGTGATCGCCTGCGCGGTGACCGCCGTGGAACTGGCGATGCACGCCTTTTTGCCGGGGCTTTACACGGTGCTGGGCATTTTCATTCCGCTGATCGTGACCAACTGCTGCGTGATTGGCCGGGCCGAGGCGTTTGCGTTCAAGAACGGGGTGGTCAAATCAGCGGTGGACGGGATTGCGACCGGGCTGGGTTTTATGCTGGCGCTGGTGCTGCTGGGCGCAATTCGGGAGATTCTCGGCCAAGGCACGCTGCTCGGGCAGGCCGATCTCCTATTCGGCGAGTGGGGCAAGGGCCTGACCCTGCACCTGATCGACGATTATCGCGGTTTCCTGCTGGCGATTTTGCCACCGGGGGCGTTCATCGGGCTCGGCTGCCTGATCGCCATCAAGAACGTGCTCGACGCTCGCGCCCGCCGTCGCGCCGCTGCCCAGCCGGCGACGGTATTGCAGGAGGCCGAGGTTTGAGCACATCCGTGGTCGGGCTCCCATCGGAAGCTGCGCCCCACAGCGCCCGACGGGGGGATTCCAAACGTGGGGATTCTTGCTTTCAGCCCTGCCAGGCTTTGCGCGCCGCGTGTTCCTGCGCGTCCACCACCGCGATGGCGCTCATGTTGATGATCCGCCGCACGGTCGAGGACGGGGTCAGGATATGGGCCGGCTGAGCCAGTCCCAGCATGATCGGGCCGATGGCCACGCCGTTGGTCAACATCTTTAACAGCGAGTAGGAGATGTTGGCGGCGTCCACGTTGGGCATGATCAACAGGTTGGCCACCCCCCCGAGCCGCGAGGCCGGGAAAATATCGGTGCGCAAGCTGGCGGACAACGCCACGTCGCCGCGCATCTCGCCTTCCACTTCCAGATCCGGCGCCCGCTGGCGGATGAGTTCCAGCGCCTCGGCCATTTTGCGGGCTTGGGGCGACTGGTAGGAACCGAAGTTGGACCGCGACAGCAGCGCGATCTTGGGAGTGACGAAGCGGCGTACTTCCTCGGCGGCCAGCAGGGTGATATCGGCCAGTTCCTCGGCGCTGGGATTTTCGTTGAGGTGGGTGTCGCAGATGAACAGCGGCCCCTGCGAGGTGATCAGTAAATCCAGCGCCGCTGGGGTGCGCACGTTCTTGCGCAGGCCGACGATATCCAGCACGTAGCCCACATGGTCGGGGTAGTTGCCGATCAGGCCGCAGATCAGAGCGTCGCCGTGACCCAGCCGCAGCAGCAGCGAGCCCACCACGGTGGCGCGGGTGTTGACCCGGATGCGGGCGTTGTTGGGGTCCACGCCATGCCGGCCACACAGCCGGTGATATTCCCGCCAGCAGTCTTCGTAATACGGGTTGTTCTGCGGGTCGATCAGCTCGAAATCGCGGCCAAGCTGGATGCGCAGGCCAAGCGCCGCGATTTGCTGTTCCACCCGCTGGCGCCGACCAATCAGCACCGGTTGGGCGATGCCGTCGTCGATCACCGCCTGCGCCGCCCACAATACCCGTTCTTCCTCGCCCTGGGCGTAAATGACCCGCTTGCGGTCGGCCTTGGCGCGGTCGAACACCGGACGCATCACCATGCCGGAACGGTAGACATATTGGCTGAGGCGCTGCCGGTAGGCGTCGAAATCGGCAATCGGATGGGTAGCGACACCGGACGCCATCGCCGCCCGGGCCACCGCCGGCGGCAGAGTCAGCAGCAGACGCGGTTCAAACGGTTTGGGAATCAGATACTCCGGCCCGAACGGGATGTTTTCGCCGCCGTAGGCCGCGGTTTCCTCGGAGGAGCGCGGCGTGCGGGCCAGTTCCGCCAGCGCACGCACGCAGGCCAGTTGCATTTCGCGGTTGATGGTGGTCGCGCCCACGTCCAGCGCGCCCCGGAAGATGTACGGGAAGCACAGGACATTGTTAACTTGGTTGGGATAATCCGAGCGGCCGGTGGCGATGATGGCGTCGGGCCGGGCGGCCTTGGCTGCTTCCGGCATGATTTCCGGCGTCGGGTTGGCCAGCGCCAGGATCAGCGGTTGAGCCGCCATGGTTTTGACCATCTCCCCGGTCAACACGCCGGCCTTGGACAGACCGAGAAAGATGTCGGCGCCGACGAGGGCTTCCGCCAATGCGCGCGCGGACGTGTCGGCGGCGTAGGCGGCCTTGGACGGCTCAAACTCTTCGCGCCCCCGGTACAGCACGCCCCGGCTGTCGCAGACGATGACATGCTCCCGCCGCAGCCCGAGACTCACCAGCAGGTCGAGACAGGCGATGCCCGCCGCACCGGCCCCGGAAGCGACCAGTCGCACCGCGTCGATGTCCTTGCCGATCAGGTGCAGGGCGTTGAGCACGGCGGCGGCGGTGATGATGGCGGTGCCGTGCTGGTCGTCGTGGAACACCGGAATCTTCATCCGCTCGCGCAACTGGCGCTCGATCTGAAAGCATTCCGGCGCCTTGATGTCCTCCAAGTTGATGCCGCCGAAACTTGGCTCCAGACTGGCGATGGTGTCCACCAGCTTGTCGGGGTCGGATTCGCTGATCTCGATGTCGAACACGTCGATCCCGGCGAATTTCTTGAACAGCACACCCTTGCCTTCCATCACCGGTTTGGCCGCCAGCGGGCCGATATTGCCCAGTCCTAAAACTGCCGTGCCGTTGGTGATCACCGCCACCAGGTTGGCGCGGGCGGTGACAGTGGCGACTTCGCGGGGGTCTTCGACGATCGCCTCGCAAGCGGCGGCGACGCCGGGCGAATAGGCCAGCGCCAGATCGCGCTGATTGGCGAGCGGCTTGGTGGGGGTGACTTCGATCTTGCCGGGCGGCGCGGTGCGGTGGTAGCGCAGCGCCTGGGCGTTGAAATCTTCAGCCATGGCGGAAAGCTCCTGATGAAAGTGCGGCGGGAATTCCGCCATATGGGCAAGGGGCGCTAAGATTAACGCAAAGCTTTAGGAGGAGTTTAACCAATGAGTGCGGTAAGCGTCGCGCCGGAATCCCGGCAGTTGGAGGAGTGGGAAGTGGAACTGGCGGAAGTGCGCGCCATGACCGAACGTGAAATGGAACATCTGGTGACCGAGGACGATACTCCCGTGGACAACATTCTGTCGGAAAAACAACAACGACTGCTGACGGAACCGCTTTACAGCACCTGGGCCGGCCCGGAGGGGCGCGCGCCTGAGCATCGCGGCTTTCTGGCCCTGGCCAACGTCGGGTTGTTCTACGCTCTGCGCCAGCCGCCGCTGGTTCCCGACATGATGTTGGCGTTGGACGTGCCGGGGCTGGGGCCGGATTTAAGCCAGAAAGGCAATCGTTCCTATTTCGTCTGGGTTCAGGATGGCAAGTCGCCGGCAGTGGTGGTGGAAATCGTTTCCAATTCCAACCAGGAAGGGGGCGAGGATGGCGAGAAGTTGCGCAAGTACGAAGCGATTGGGATTCCGTACTACGTGATTTTCGATCCCTGGCGCTTGCTGTCGGATCGGATGTTGCGCATCCACCAGTTCGCGGGGGCAAGCCAGGGTTATATCGAACAGGTCGGCGGGCTGCTGGACGCGGTCGGGCTGGGCCTGAACCTGTGGCAGGGCGAATATGAGGGTACCGAGACGCTTTGGTTGCGCTGGACCGATCGCGAGGGACGGCTGATTCCGACGGGGGCCGAATGGGCGCGGCAGGAATGCCAGCGGGCGACGGAAGCCGAGCAACAGGCGGAACAGGAACGCCAGCGGGCGGAACAGGAACGCCAGCGGGCGACGGAAGCCGAGCAGCGGGCGGAACGGTTGACGGCGCGGCTGCGGGAACTGGGCATTGAACCGCCCGAGTAGTTTCGGCCTGTCGGGGCATCGCCGCCCATCGTGGGAATGCTGTTAAAATAGCGCCCGCCATAATTAATTGATGTCCGGGCGCGGCCCCGCGCCTCATTCCTCGCCACGGGAGCACAGCATGACCACCATCCGCCAAGAAGACTTTATCCAATCCATCGCCGACGCCTTCCAGTACATCAGTTACTACCATCCGGTCGATTATATCAAGGCGCTGGCGCAAGCCTACGAGCGCGAGGAAAGCCCGGCGGCCAAGGACGCCATCGCGCAGATCCTGATCAATTCGCGGATGTGCGCCGAGGGCCATCGCCCGATTTGTCAGGATACCGGCATCGCGCTGGTGTTTCTCAAAGTCGGGATGGACGTGCATTGGGACGCCAAGCTGTCAGTGCAGGAGATGGTGGACGAAGGCGTGCGCCGCGCCTATCTCAACCCGGACAACAAGCTGCGCGCCTCGGTGCTGCGCGATCCGGCGGGCAAGCGCCAGAATTCAAAGGACAATACCCCGGCGGTGGTGCATTACGAAATCGTCCCCGGCCACCACGTCGAGGTGATCTGCGCGGCCAAGGGCGGCGGTTCCGAGGCCAAATCCAAGTTCGCGATGCTCAACCCGTCCGACGACCTGGTGGATTGGGTGCTGAAGACCGTGCCGCAGATGGGTGCCGGCTGGTGTCCACCCGGCATTCTGGGCATCGGCATCGGCGGTACGCCGGAAAAGGCGTTCATGCTGGCCAAGGAATCGCTGATGGCCCCGGTGGACATTCAGGAACTGATCGCCCGTGGCCCGAAAAATCGCGCCGAGGAACTGCGCATCGAACTGTACGAGAAGGTCAACGCGCTCGGCATCGGCGCGCAGGGTCTCGGCGGCCTGACCACCGTGCTGGACGTGAAAGTGCTCGACTATCCGACCCATGCGGCCAACCTGCCGATCGCGATGGTCCCGAACTGCGCCGCGACCCGCCACGCGCATTTCCACCTCGACGGCACGGGTCCGGCCAAGCTGGAACCACCGAGTCTCGATGACTGGCCGAAGCTGACCTACGCGCCGACCAATGCCCGTCGGGTCGATTTGGCTACCGTCACGCGCGAGCAGGTGGCGACCTGGAAGACCGGCGAGGTGCTGCTGCTCAACGGCAAGATGCTGACCGGCCGCGACGCCGCCCACAAGCGGATGACCGATATGTTGAGTGCGGGTCAGAAACTGCCGGTCGATTTCACCAACCGCTTCATTTACTACGTCGGTCCGGTCGATCCGGTGCGCGACGAGGTGGTCGGTCCCGCCGGTCCCACCACCGCGACCCGCATGGATAAGTTCACCCGGCAGATGCTGGAGCAGACCGGTCTGCTGGGCATGATCGGCAAGTCCGAACGCGGCCAGATTGCCATTGACGCGATCAAGGATAACCAGGCGGTATACCTGATGGCGGTCGGCGGCGCAGCCTATCTGGTATCCAAGGCCATTAAAGCTGCCAAAGTTCTTGCTTTTGAGGATCTCGGCATGGAAGCAATTTACGAATTTGAGGTCAAGGACATGCCGGTGACGGTGGCGGTGGACTCGAAGGGTTCCAGCGTCCATAAGACTGGCCCGAAGGAATGGCAGGCGAGGATCGGGAAGATTCCGGTGGTGGAGGCGTAGGGGTTGGGATTGTCGATAGGATTGCCATAAGGCAACCCTATCGACACCGGTATGGATGCTCTAATAAAGGTTCTTCGTCGGTTCTTGTGGAGCCAGCCATGCCGGAAGCCAGAATTGAAGTCAACTAATTGATTGTAAATGGTTTTTAACCAATCTCCAGCCAGCTTAACAGGCCGAAACCCGCCCTGCGGGGCCAACTCCACAAGAACAGTCGAAGAACCTATCTTATTCCGGGAATTCCCAAAGAGCCTTTAATTCAGCAAGTCTAAAACACTACAGGCTACAAGAGTTGGCTGACCTGGAAAATCCGAATTAACCCCCCCGCAACGGGATAAGCGAGGATTCAACCCCGTGAGCGATACCAATAAAAGCGATGCTCCCCCCTTGGTCCGTCATTTTCGCCAAATCCTGCTGTGGCCTTTGCAGGTGATGCACGCCAAGGTGCGGGAGCCGCACATTTCGAAATATTGGGAACTGCTGGAGGCGATGGGCGAGCAGTGTCCTTGGCGGGAAGTGGCGGATGAATTCGGCGATCCCGATGATTTCCAGGAGCGGCACTACAAGGAATTCATCACCTTCCTGCCTTACGTGCAGCGCTTCCTCTATGGCGAGGGGATGGGCCGCGAAGGTCCGGCCGGCTACGGCAAATCGCCGATCCGCGTCTACCGCCGCCGGGATGTCGCGCGGATGCGGGCGGTGCTCGACAAGCAATCGCCGCCGGTGGTGTTCGAGGTCGCCCATGTGGACCTCTATTTCTTCTACGACATCGACATCATCATCCTGGCGGTGGAATTCTTCGCCAACGATCTGCCGCTGCCGCTGGCCCAGGATGCCTTGTTCAAGCTGGGGCGAGCCTACCCGGCGTTCTGGGAGGCCGACGGTCAGGGCGGGCAATGTCCGCGCCGGGTGGAATGGTTGGCGGCGACGGGCGAGACGCTGGCGGTGTCCGACTACGAGAACCGGCGCAAATATCTCAAGTTCGTCTGCCAGCACCGTTCCCCCAGCGTCGCCGCGCACTGGGACTATTTGCTGCGGCCGCTGGCTCTGTACCATTCCGACCGCGAGGGCATGGTTCGCTACCGGCAGATCGAATACCACCGCATGCCGCTGCTGGCCTACCTCGGCTTCGATGACCCACGGGTTCTAACCCGCGGCGACTTCGCCCGCCTGGCCTTGGTTACCCGCTCGGGACCCTCCAATACCCTCCCCTATTCCGAGCGGGAACTGGCCCATTTCGAGCGGAAATATTGCTACGACAAATTCTGGAATCCCGCCGATCCGACACTCGGTAGCCGCTACCTGTGTTGCGGTCACGCCTTCGTCATGATCGGCGAGGCCAATGATCGTTTTTTCGCCGACGCGGAAACCGGCTTGCTGGGCCAGTTTCGCCATCAGTATTTCCTGGTCAACCTGATCGCCCACTTCCACAAGGCCACCCTGATGCTGTTCTCGGAATGGCTGGTGACGGCGATCAGCCAACTCGACATCCGGGACGTGGATTCAGTCAAAACGTTCAAGCGGGAAATCCGCCGGATATTCGAAACTTTCCTGCGCTTCACCCACCGTTACTGGTTTCACGAGGTTTCCAATCAGGCGCAGGCCAAGGATCTGTTCCGAATGTTGACCGGCCATCTCGACACCGACCGGATTTACCGGGATGTCAGCGAGGCGGTCAAGGAAATGAATCAATATCTGGATAGCGACGGCCTGCGACGCCAAGCCAACACCGTGGTGCGGCTGACCGTGGTCACCACGCTGGGGTTGATCGCGACCGTCTCGACCGGCTTCCTGGGCATGAACCTGTTCGACGAAACCGGTCACCCGGGCTGGGTCAAAGCGCTGATTCTGGTCGTGGTCCTGATCCCCAGCATCCTGCTGGTCTTCTACGGCGTGGCCAAGTCCAAGGTGCTGTCGGATTTTCTGGAAGCCTTGGCGGACGAGCGGCTGACTTGGCGCGATAAACTTGGAATACTGTTCAAGGTCTGGGGGAAGCGCCCGCCCAAGAGCCATTGATGTTTTCCTGGAGAGCTTCCATGCCGGAATTTACCTGTCTGACCGTCACTCTGACCGATGCCATCGCTCAGATCGAACTGAACCGCCCCGACAAGGCGAACGCCTTGAATGGAATCCTGTGGCGGGAGATCGGCGAAGTCTTCCGCTGGGTGGACGAGACGCCCGAGGCGCGGGTGGCGATTTTGAGCGGCGCGGGCCGGCATTTTTGCGCGGGCATTGACTTCGAACTCATGGGCGCGGTGCTGGATGAAGTGGAGGAACTGAGTCCAGGCCGCCGAGAAGAACGGTTGCGGCGAATCATTCTCAACTTGCAGGCGGGATTCACTGCGCTGGAGACTTGCCGCAAGCCGGTGCTGGTCGCGATTCAGGGCTTGTGCATCGGCGGCGGGCTGGACCTGATCGCCGCCTGCGACCTGCGCTACGCTGCCGCCGACGCCGCGTTTTCGTTGAAGGAAGCGGACTTGGCCATCGTTGCCGATGTCGGCAGCCTGCACCGACTGCCGTATCTGATCGGCGAGGGCCGGCTGCGGGAACTGGCCTTCACCGCCCGCCAGTTCGACGCCGCCGAGGCGCAAGCGATGGGGCTGGTGAGTCGGGTGTTCGCCGACGCCGCGCAACTACGGGAGGGCGTGCGGGCCATCGCCGCCAACATCGCCGCCAAATCGCCGTTGATGGTGCGCGGCATCAAGCAGGTGCTCAACCACGGCCGCGATCACAGCGTCGCCGACGGCTTGGACTACGTCGCCACCTGGAACGCCGCGATGCTGCTGTCGGACGACACCCGCGAAGCGATTGCGGCGGCGATGCAAAAACGGCAACCACGGTTCAAGGATTGATCGGTAACGACCTACCGCGAATCCCCTTCCTCGCGTGGGAAAGGGGATTTTTCAGCTCGAGTCGCTTTGCGGCGATCCGAGGAAACTCCCGTAGCCCTCATTTTCGACCCCGAACCCGCAAGCGTTTGACCCGTATCGCCAAGCCCATCGCAACCCCAGCGGTCCTTCGTGGTAGGTTTTTGTTTTTACTAGCGCCCGGATGCTGTTAATATTTACAACAAATTCGTGTGAATAAAACAACACACGATGAAGGTCAGCAATCACTGGGATTGGTTCGCTGGCGGAAGCAGCGACCAGAGGGGGGACGAAACGATGTTGAACGGTAAGACCAGCAAACCCGTGGCGGTAGTCACGGGAGCCAATCGCGGTCTGGGTTTGGAAACGGCCCGGCAACTGGCCAAGCGCGACATCCGCGTGATCCTCACCAGCCGCAACGCCGACAAGGGCGAAATGGCCCTGGAAAAACTGTTGACCGAGGGACTGGAGGTCGCGTTCCACGCGCTGGACGTCACCTCGGAAAGCAGCGTCGCCGATCTGGGTGGGTTCATTCATAGCCGCTACGGCCGGGTGGACATCCTGGTCAACAACGCCGGCGTCTATCTGGACAGTCATGGCTCCGAGGAAACCGGGGGCGCCAGCGTCTTCAGCACCAGTCTGGAAACCTTGTCAGCGACCCTGAAAACCAACCTGTACGGACCCTTGCTGCTGGCGCAGGAACTGGCGCCGCTGATGAAGCAGCAGCACTACGGCCGCATCGTCAACGTCTCCAGCGGCATGGGCCAGTTGAGCGAGATGGAAGGCAAGTCACCGGCCTACCGGATTTCCAAGACCGCCCTGAACGCCCTGACCCGCATCCTGGCGGCGGAAACCCAGGGTTATAACATCCTGGTCAACTCAGTTTGCCCCGGCTGGGTGCGCACCGACATGGGCGGCTCCCAGGCCGAGAAAACGGTCGAGCAGGGCGCTGCCGGCATCGTTTGGGCCGCCACCCTGCCCGATGACGGGCCGACCGGCGGCTTCTTCCGCGACGGCCAGCCGATCCCGTGGTAAGTCGCGCTTAGGCGGAGCCAGTCTCCCAGGCCGCCAGCACGGTCTCCAGTTCCGCCAGATCGCCGATTTCCGCGTCTGCCCGCAGGCCGCCCGGCCAGTCCCGACCGGCGCGGTTCACCCACACGGTGCGAAATCCGGCGTTCTGGCCGCCCCGCACGTCGTGTTCCGGGTCGTCGCCGACGTGGGCGATCTGTCCGGGTCGCACCCGCAGCAGACGGCAAACTTCCTCGAACATCGGCGGCTCCGGCTTGGCCGCGCCGACGCCGATGGCGTTGAGCGAAAGGCTGAATATATCGTCCAGCCCAATCAGCCGCAGATCGGCGTTGCCGTTGGACAGCGACGCCAGGGTATAGCGCCGGGCCAGCCGTTCCAGCGTGGGGCGCACCTCCGCGAACGGCTCCACCGCGTTGCGGGCCATGAAGAACACCGCGAACGCGCTTTCGACGTCGAATTCTCGATAACCGGCTCGCGCCGCCGCCAGATTCAGCGCCTCCTTGCGCAGCGAAGTGCGGTCGTGGGCGATTTCCGGGCGGGCGGCGCTTATCGCGCCCGCCAGTTCCCGCAATTCCAACGGCGTGAATCGTGCCGGGATGCGCGGATAGCGCGCCGCCAGCCAGTCGTGCAATAACTGCTCGGCGCGCTCGACCACCGGCCAGACATCCCAGAGCGTATCGTCCAGATCGAAGGTGATCGCTTTGATCATGCCGTTTGGCGTAGACCGCGCTCCAGATCCTGCCGAATATCTGCCACGTCCTCCAGCCCCACCGAAATCCGCACCAGCGACTCCCGAATCCCGGCGCGTTCGCGTTCTGCGGGCGTCAGCCGGCCGTGCGTAGTGGTGGCGGGATGGGTGATGGTGGATTTGGCGTCGCCCAGGTTGGCGGTGATCGAGATCAGCCGGGTGGCATCGATCAGTTGCCAGGCGGCCGGCTGACCGCCGCGCAACTCGAAGGACACAATGCCGCCAAAGCCGCTCTGTTGCCGCTTCGCCAGTTCGTGCTGCGGGTGCGAGGGCAGACCCGGATAGTAGACCTGTTTCACCGCCGGCTGGGTTTCCAGCCATTGGGCCAGTTGCAGCGCCGCCGCGCTGTGAGCGCGCATCCGCAATTGCAGCGTTTCCAGCCCCTTGAGGAATACCCAGGCGTTGAATGGACTCAGGCTGGGGCCGGCGGTCCGCAGGAAGCCGAAGATGTCCTTGCCGACTCGCTGGGCGTCGCCCACCACCGCTCCGCCGACGCAGCGCCCCTGTCCGTCCAGATATTTGGTGCCGGAGTGAATCACCAAATCTGCGCCGAATTTGAAGGGTTGTTGCAACGCCGGGGTGCAGAAGCAGTTGTCCACCACCAGCAGGATATCGTGGGCGTGGGCTAGATCGGCCAGCGCTTGAATATCGGCCAACTCCATCAGCGGATTGGAGGGCGTTTCCAGATAGAACAGCCGAGTTTCCGGACGGATGGCCGCTGCCCAGGCAGCGGGGTCGGCCAAGGGTACGTAGGTCGTGGCGACGCCAAACTTGCTCAGATACAGATTGAACAGCGAAATGGTGCTGCCGAACACGCCGCTGGCCGAAACAATGTGGTCGCCGCTTTTGAGCAGCGTCATGCAGGTCGCCAGGATCGCCGCCATGCCGGAGCCGGTGGCGATGCAGGACTCGCCGCCTTCCAGCGCCGCCAGCCGGTCCTGAAACATCCGCACGGTCGGGTTGGTGAAACGGGAATAGATGTTGCCCTCGCCGGCGCTGAAGCGGGCGGCGGCTTCGGCGGCGTTGGCGAACACGAAACTGGAGGTGAGGAAAATCGGTTCGGCGTGTTCGCCCTCGTGAGTGCGGACTTGGCCAGCGCGCACCGCCAGGCTGGCAAAACCGAGTTCGACATCGTCTTCGTGGGTATTCATTGGTTATGCAGATCGATAATGGTGTTGTCGGTGCTTCTCCGACCTGTTTTGGTGGCGTCGGCGCGCGCACGCGCTAGGCAATCGAGATAATCCCGGTCGATGTCGCCGGTCACGTACTCGCCGGTGAAGCAGGAAGAATCGAAGCGTTTGAGTGCGGGGTTGCCGCGCCGCACCGCTTCTTCCAGGTCGGCCAGATCCTGGAAGATCAGATAATCGGCGCCGATGGTTCGCGCCACTTCCTCCTCGGTGCGGCCGTGAGCGATCAACTCACGGGCGGCGGGCATGTCGATGCCGTAGACGTTGGGATAGCGCACCGGCGGCGCGGCCGAGGCAAAATAAACCTTGCGAGCGCCGGCCTCGCGGGCCATGCGGATGATTTCTTCGGACGTGGTGCCGCGCACGATGGAGTCGTCCACCAGCAGCACGTTCTTGCCGCCAAACTCCAGGTCGATGGCGTTCAGCTTCTGCCGCACCGATTTGCGGCGGATTTTCTGGCCCGGCATGATGAAGGTGCGGGCGATATAGCGGTTCTTGATGAAACCTTCCCGGTACTTGAGGCCCAGGATCGAGGCCATTTGCAGGGCGGCGGTGCGGCTGGTGTCGGGAATCGGGATCACCACGTCGATGTCCTGGTCCGGCCAGATCCGCAAAATCTTCTCGGCCAGATGTTCGCCCATGCGCAGCCGGGCCTTGTGGACCGAAACCTGATCCATGATCGAGTCGGGCCGAGCCAGGTAAACGTATTCGAAGATGCAGGGCGAGTAGCGGGGATTCTCGGCGCACTGGCGGGTATGCATGCGCCCATTCAGATCGAATAGCACCGCCTCACCGGGCGTTACGTCGCGAATCCGCCGGAAATCCAGCGCGTCCAGCGCCACGCTTTCGGAAGCCGCCATGTACTCGATGCCGTCCTCGGTCTCGCGGCGGCCGAACACCAGCGGCCGAATCCCATGCGGATCGCGGAACGCCACCAGCCCGAAGCCGACGATCAGGACCACAGCGGCGTAGGCGCCGCGCACCCGCCGGTGCATCGCCGCCACCGCCGCGAAAATGTCGTCGGCGTCCACCGACAGCCGACTGCGCTGCTGCAATTCGTGGGCGAACACGTTGAGCAGGATTTCCGAGTCGGAGTTGGTATTGATGTGGCGCCGGTCGGACCGGAACAATTCGTCCTTGAGCTGGGCGGCGTTGGTCAGATTGCCGTTGTGGGCCAGCGCGATGCCGAACGGCGAGTTGACGTAGAACGGCTGCGCCTCGGCGGAATCGGCGCTGCCGGCGGTCGGGTAGCGAACGTGGCCGATGCCGGTGTTGCCGTGCAGATCGCGCATGTGGCGGGTGCGGATCACGTCCCGGACCAGGCCGTTGTCCTTGCGCAGGAACAGGCGGCCGTCATCGCAGGTGACGATGCCCGCCGCGTCCTGGCCCCGATGCTGCAATACCGTCAGCCCGTCGAACAGGCTCTGATTGACCGGACCACGCCCCGCGATACCGATGATTCCACACATCCGCGATTACCTGCCGCAATGGACGGCGGTCGCCGTCGTTGGGAAACACGCTCAAAAACGAAAGTTCTGGGCCAGTTCCGGTGGCAGCCAACCGCGCAGTCGAAGGGCGGTCTCCTGAAAATGGGGCAACAGTAGCGACTGCCGCCACCAGGGATCCCGGGGCAGGGGCGTCAACCCCGCCGCCAGCACCAGAATAGCGATCACGACCGCGCCACGCCCCAACCCGAAGGCCATGCCCAGCACCCGGTCGGTACCCGTCAGGCCGGTGTAATCCACCAGTTGCGAGGCGACGATGCCCACCAGGCCACCGAGCAGGAGCGTGGCGAGGAACAGGCCGCCAAAGGCGGCCGCGATGCGCAGCGAGGGAATATCGAGGTAGGGTGTCAGATGGGCGGCGCCGTCCTCGGCGAACAGGAAGGCGATGGCAAAGGCGGCGATCCAGGTCGCCAGCGAAATGACTTCGCGCAACAGGCCCCGCCAGAGTCCGATCAGCATGGAAAGGGCGATGATGATGATGATAAGGTAATCCGCCCAGTTCATGGATCGCCGTATCCCGTCCCGAAAGGTTCGCTCGCTTGGTTGATCCGGCGCGCCACTGGCCGGCTTTTTAAGGAAATCATCTTAACAGAATCAAATTCGAGTCGAAACGGCGACTCCCGTGGGATTCAGCGCCAGATGCGCACCCGGTACATCGCCCGACCGTTGGCCATGACCTCCTCGACCACCGCGCGGATTTTCTGGCTACGATAGTAATCGCGCAGGGCGTTGGCGTTTTCCCGCAGGGCGTAGCTACCCACCACGGCGCCGCCAGCACTGGCAGGCGCTGGTCGAAGGGGCTCGGGCGGGCGCGAAGCCGCTGACGGCGCTTCGGATTTAGCGACCAGTTCGATTTTGGGCAGGGCGGCGGGCGGCTTGGTCCGGGCAGCCTCGGTTCGAGGCGCTTCGGGTCGAGCACGAGCACCGCCGACCTGGGTTGTTTCCGCCAGGGTCTTGCGGCGAGCGGCCTCGGCGCGGGCAGCCTCGGCCAGCGCCGCTTTTTGAGCGGCTTCCTCTTGAGCAGACTTGCGGGCGGCCTCGGCGCGGGCAGCCTCCCGCCGCGCTGCTTCCACCGCGCGGCGGGCTTCGGCTTGGGCGGCTAGCGTTTCCGCCGGCGAGGAATGAGGCGAAGCCGCTTCGCCCTGAACCGCTTCGAGCCGGGCGGCTTCCGCCTTGGCGGCGGCGCTGCGTTCGGCTTCCGCCCTGGCGCGGGTTTTGGCGGCTTCGGCTTGGGCGGCTTTCTGTTTGGCCTCGGCGCGCGCCTTGGCGGCGGCGCTGCGTTCGGCCTCGACCCTGGCCCTGGTTGCGGCTTCCCGGGTTGCCTGGCGACGCGCGGCCTCCTCCTCGGCCTTGGCCGCTCCAGCCTGGGGAGGCGCGTTCGCTGCGGGGAGCGTGGGTAGCCATGCCGGTTTGGGGCGATGGGTGGATGC
>WBUJ01000052.1 GCA_008933795.1 Candidatus Contendibacter sp. | reverse complement strand
GCGCGGTTCGGGCGAGCGCCTCATGCGGTTCGCCAGCGGACGCGCTGCCGTTGAAGTTGCTGTCGCCGCCATAGGTCGCCGTCAGCGTCTTGGTCCCTGGGCTGTTGAAGGTGAGGTTGCAACTGGTGGCCGGGAGCGTGCCGGTGCAACTGTCCGGGCCAGCGCTGACCGTGACGGTGCCGGTCAGGGTGCCCGCCCCTGGCGCGACAACCGCCACGGCATAGTTCACCGTCACCGCCCCGCCGACCGCCGACGGATCGGGGTTGTCGCTGGTGATCGTGGTGGTGGTGGTGGCCTTGCTCACGGTCAGGTTGGTCGTGCCCTGGCTGGAGGCATACATGCTGTCGCCGCCGTAGTCCGCCGTGAAGGCGTGCGCGCCGACGCCGAAGCCGCCGGTAACCGTGCAGGTGGCGCTGCTGCTGCTCAGGGGGCGAGGTTGCACGCCTTCGGCGCACGTCAACTCCGACCCGCCTTTCTGGAAGGAGATCGTGCCAGTGGCGGTATTGGGGCTGACCGTGGCGGTCAGGGCGACCGTCTGGCCAAAGACCGCCGGATTTGGCGCGGCCACCAGCGTGGTGGTGGTCGGCGTGAACACGAATTCATAGGCGCCGATATCGCAATCGCCGTCTTGCGGGCGAGCGAAGCCGCGCTGGTCGGTGAGCGGGCCGCCGGTGCACTCGCCGGCGTCGATGGCCGGGCTGCCGGCGAGCAGCGCCATCGTTTGCGTTGGCCCGCCGTTGTCGGCGAGGGGGCCGAGCACGGGATCGCTGCCGGTGATATTGCCGGTGACGTCGCCACCGATGGTCGCGCCGGCCGTCGATTCGATCAAGTTATGGCCCGCTGAAGTCACGCTGCCGGAGATGTCCGGCCCGTTGTTCGCGGCATTGTTGGCGACCAAGCTGTTTTGGAGACGGACCGCGGAGATGCCGCCGACGGCGATGCCGCCGCCAGAGGTGCCGCCCATGCCGCAGCTTGCGGAGTTGCCGGACACGGTGCTGTTGGTCACCGTCAGCGTGTCAGTGTTGAAAATGCCAGCGCCAGCGCCGCCAGCGCCAGCGCCGCCACCGGCTGTGCCTTCACAGCTTGTGGCGTTGTCGGACAGCGTGCTGTTCGTTACCCCTAGCGTCCCGGCGTTGTAAATGCCGCCACCGCCGCCGCCCCAACTATCCGAGCGGAAGCATCCGTGCACGGAGTTGCCGGACAGGGTGCTGGCGGTCACGGTCATAGTGCCGTTGGCATTGAATAGCCCGCCGCCAAAGCCGCCGCCGCTGCTGCCGTTGCTGCAATTTGCGGAGTTGCCGGACAGGGCGCTGTTCGTTACCGTCACCGTGCCGCCGTTGCTGTAAAGTCCGCCGCCCCCGCCCTGGCCGGTGGGATGTTGGCCGTTCGCGGAATTGCCGGCCAGCGTGCTGTGGGTCACCGTCACCGAGCCGCCGTTGTTGTAGATGCCGCCACCTCTGGCCCAAGGGGTGTCGCTTACGCTGTTGCCCGACAGGGTGCTGCCCGTCACCGTCAGCGTGCCGCTGTTGTGGATGCCGCCGCCGTCGCCCGCGCGGCCATTGGCAATGGTGAGTCCGCTCAGGACGACTGTTACCCCTGGACTCACGGAAAACACGCGCACTGCGTTTTGTCCGCTGACCGTCACGCCATACCCCGCGCCGTCAATTGTCAGGGTCTTGCCGATTGTCAGCTCGATGGTGGCGAGGGTGATGGTGAAGTCAGCGTTGAAATTGATGGTGTCCCCGGCCGAAGCTTGGGCGATTGCGTCGCGCAGGCGACACCCAACTCCTGGGCAGTTTGCCGCGTTCGCCGTGCCGTCGTCCGCCCCGGACTGCACCGTGACCGTCGCCGCCTCCACAGGTGACGCGGGCAAAAGCCCGCATAGTCCCGCTACCAACGCAAGGCTAATACCTTGCACCAGGGTCTTGCGCCACCCGAGCAGAAAAAGTAACCAGGGGAGTCGATCCATAGGGGGCGGCGGATGGGCCGGAGCACAGTGGAGATGTCGCATGGGAAGTTTTCCTAAAGGAGCAGGCGATACCCAATACACACTATTATTACGGAATTCGCGGAGAAAATCAGGATTGAGACGCTTCGCGACTGACCAGCACCTTGTCGATCCGCTGACCGTCCATGTCCACCACTTCGAAACGATAGCCGCCCCAGACGCACCACTGGCCGGTCGCTGGCACCTCGCCCAACCGCGCCAGCACCAGCCCGGCCAGGGTGTAATAGTCGCCCTCGACCGGAAGTTCCCGCAGGTTCAGCAGTTCCCACAACTCGTCCACGGGCAAGGCGCCGTCCATCAGCCAGGAGCCATCCTCCCGCCGCGCCACCGGCGGTTCGTCCGTCGCGCGGGGTTCCGCCAGCACGCCGACGATGGCCTCCATGAGATCGGTCAGCGTGATCAGCCCTTCCAGGCCGCCGTACTCGTCGCGGACCAGCGCCAGCCGCGCCGGCGATTGCTTGAGCACATTGAGCACCTGCAACGCATCGGTGCTTTCATGCACCACCGGCGCTTCCTGGAGCAGGGCGTTGAAATCGGGTTCCCGACCGGCGAGATAGTCGTCGAGCATATCCTTGACCCGGATCACGCCCTGAACTTCATCAATAGCGCCGCGTCCGGCCGGAAAGCGGGGAAAGCGGTGGGCGCGGATCGTGTTCAGCAGCACCGCCGGCGGGTCGTCCAGGTCGAGCCAGACGATGGCGGGGCGCGGAGTCATGACCGCGCCGACCGGCCGATCCGCCAGCCGCATGACGCCGCTGATCATCGCCTGCTCAGCTTGCTCCACCACGCCGGCCGCCGCCGCCTCGGCCAGCAGAGCCTTGATTTCCTCGTCAGTGACGCGCTGTTTGGGAATCGAACTTCCACCCAGGAGTCGCAGGACCGCGCGGGTGGAGCGATCGAGCAGCCAGACCAATGGCGAGCCGATCCAGGCCATGATCCGCATGGGCCAAGCGACCACCGCCGCCAGCCGTTCGGGATCGCGCAGGGCCAGATGTTTGGGGACCAACTCGCCGATGATCAGCGACAGGTAGGTGATCGACGCCACCACCAGGCCCAGGGCCAGCTCGGCGCTGTAGGGGGCCACGTCGGGAAAAGTCGCCGCCAGCCAGGCATCCAGCTTTTCCGCCAGCGTTGCGCCGCCAAACGCGCCGGCGAAGATGCCGATCAAGGTAATGCCGATCTGGACCGTGGACAGGAACCGGCCAGGATGTTCGGCCAGATGCAGCGCCGTGGCTGCGCCGCGCTGACCGGCTTCCGCCATTTGTCGCAACCGGGCCTTGCGCGAGGACACCACCGCCAGTTCGGCCATGGCGAAGAAGCCGTTGAGCGCGATCAACAGCAGGAGGATCAGGGCTTCGCCGATCGCCATGGCGCGGATTCCCGCTCCCGATTATTCCACCACCTGTCCGGCCCAGGCGCGGGTCTTGAACCAGTAGTCGTGGCGTTCCTTCAACCAACCGTCCTGTTGGCGCAGCAGGATCCAGTTGTTGAAGAAGTTCAGCGCGTCGGGGTCGCCCTTGCGCAGCGCGAAGCCTTCCGCGCCCTGCACGAACGGCTCGGGGATCGGCAGGAACAGCTTGTCGGGATGCTTGAGCGCCTCGAACGCCGGGGTCGGGGTGCTGGTGACGAAGGCGTGGGCCTTGCCGTTCAGCACTTCCTGCAAGGCCAGCGCGTCCTCATCGAACTGCCGCAACGTGGCCTTGGGCATCAGCCGCTTGGCGGCGGTGGCCGGGGTCGCGCCGCGCCGCACGGCCAGCACCACGTCCGGTTTGTTGAAGTCTTCCAGCGACTTAAAGCCCGCCGCGAGTTCCTTGTGGGCGACCAGGTGGGTGCCGGAGTTGGCGTAGGGCAGGGTGAAGTTGACGGTCAGATTGCGTTCCGGGGTGATGGTCATGCCGCCGATGACCACGTCGAACTTGCCGGCCAACAGGGCCGGAATGATACCGTCCCAGGCAGTCGGCATGAATTCGACCTTGACCTTCATGTCCTCGGCCAACTGTTTGGCGACGTCGATTTCGTAACCGATCAGTTCACCGTTCTTGTCGCGCATCGCCCAAGGGACGAAGGTGGACATACCCACCCGGATCGAACCGCGCTTCTTGATGGTTTCCACCACGCCGCTGGCGGCGAGTTGCTGGTTGGCGTTCTGGGCGCGGGCCAGCGGCGGCGACAGGATGGCGAGCAGCAGGACAACGGTGGTGATGGCGGCCAACAAACGGTTTTTCATGACGGAATGTCCTCGGCAAGGGGGGCTTCGTTCAAGGTTATAGCGAACGATCCGCCGCCGGGCAACTGCGCCGGCTCCGAATGGTAGCGGGAGCGGGTCAGTTGCGTTCAGCGGGGGGAGGCCGCTCGTCGCCGTTCCCACCAGACAAACGGCATTTGAGGCAAAATCCACCCTCATAAACCCTCGGTCGGGGTGTTGACCTGTCGGTTTGACGCCCTTCAACGAAAGCGTCCTCAAAGTCCCGAATCTGGTGGCCAAGTCGCTGGCGGTGTGAGCGGCCACGGCGAGACCGTCCCCACCGCGAAGCCACGGTCGACGCAGTGGCGGTCGTCTTCGCGAATCGCTAAACCCGCCGCCGCAACCGAGCCAGCATCAGCCCGAACAGGCCGATCAAGGCGCCCAAGCCCCAGACCGAGAATACCGGGATGGCCTCCGCCGCGTTGCCGAGCCGCAGGAAGCGGAACGTACCGGTTACAGTTTGGCCTGCGGTGGGGGTGAGGGTGATACTGCTGGTGACGCACTGTGGCGCTGGCGCGGAGCAGAGCACCTCGCCCAACACCCAGCCGGGGGGCGGCGGTTGGTCGTTGACCACATAGGATTGTCCGGGGATCAGGTTGCTGAAGGTCTGGGTTTGGCCGTGTTGCAGGCTGAACGCCGTGGGGGTCAAACCAACGGTGGTAAAGTCGAAGGTGGTTGGGGCGGAGCCGGGGGCGTCCAGTTGAATGGTCAATGTCGCCAGTTGGATGAGCGTGTCGGTATCGGTGGCGCTGTTGTTGGATGGGTTGGGATCGGTGGCGGCGCTGGTGATATTGGCGGTGTTGGTCAGGGTGCCGGTGGCGGTGAGATCGATGTTGCAGATCGCGGTGTAGGTGACCGATGCGCCGACCGGCAGGTTAAGGGCGGTATCGTTGAGATTGCCCGAGGCCGGTCCCACCGTGTTGCCGGTGGCCCCACCGGCGGCGACGCTGGTGTAGGACACGCTGGCGCAGGCCGCCGGGAAGGTGTCGGTGACGCTCGCGGTGGTCGCGGTGTCTGGACCGGCGTTCGCGGCGGTGAGGGTGTAGGTGGTTGTCAACCCCGGCGTGGCCGTGGCAACGCCATCGGTCTTGGTAATACTCAGGTCCGCTGAGGGTGACGCCAGCAGGAAGTTCGGGCCGAAAAATCCCTCGGTGACCCCGGCGTTAAGGTCCGGAAAGGCGAGCGACCCGCCACCACCGATCGACTGGTTCTGGCGCGACTGCAGAAACGTGATGCGTGGGTCATAGGTTTCCAGGCCGGAGTACAGGGAAGCGTCGCCGCAGGCGCTGTCGCATCTGTCGATCACCGGCCCGAAGTAGGCGCCGACCACATAGGTCTGACCCGCACTGAGCGTCAGCGGTGGCGCGACCGTCACATAGCGGTAGCTTCCGACCAGTGTGCCTGCCGTGCCTACAGGAACGGTGGCTTGCGCGAGCAGCGCGCCGGCGGCGGTCCAGATGCCGACCGGGTGCGCATCCTCGATGCCGTCGCCGTTGTGATCGTAGATGCCGAGCGCAGTCAGTTGCACACTCACCGCGCCGACCGAGAACGACCAGCCGATCGTGGCGCTTTGGTTGGCGCCAATGATGAGCCGCCAAGTAGCGGAATTCCCGTTGGCCGTTTGCACTGCTGGAACCGTGCTGGCCTCTGCGCGGCTCGCACCGAAACCGGCCAGTAAGGAAAGAATCAGCAAGACTTGAAAGCAGTTGCGCAGCGGTTTCTTCACTTTTTTACCCTCCCATTAACGAATTGCGCGCCGAGCGTGGCGGCGCCTATCGGCGCGAGCGCGAAGGCCGACACTGGCCCATGGTCAGCGCCCACTGCGACAGCGTCGCAATTGAGGCCGCGCCTATCCCGCCCGGAGGAATCCCCGACCCGCCTTGGTCGACGATGGTGCCGTTGGCGGCGAGATCGTCGGCGCCCAATTGCCCGTCGGTGATACTGAAGCCCGCTGTGTTACCGGTGATGGTGGCGGGCAGCGCATACCAGCTCGCGGTGGGAATGCTAGGCGTTGGCCTGTACTTCCAGTACTGCGCGCCCGCCGGTGAGGCTGGACTGTCCGCGTCCCGCGATCCCCTGGTTAAAGCGATTGCCCCTTGGATCGGCTTCGCTGGCGTTGATGATGTCTTGAATCGCCTGACGCGGTGCGGAAATACCATAAAACGCCAGGAGGCGTTCAATCGTCCTGGGCTTGTCGGCGATCATCGTTTCATAGTTCAGCCAACACAAGGATAGACGCCCTTCCCGCTCCGCACGCTGCCACGAAACGACAAATTGAAAATACCAGGGCATGGCGTATTCGATCAGCAAGTCGATGCGCTCTTCGTCGCTGAACTGGTCGAAATCGGCGCGATCGAAAAAGGTGCTTATACCCTAACGGATTCTTTTCAAGACGGTTTTTAAAAGCTTCCAAGCAAATCGTGGCAAGCCGGCCGACTGAAAAACAACCCTCACCCCTGCCCCTCTCCCGCAAGCGGGCGAGGGGTTTTCAAACAACCTCTCAGGCACCGTTATCGGTGAAAATCTTCTCCCGGCGGATGCTCATTCGGGGGCAAGCTTCTATAATCAACAGGTTAGTTTTCAGCCCCTCGGACATCAACAAAAACCCAGGCCAAACGGTCATTTCCATGAACTTCGTCACCCGCTACCGCCAACCCAGCCTCATCGACGCCCAGGCCGGCCTCGTGCTGGTCTTCATGGCTTCCACGGAACTGGTCGATGACCGGCAAACCGACGCCATCGTTCCCACCATTTTCTCCGGCCAGATCGCCCAGCCGCTGATCTTCCGCAATTTGCTGCTCGGGCTGCGGCAGACGGTGGAATCGCGCTTCTACCGGCCCGACCTGTGGCGCTTGCTGGACCCGGTCATCACCTCGGGCCATCAACTGTTGCGGCTGGAATGCTTCTCCAGTTGCGCCAGCGTCTACGCCCGCGCCGATCTCACCGAGAACGCCTTCGCGGACGGCGCTTTCAACCGCAACGGCACCACCAACGTCGATTTCAACAGCGCCTTTCTCAATCATCTGGCGCAACTGCGACCCGGCAAGCCGGCCCATTTCGAGATGGGCGAGCAGTCGATCAAACTCCAGTCGCAGCGGGGCGAGGCGGTCGAGCACAAGGTCAAACTGCCGGAGCGCTGGATCAAGGGTTTCTTGCAGGTGCAGGCGGTGCATCGCCAGGCCCAGCCGCTGTTCGAGTTGGATCGGTTGACCGCTGGCCAGTTGCTCACCCGGATTCCCGCCAGCACCAAAGGCGCTCTATTCCTGGTCCCGAAACGCCACAAACCGGAAATCCTTCATCGTCAGCCCGCCGGCAAGGGCGGTTTCATCGCCGTCGCCGACGGCCACCGGCTGCGGTTGCTGCACTCCATCCTGCCGGACTTGCAAACGCTGCGGGTTTATCAGACCGAGGCGACCGGCGCCTCGCTGTGGGTGGCGGACACCGGCGCGGCCCAGTTCACGCTGGGGCTGTCGGGCGCGGCAGCGCACGGCTTCTCCGGCGACGGCGACGCGCTGCGCCAGTTGAGCGCGGCGAACATCGACGAGGTCGATCTGGCGCTGGCTCGCGCCGCCGCTCACAGTCTCAATCACTTCACCATCGCCGACTTGGCCCAGCATCAGGATTTGGCCTTGCCTCGCGCCACCGAAATCGTGGACCGGCTCGCCCAGCAGGGTTTGCTGGGGTTCGACCGGGATCGGGACCACTATTTCTACCGCCAGTTGCCGTTTCTGGTGGACGCCAAAAGTCAGCCCGGCCGGCTCCAGGGTTCTCAAGAGTTGCTGGCGAAACAGGCGGTCGAGATCGAGCATCGCGAGCGGCGCGACGGCGAATTGGTGGCGAACGGCTGGGTGCGCGGGGAAAGCGGCTATTACCAGGTCGCGTTGCGGGTGGACGCGCACGGCTATTTGCGGGAAGGCCGCTGCACCTGCCCCTGGATCGAGCGGCACGAACTGCGGCGCGGTCCCTGCAAGCACCTGTTGGCGTTGCGCTTCGCGGCGGAGCAGGCGCCGTGAGCGACGAGCGGTTTCAAACCCTGCTGCGCCAACTGTTCGAGGGGGACGACGACCGGCTGCGCGACGTGCTGCGACCGCTGACCGCCGAGCAGCGCAAGGCGCTGTTTGAGCAGTTCGGCGAACTGTTCGAGGTGCTGCGCCGCGCCTGCCGTTACGAGCGGGAAGCGCGGCCGGCCAAACTCGCCGAACTGTATCGGGCCATCCGGGAAGACCCGGTCGAATTTCTGCGGGATCGGACGACTTCGCTGGCCGCACCGGGCGCGCTCAACAATCCGCAAGCGTTGCAAGGAGGTTTGTTCCAACAGCGCGCTTATGGCGCGTTGATGGCCTTCTACAGCCGCTTGAACCTGTTGCTGGCAGGGCTGGCGGGAAAAGGCGGCGTGGCGGGCGCCTTCAAGACCAGTTCCCGGCAGCCGGTGCGGACGCAAAAGTTCGTTCTGTACGCGGGACGGGTTTTGCTGGACCGGCCAGAACCCTGGATCGGCGATGCCTTGGCGCGGGTGTTCGAGAATGTGTTGAGTCGGGCGCGGTTTACCGGCGGCGATCAGGGCGTGGCGCGGTTGATGTTGGAAGCGCGCCAACAACATCCCGAATGGGCGGACGCGCTGGCGCCCTGGCTCGGCATGGCGATGCGCCGCGACGGTTTCTTCAGCCACGCGCTGGAAGGTTTCGACTCCGCCATGATCCTGGCCGGGCTGGATTACGACCCACCCGCGCAGGAAGGTTTTTTCGAGCCCTTGTTCGACGCGAGGGTCGTCGATACGCTCGTCCGCCGGCTCGCCGAAGGCAGCCTGCCGCGCGCCGATTTTCTGGCGCTGATCTTGCGCAAGCTGCAAAGCCCCCTCCGGCCCGGCGTCGCCAAATGCTGGATCGACTTGTTCGGTCGCTTGGCGCCGACCGACGCCGAAATCCGGGTTCATGTCGAGGAATTCATCACCCTGCTCAACGCGCCCGCCCCGGCGGCCAGCAAGCTGGCGTTCGGCGTCGTGGAACGGCATGTTCTGGAGGATGCCGACCGAGCGGCCGAGTTGGCCGGGGCGTTGGGGTATGCGTTGCAAAACCCGGTGCAGGCGCTCGCCAAATCGGCCCTGCGGTTGCTCAAAAAGCAGGTCAAGTCCAATCCCGAACCGATCGCATCCGCCTTGAACGCGGTCGTGCAGGGTCTGAGCAGCCCTCACGCCGCGCTGCGCGCCGATCTGCTGCGCTGGCTCGGAACGATCCAGCCGCAACACTGGAATGAGGACGCGCTACGATCATTGCAGGAGACGGCGGCGGCGCTGCCCCCAGCCGAACTCGCACCCATCGCTCATCTGCTCGCCGAACGTCCCGCGACTTGCTCGAACGGCATTAGGGAAGAAAATCCCGATCGACATTCCGATCCGCTGGCGGTGGTGGACGCGATCCGGCGGCGGGTGGAGGCCGATCCCGCCGACTCGTTGTCGCGCCGACGGCTGGCGTTTTTGGAGCATTATCTTTCGACCGGTCAGTGTGGCGAGTTGGAAGTCACTGTTCCCGATCATTCGTCCGCCTTGTCTCCTCCCGATTTCGAGCGGCACGAGACGGCGGAAGCCTTGGCGCTCGACATCGCGCGGACGCGACGCCGCGTGTTCGCCCAGGCCGACTATGACCGCATCCTGGCGGGGCTGTTGCGCTTCGCCAGTTCGGCCAGTTCCGAGCGGGTCGGCGCCATCCTCGCGCCGGTGCTGGATCGATTGGGCGAGTGGCAGCAGGGATCGCTGGATGAGTCGTCGGCGTGGTGGGGTCGGGGTTGGGAGTTGCCGGCGCTGTTTCTGGCGCGGGCTTGGCGCGGGGAGGCGCCGCCGAGTTTTCCCAGGAACAGCCGGGGCGGTCAGTTGCTCGACAGCCAGTTCAGACCGGCTCAGCGGCGACGGTTGAAGCATGCGTCGGCCTTGCTCGCCGCCGGTTACGAGACGCTAATTTCCGTTCCGACCCACGCGGCGGGCTGGTTGACGCCGACGGTGTTCGCCGACCGCTTTAACGCGCTCCCGCCGCGTTTACTCGATGCCGAGGAACTGGGCGCGGCGCTCCATCGCCTGCCGGCGCTGCCGGAACAGCGAACCGATGCCTGGAACCGGCTGGCAGCGAGTGTTGCCAAGCTCGATGCGCCGTTCGCCGATGCCCTGATTCTGGCCTTGGCGCCCGACGCCGAAGCGAAACCCGCGCTCGACCGGCTGCTGCGCCACTTCGAGAAACACCCGCCGACCGAACCCTTGTTTCACGCCCTGTCGAGCGGTTTTGGAAGCGGCGGTTTGGCCGAAACATTCCGGGTAAAAATCTTCCAATTCGATCCCGATGCCGCCGAAAACGTAGCCTTCCGGCTGTTCAGCGCCGCATTACGCTGCCGGTTCGGTCTGGGCGATGCGGGCATCGCCGGGCGCGCGCCCAGACTGCTGGAGCGGTTGTCCTCGGCGCGGGGTTGGTTTAGCAGGATGTTTCATGACTCTCAACTGAACTCCACCCTGCTGACGGAGTTGTTGTTCGCACCCCGGCCCGTGACCGAAAAGCTGATCGAGCAGTTCTCTTTCTCGTTTGCATCCCATCTGAATCAGGAAACCGCCCATTTCTGCCTGTGGCCGTATATGGTAGCCAATGCTCATTATTTCTCGACTCCCGACCTGATCGCGGATCAGGTTTTCCGGTTTCCACCCCTGGCGCAACGCTTGTTCGAGGCTGGGCTGTGCCGCCAGGGCCGCAAGGACGATTACTCTCGCGATGTGACCCTGAGTTTGTTGGCGCAGGGCAAGCCGCCGCACGTGGATATCCGCCCGCATCTGGATCGGGTGGCGCGCGGGTTGCTGGCGACTCATACCGCGCAGCGGGAAGGATGCGTCGATGTGCTCGCGCAAGGACTGCGCGACGGCCGCGTTACGCCTTCGGACCTCGCCGACGCGCTGGCCGGTCAAATCAGGGTCACGGAACAGGGCTTCGCGCAATTGGACCAGGCGTTGGCTTCATTGGGTGCGACCGGGGAAGCGGGACGGGCGACGGTGTTGCTGGCGCTGGAGCAGATCATCGGCAACGGGGTGGCGGAATTTTCGCCCCGCAAGCTCTCGCTGGTGCTGGACCGGCTCGCCGGCATCCTGGATGAAACGCGGCGGGCGGTACACGATCCGGCCGCCCGGCGGGAACTGGAACAACTGGCGGCGGCAAGGAAGAAATCCGTCGCCCGCGACAAGGTGCGTTTGCTGATCGTGCAATCCAGCGCTCCTGATCAGCCGCCGCCGCAAGTCCTGGCGGTGGCGGTGTTGGGGCAACCCTGACCGGAGCTTTCATGCGGTTTTTCGGCTAGACGATCGAAAGTAACCGGGAGAGGGATTTCCGCGCGGCCTTTTCTTGGCGTGCCCCCAACCCACCCGCAGGTGTTCTTGAACTGCTTGAAGTTGCCAGGGAATCAGCCGGTCCTGGGCTGCGAGCAACGCTCCACCAGATACACGATGGAGCGGTAGTAGCGTCCGCTGTGCAGCGACAGGCCGATTTCACAGGTGCGGCTGGTGGAGTAGCCGGACTGGCAGTCGTCCGGCAGCGCCGCCTTTAAATCCCGCAGGGCACTGGCATTCAGTTCCGGATAGGTGAAGCCTTTGTCGCCGGCCCAGCCGCAGCAGCCAATCCGGTCGGGGATGATGACGGTCTCGACGCACGTCTCGGCGATGGCTTTGAGCTTGGCTTGCAAGCCCATGTTGGTGGTGCTGCACGTCGGGTGAAGGGCGACCGTTTCCGGCAGCTTGCGCAGCGTCAGCCGTTCCAGCACGACGTCGTGCAGGAATTCGGTGATGTCGTACAGCTTCAGTCCGGATTGCTCCTGAGTGCGCTTGAGCCGCAGCGAACAAGGGCTGGTGTCGAAGACAATAAAGTCTTGCCCGTCGCGGCTGGCCTTGAGCAGGGCTTGTTCAAGTTCCCGTTGCTTGGCGTCGGCCTGTTCCGGCAGGCCCTTGCTGGCAAAGGGTTGACCGCAACACAGCGCGGCGCTGTACTCGGGCAATACCACTTCAAAGCCGGCCTTGCGCAGCAGGGCGGCGGTTTTCACCGGCAGGGCGTCCTGCTCGGGATCCCCCCGCGCCGGTCCCATGGTGCGGCTGGCGCAACTGGGGAAGTAGACGACGCGCGGACGGCTTGGCGTCGCCTTGGCTTCTTCTGGCTTGGGCAGCGCGCCGGCGGTGGGCATGTAGCGATTCCACAGCGGAATTCGGTCCCCGGACAGCTTGCGCGCGGCGCCGGTGACGCCGCCTTGCAACCAGGCGCCAAGAATCCTGTGGGAGAGATTGGCGGCGGCCAAGCCGAATCGGGTAGCGGCGGTCACGCCGGTAAATTGTTTTGCCATCAGGTTGCCGACCCAGCGCGCGACCTTGCCCCGTTGTTGGCCGCGCACTTTCAGCATCATGGCGCCGGTGTTGATGCCGACCGGACAGGTCAGGGAACATAAACTGTCGGCGGCGCAGGTCTCCACGCCCTGATAGGCGTAGGATTCGCTGATGGCCTTTAATCGGCTGCTCTCTTCGCCGGTGGCTTGCAGGCGAGCGATTTCGCGCAAGCCGACGATGCGCTGGCGCGGCGACAGAGTCAGCGCGCGGGACGGACAGTTCGGTTCGCAAAAGCCGCACTCGATGCACTTGTCTACCAGCGGATCGACGGCGGCCATCGGCTTGATGTGCTTGAGGTGCGCTTCCGGGTCGTCGTTGAGGATGACGCCGGGATTCAGCAAATTACGCGGATCGAATAGTCCCTTGATCTCCCGCATTAGCCCATACGCCTGTTGCCCCCATTCCAGTTCGACGAACGGCGCGATGTTGCGACCGGTGCCGTGTTCCGCCTTCAACGAGCCGTCGTACTGGTGGACGATCATGTGGCAGACATCGTCCATGAAGTGCTTGTAGCGTTCGGTTTCCTCCGGCTTGGCGAAGTTCGGGGTGATGACAAAATGGAGATTGCCTTCGAGCGCATGACCGAAAATGATCGAGCCGGTGTAGCCGTGCTGATCGAACCGGCGCTGCAAATCGAGAGTCATCGCCGCCAACCGGGGTACGGGGACCGCGACATCCTCGATGATGACGGTGGTGCCGGTCGCCCGCGCCGAGCCGACCGAAGGGAACAGCCCCTGGCGAATCGCCCACAATTGGGTGAATTCTTCCGGCCGGTCGGTGAACTGGAACGGGAGCAGGGTCGGGATGCCCGCGAGCGCGGCGGTAACAGCTTCGACCTGGGCGGTCAGGGTTGCCGGGTCGAGCGCCCGGGTTTCCACCAGCAGGGCGGCGGCCGCTTCCGGCAGGTCCTTGAAGTACGCCGGGATTCCCGCCTTGTGCTCCACTGAGCGCAGCGAGGCGCGATCCATCAGTTCCACCGCCGCTGCCGGCTGGCTTTTCAGCACCGCCACCGCTGTGCAGGCGGTCTTGATGTCGGGGAACAGCATCAGCGTCGTGGCTTTGTGGGTGTGCTCCTCGACCGTGCGATAGGTGATCTCGGCGATAAAACCCAGCGTGCCTTCGGAGCCGATCATCAGGTGTTGGAGGATCTCGAAGGGGTCTTCGTAATCGACCAGGGCGTTGAGACTGTAGCCGCAGGTGTTCTTGATCTTGAACTTGGCGCGGATGCGTTCCGCCAGCGTGGCGTCGGCGCGGGTGCGTCGGCCGAGTTCGGTCAGTTGGGCGAGCAGCGTGCCATGACTCCCCCTGAACGCCTCTCGGCTGGCAGGGTCGCCGGTGTCGAGCACCGCGCCGTCGGCCAGCATCACCCGCATGCTGTGCAGGGTCCGGTAGCTGTTCTGAGCCGTGCCGCAGCACATGCCGCTGGCGTTGTTGGCGGCGATGCCGCCGATCTGGCAGGTATTGATCGAAGCCGGGTCGGGGCCGATCTTGCGCCGGTGGGGGGCGAGATAGCGGTTGGCGTGACCGCCGATGACGCCCGGTTGCAAGCTGATGGTCGCCGCGCCCGCGCCGATGCGCCAGTTCCGCCAGCCGTCGCCCAGTTGCAACAACACCGAGTCGGTGACTGCCTGTCCGGACAGGCTGGTGCCGGCGGCGCGAAATGTCACTGGCGTTTCATGCTCATGCGCCAGCGCCAGAATGCGGCGCATCTCCTCTTCGCTGTCTACTCGCACCACCAGCTTGGGAATCAGGCGGTACAAGCTGGCGTCAGTCCCATACGCCAGCGTGCGCAGCGGATCGTTGATCAACCGCGCCGCCGGGATGAACTGTTGCAGGTCGTGGTGAAGCTGGTCGTGGGCGTTCAGCGGCATGGGCGTCTTAGCCTCGCTCGTCGTCCAGCACCAGCACGATCAGTTCCTTGGGTCCATGCACGCCGAAGGTCAGCACCAGTTCGATATCGGCGGTTTTGGACGGGCCGGAGATCAGCAGGGCGTTGGTCGGCATTCCCTCCGCCCAGCGTTCGCGGGCGATGGCGTCGGCCAGCGAGTCGTGGATGTGGGTCGCTTCCAGCACCGCGATATGCACCGCCGGGACCAGCGACAGCAAGCGGGGTTCGTTGGCGTCCGGCCACAGCATCAGGGCCCCGACGTCGGCGACGGCGCCCCGGGTCGAGGTGATGCCAGCATCGAGGGCGAACAGCCGCTCCTTGCACTGTTCCACTTCCTCGGTATAACCAACCAGCGGCGGCAGCTCGCTGTCCCAGTTCGCTTCCAGCGCCGCGCCGAGCGGCCCGGCGGGACCGTACAGCAGACCGTTCACCTGGCGCGCGCGCAGTACGTCCTTGAGGGTGGCGATCCAGTGTTGGGGGTCGGTGACGATCACCTCGGCGTGCATGTGCTCCATCAGCCGCTTGAGCTGGGCAATCCGCTCAGCATGGCCGAGTTTCGTGGCGGGGTAGAAGTCGGGTTCGGGAGTGGCCGCCGGTTCCTGCGGCGCGACCGCCCGCAAGCGGGCGAGAATGTTGGCGCGGGCGTTACTCATCGGCAATCCCCTTTTCCTTGGCCAGAACGTGCAGGCTCTTTCTGGCGAATGGGGGCAGCGCTCGGCTCTGGCCCCAGTGCTTCAACACTCCCACTTGTGGCAGCTTCGACAAGTGGGGACCGGCCAGCCCCAACACCTTGGCGTTCAGGGCATTGAGCCAGGGCGTCGCGTTGCTTAGCGCCCAGCCTTTCCAGGTCAGGCTCTCCATCCTATTGACCTTGTAACCGTGACCCTTGACGGCGTTCGGAGAATCCGCTTTGTCGTAGGATTCGGTGCGCAACCGGCGCAGGATGGTGGTGATGGGAATTTTGACCGGGCAGACTTCTTCGCAGGCCCCACAAAAGGTGGAAGCGGTCGCCATCGCGCCGGCATGATCCAGTCCTTCCAGTTGCGGGGTCAGAATCGAACCGATGGGACCGGGGTAGACGTAGCCGTAGGCGTGGCCGCCGAGGCGGGTGTAGACCGGACAGTGGTTCATGCACGCGCCGCAGCGGATGCACTTCAAGGTTTGCCGCAATTCGGGGTCGGCCCAGATCTTGGAGCGGCCATTATCGAGCAGCACCAGGTGGACTTCCTTGGGGCCGTCCTTTTCGCCCGGCTTGCGCGGCGAGGTGATCATGTTGAAATAGGTGGTGATCAACTGGCCGGTGGCGGAGCCGGTCAGCAGGCGCAACAGCGGCGGCACGTCCTCCAGCCGCTCGACGACTTTTTCCAGCCCCATGACGGCGATATGTACCGGCGGTGCGGTGGTGCACATCCGGCCGTTGCCTTCGTTTTCCACCAGACAGAGCGTGCCAGTTTCAGCGACCGCGAAATTCACCCCGCTGACCCCGACTTCCCCGGCGAAAAACTTTTCGCGCAAGACTTTGCGGGCGATGGCGTTCAGCTCTTCGACGACTTCGGTGTAGGGGGCGTTGGGAATCTTCTCGTGAAACAGCCGGGCGATCTGGTCGCGGTTCTTGTGGATGGCGGGGACGATGATGTGCGACGGCGTTTCGTGATCCAGTTGGATGATGTACTCGCCCAGATCGGTTTCCAGCGCCTCGATGCCCTGTTCGTCCAGGAAATGATTGAGGTGCATTTCCTCGGACACCATGGATTTGCCCTTGATGACCCGGCTGGCGTGGTGGCGCTGGATGATGCCCAGACAGATCTGGTTGGCTTCCGCCGGGGTTTCCGCCCAATGCACCTGAATGCCGTTTTCGGTGCATTTTTTTTCCAGTTGCTCCAGCAGGTCCGGCAACTGGCGCAGCGCCCGCCAGCGGATGGCGTCGCCGCGCGCCCGCAACTGTTCCAGCGCGTCCAGGTCGGCGAACAGGGTCCGCCGCCGATGTCCCATGGTATCCATGGCGGCGCGGAGATTGCGGCGCAACTGGCTATTGTTCAGGGCCTCGGCAAAGTTTTTGGGAAAATCGACCACGGTCTCGGTCATTGGGTGCGCTCCAGAAGGAATTCGGCGACGTGCTGGGCGGGAATTGGGATGTTGCGGTGTTTGAGCGCCCCGCCGATGTTCATCAAACAGCCGCAATCGCCCGACAGCAGGCGGGCGGCCCCGGTTTGCGCGACGTCCGCGGCCTTGTCGGCCACCATGGCGGCGGAAATATCGGGTTGCTTGATCGAAAAAGTCCCGCCGAAGCCGCAGCATTCGCGCTCCCGCTGCAACTCGATCAGTTCGACGTTTTTCAACTGGCGCAGCAGCGACTTGGAATATTCGATCACGCGCATCTCGCGCAGCGCGCTACAGGTGGAATGCCAGGTCACTTTGATCGGCTGGCCCCGGTCTTCCAGTTTGATGCCGAGCACAGTCACCAGAAATTCGGTCAACTCGAACACCCGGTTGGCGAAGCGCTGCGCCTCGGCGGCTTCGGGTTCGCCGGCGAACAAGTGGGGATAGTGGTGTTTGAGCATCCCGCCGCAGGAACCGGACGGGATGATGATGGGATAGTCTTTAGGAAAGGCTTTGAGCTGCTGGCGGGCGACCTTTCTGGCCTCGTCCGGGAAGCCGGAATTGTAGGCCGGCTGGCCGCAGCAGGATTGGGCCTGCGGATAGACGACCTGGATGCCTTCGCGTTGCAGCAACGCGATGCCAGCCATGCCGGCTTGGGGATAACACAGATCAATTAGACAGGTGCCGAAGAAATACACCTTCTCGGGACGGGTGGGCATGGTGATACCTTCTCCGACTTGGGTGGTTGGCGCCGACTGCATACCGCTGATCCGATTTCGGTCAGTGATGTGGCAGCTTCTCGTTTTATTGACCGCTACCAAGCTCATCCATCATGGGCGGATATTTTTGGTAAGCTGATCTAACCAGTAGGCTGACGCATTGATTTTGACAGGTCAGGACGCCTCTAGCGGATTGACGCATAGATTCCGAGAGGTAGGGGCTGGCTCCCACGTGGAGCGTGGGAGCCCCGTCCCGTCCCGATGTGGCAACCTCGCGGACCGCTGGAGCGTGGGAACGAGAACTGATCAAAACTTTTACGTCAGCCCACTAGAATGTATAGCAGCTTGTTTTTTGGTTTACAGAGTTTGCTGGATTTGGAAGCTCACCCCGCGCTGTGGCGGTCCAAATTTCCAATCCCCGGGAAGTACGGTTCGCGATGGCTACAAAACGTAAAACCCGTTCAGGCGGGCACTGGCGCGCAACGTTCGACAGTCTGGCGTTTCTGCTCCTATTGGCGGGATTGGGCTGGCTGGTCATCGAAGGGGCTGGGACGCTGCATTACAACTGGCAGTGGTACCGGGTGCCGCAGTATCTCTACCAGCTCAAGGACGGGGTGTTCCATCCGGGTCCGCTGTTGCGCGGGGTGGGGGTGACGCTGGAACTGACCGGCTGGAGTTTGTTGCTGACGGTGGCATTCGGGCTGACGGCAGCGCTGTTGCAGCGTTCGTCCTCGTGGGCCGGGCGCGCGGTGGCGCGGGTCTACGTGGAAATCGTCCGCAACACCCCGATGCTGGTGCAGCTTTATCTGGTCTATTTTGTGTTGGCGCCGATCCTGGAGATGGACCGGTTCGTGGCGGCGGTGCTGGCGCTGGCGATTTTCGAGGGCGCGTTCGCGGCGGAAATCTTCCGCGCCGGCATCGAGGCCATTCCGCCCGGGCAGTGGGAGGCGGCGGACGCTCTCGGCCTGTCGCGGTACGCGGTCTACCATCGGGTGATTTTGCCGCAAGCCATTCGACTGGTGCTGCCGCCACTGACCGGGCTGGCGGTGTCGCTGATCAAGCATTCGGCGCTGGTCAGCGTGATCGCGGTGGCCGACCTGACCACCGAGGGGCGCAATCTCATTGCCGACACCTTCATGACCTTCGAATTGTGGTTTACGGTGGCGGCGCTGTATCTGGCGCTGACCACCAGCCTGTCGCTACTGGTCGGCTGGCTGGAACGCCGCCTGCCGGTGCGTGGCGGGGAGCACGGCTGACTGTGGGCGATAAATCCCCCCGGCTTCGTCACCCTACTTTAAGCATGCATTCAAGGCTGATGGGAACGATCATGAATACGCTGACATGAATACGCTGAAAGTTTTGTTATTGTTGCTTTTCCCCCTGCTGGCATGGGCCGATACGCTCTATAAATCGGTTGGCCCGGATGGCGGCGTCATCTACAGCGATAAACCGCCCGCCGGCAGCCGCGTCGAGAAGACGATGGATTACGCGCCTGGTCCCTCCAGTCCGTTGCCCGACCATGTCCTTCGTTATCGGGAGGAGTTGGAGAAGCAGTCGAAACAACGCGCTGCCGGAACCCAACGAACCGACGACGCCCTGCAATTGTTCACCGCTTCCTGGTGTGGCTTTTGCCGCAGGGCCAAGGCTTATCTCGCCAACAAACGGATTTCCTATACGGAGTACGACATCGAAACGCCGGATGGCATGCAGGCGCTGGTCCGCGCCGGCGGCGGTCAGGGAGTTCCCGTCCTGTTTTGGCGCGGCAAGAAAATACAAGGGTTTTCCGAGGCCAGTTACGATGCGTTGTTCCGGTGATTGAAGGGATTCTGGCCCCGATCACGGGCCTGCCATCGCTCGTGAGCGGTCGGGAACGTCGCCTGCGCGCGGCGCTGGGCGCGGTTGAGCTTCGTGCGTTCCCGTAAGCCTCGGTTTGGTTGGCTGGATGCGCTGATTCTGGCCGCGGCGTGCGGCCTGCTCGGCTACGTGCTGCATCGGGCGCAAAGCCATTTTTACTACCACTGGGACTGGGGACTGATTCCCGGTTATTTCGCCCGCCATGACGCCGAGCGCGGCTGGGTGCTGAACCTGCTGGGGCAAGGATTGTTGGCGACGGCGCGGCTGGCGTTGTGGGGTAGCCTGCTGGCGGCGCTGATCGGCGGGGCGATGGGCGTGTGCCGGTTGTCGCGCAGCTTGTTTTTACGCCTGTTCAGTCGAACCTATGTCGAACTGATCCGCAATGTTCCACCGCTGGTGTTTATTTTTATCTTCTATTTTTTTATCAGCGGCCAGTTATCGCCGATGTTGGAGGTGGAAAACCGGATCATCGACGCCGCCCCGGAAACCCGGCTCGTGCTGGCGTTCCTGTTCGGTCCGCCGGCACTGCTGCCGAATTTCCTGTCCGGCCTGATCTGTCTGGCGCTGTTCGAAGGCGCGTATGTCACCGAGATCGTTCGCGCCGGTATCGAGGCGGTTCCACGGGGGCAGTGGGAGGCGGCCCGGGCGCTGGGTTTGCGTTCCGATCAGGTGATGAGCGAGGTGGTGTTGCCGCAGGCGGTGCGGCGGATGATTCCGGCGCTGGCCGGCCAGTTCATTTCGCTGATCAAGGATTCTTCGCTGATTTCGCTGATTTCGATTCAGGAACTGACGTTCGCGGGAACGGAGCTGGCGGTGTCGTCGGGGCGGGTGTTCGAGGTTTGGTTGACGGTGGCGGCGCTGTATTTTCTGTTGTGCTTCGGATTGGCGCGGTGGTTTCGGCGGCTGGAGCAGCGGTTGGGCCAGCATCGGCATGAGGTCTAGACCGTTGATAGCGATGGGTTTCCGTCAGGTTTTTTTCGGTGGATCGTCCATGATCGCAGCGATCATCAAAGGTAAAGCGCTTGAACAACTCCACGATGAAAGGGATGGTTCCCATGGGGCCGGCGGCGTGGCCGATCCATGCCGTCCATCCGACCGCCGCCGCCGAGCCAAGCGGGTCAGGGTAGCGTCATGATCGGCGCGCTGGCGATTCTGCTGATGTTGCAACTGGTCGGCGAGGTGGCGGTTCGCTGGAGTGGCGCGCCGTTGCCGGGGCCGGTGGTCGGGATGGTGTTGCTGTTTTTGGCGTTGCGCTGGCGCCAGGCGCTGCCCGACGCCCTGCGCGCCACCGCCGAAACCCTGCTGTCGCATCTGTCGCTGCTGTTCATCCCGGCCGGGGTCGGCATCGTGCAATACGGATCGCTGCTGGCCAGGGAGTGGCTGGCGGTGGTGGCGGCGCTGGTGCTGAGCACCCTGATCACCGCCGCCGTGACCGCGCTGGTGATGCAAGCCGTCATCCGCCGCTATCCGGGAGCGCGTCAGGATGAATAGAATCGGCGATATCTGGGTGTATCTGGCGGCCTCGCCGCTGTTGTGGCTGAGCATGACCCTGGCGGTCTATCTGGCCGGGCAATGGCTGTTCCGGCGCAGCGGCGGCCGGGCGCTGTTCAACCCGGTGGCGCTGGCGATCACCCTGCTGGCGCTGCTGCTCCTGCTGACCGGGACGCCGTACGCCACCTATTTCGGCGGCGCGCAGTTCATCCATTTCCTGCTTGGCCCCGCCACCGTGGCGCTGGCGATCCCGCTCTATCTGCACTGGGAACGGGTGCGGCGGCTGTTTCTGCCGATCCTTGCGGGACTGCTGGCCGGTTCGCTGACCGCCATCCTGTCGGCGATGGGCGTCGCCTGGCTGCTGGGCGGTTCGCCCCGGACCCTGCTGTCGCTGGCGCCCAAGTCGGTGACGACGCCGGTGGCCATGGGCATCGCCGAAAAGATCGGCGGGCTGCCCTCGTTGACTGCGGTGCTGGTGATCTTGACCGGCGTCATCGGGGCCGTCGCCGCGCCCGCGTTGCTGAAAGGGTTGCGGATCCGGGACGACGCCGTCAAAGGGTTTGCCATCGGGGTGGCGGCGCACGGCATTGGCACGGCGCGCGCCTTCCAGATCAGCAGCCTGGCGGGCGCTTTCGCCGGTTTGGCCATCGGCTTGAACGCACTGTTGACCGCCCTGCTGGCGCCGCTGATCGCCGCGCTGCTGCCCTTCCATTCGATGCCATGAGCGTCCCAGGAAGGCGTAAACTCCTTCGCCGAACAACGAACTGGATAGGTCCCATGGCCACGACGCCCGAAAAATCCGCCGAATTGCTCAACGCCACCGCTGAATTGACCATCGCCGGCCAGAAGGTGCGCCTGGAAATGCCGGTTCCGGCCGGGCCGACCCGCCTAGCCGAACTGTTGCCGCTGTTTCGCTCGATGACCGATGCCTTCGTCGCGGTTTCGGTGGAGAACGCCCGCACCGAGGGATTGGCGGTCTCCTGCCGGAAAGGCTGTGGCGCCTGTTGCCGGCAACTGGTTCCCATTGCCGAAATCGAGGCGCGGCGACTGCGCGAGGTGGTGGAGGCCATGCCGGAACCCCGCCGTTCCACCATCCGCGCCCGGTTCGATGCCGCGCGCCAGCGCCTGGCGCAGGCGGGCCTGCTGGAAAAATTGCGCGAACCACGGCAATTCCGGGACGAGGACGTGATTCCGTTCGGCATGGACTATTTCCAGCAGGGGATCGCCTGCCCGTTTCTGGAGGAGGAATCCTGCTCGATCTACGCGGAGCGGCCCCTGGCCTGTCGCGAATATCTCGTGGTGACGCCAGCCGCGCACTGCGCCGCGCCCACGGTGGAGTCAGTCAGTTGCGTGAAACTCGTCCTGCGCACCGCCCGCACGGTTCGGAGCTTGAACGCGGAGCACAGCGAATATGGCGCGCCGTGGGTGGCGCTGATTCTGGCGCTGGAATGGGCGGACGCGCACCCGGACGGGTCGTCGCCGCAACCGGGGCCAGCGTGGGTGCGGGAGGCGTTCGGTCGACTGACCGGGCATACGGTTCCGGAGGCTGCGCCAGAAACTTGAACCCCTTGCGGGAGAGGGGCGGGGGTCGCTCGACCCGTGTCCTTCACGCGCCCAGCAGGGCCGGCAAGGTCGCTGCCACCGGATCGTGGTCGCTGGCCGGTTCCGGTTCGCCGGGCGCGGCGTCGCTGTTGGGATGCGGGATGCGCGCCGTCGCTCCCCGCCGCAGGACCGGACTGACCAGAATGTGATCCAGCGCCTGCGGCTGGCCGCCATGCCGGCGGGTGTAGGCCTGCCCGCGCGGCAGATCCTCCAGCAGGCTGTGGAACGCCTCGCCCTTGAGCAGTTTCAGGGTCTTGGAACCGGGCACATCGTTCAGGTCGCCGAGCAGCACGATGGCCGCCTGGGGGTCGCAGGCCAGCAGGTCGGCGGCGAAATGGTGGACGATCTCGGCCTGGGCATGACGCTGCTTCTTGGCGTAATCCTCCTCGCGGCGGGTGGTCGAGCGCATGGACTTGAAGTGGCAGACGATCACGAACAGGCGCCGACCCTGAATCTCGAATTCCGCCGCCAGCGCCTTGCGGCTGGGCGCCCAGTGGCAGTGATCGTCGCCGGCGAAGGCGGGATGGGTGGGGGCGATGCGACCGGGATTGAGCGTCAAGCGGGGCTGGCCGCCGTCGAGGCGGATGCCGACGCTGTCCTCCGGGCCGGCGTCGCCCCGGTCGGGGAAATGCACGGTCGCCGGATCGAACAACAACCCGACCCGAATGTGGGCGCCGGCCATGCCGCCGTCCCGGTGGGCCAGCGGCGGAACCTCCCGAAAGGCGTAGCGCGGACCACCGGCGGCGGTGACGGCGGCGATCAGCGTCTGGTAGGCCGGATCGGCCGGAACCGGTCCTTCCGCCCGTCCCAAACTTTCCCCCTTGACTTCCTGTATCGCCAGAATGTCCGGTCCGGCCAGTTCCCGGGCGATGATCGCGCTCAGTTGCCTCAGGCGCGCGGGGGATACGTCCGCGCCGAAGTTGCACAGATTGAAGGTGGCGATGGTTGGCATGGCGGATCCCTGTTGTCGTTGGTGGTTCGTGGTTCAAGATTAGCCGCGAATGGGTGAAAGCGCCGAATTCGGTAAGGTGCCGCTGGTGGAGAAGGGCGCCGCATTCAGCCGCCGTTGGCCTGGAAGCGCAAGCGCGCCCGCACCCGCGCTCCGCCCAGCGCGCCCCGGCCGATTTCCAGCCGGCCGTAGTAAACCTCCTCGACCAGATCGCGGACCACCGCCAAGCCGATGCCGTGGCCGGCGACCGTGGGATCGGCGCGCTGGCCGCGATGGAGCAGCAGCGGGGCTTGGTCGGCGGGAATGCCGGGACCGTCATCCTCGACTTCCACCACCAGTTCCATGCGCCCGTCGTGGTCGGCGGGCCAGGCGCGCGCCACCACTTGCCGGCGGCACCACTTGCAGGCGTTGTCGGCCAGGTTGCCGAGGATTTCCAGCAGGTCGCCCTCGTCGCCATAAAACATCGTCGTCGCGGCGATTTCGGCGCGCAAGCGCGGCGCGCGGTCGGCGTAGACCTTGGCCAGCGAGTCCAGAATCTTGCGGGCGACGGGCGCGACCGGCAGCGGCGCGCTGAGCGCGATGCGCCCTGCAGCGGCGGCTCGCTGCAATTGATAGTCCACCGTGCGGTTCATCCGTTCCACCTGCTCGCCCAGGGTCCGGCGCAGTTCGCCGGGGTCGGCGTCGGTTTCCAGCGCACCGCGCGCCACCGCCAGCGGCGTTTTCAGGCTGTGCGCCAGATCGCCCAGGGCGTTGCGATAGCGCTCCAGATGGGCGCGGCCCTGGCGCAACAGGGCGTTCAGGTTCACCGTCAGCGGTTGCAATTCCTCGGGGTAGCCGCTGCTCAGTTCATCCCGCTGGCCGGTTTCGATGTCCTTGATTTCGGCGGCGACCCGGCGCAGGGGTTGCAGGCTCCAGCGCAGGATCAGACCCTGCGCCGCCAGCAGCACGCCGGTTGAGGCCAGCAGCCAGCCCCACAACCCGCGCCGGAAGCTCCAGACCTGATCGTCGAAATCCTGGCGGGTTTCGGCGACCCGAAAGGTGTAGACCTGGTATTGGTTGCGGGCGATTTCCCAACTCACGGTGAAGGCCAGCACGAACAACGGCGTTCCGTCGGAGGCTTCCAGCGGCGCGAACTGGGTGTCGCCGGGATTGCGCACCGCCGGAAAGAACGGCAGCGCCAGCCCGAGCAGCGAGGGCGAATGCCATACCAGCGTGCCCTGGTTGTCCATCAGGTCGGCGTACAGGCCGGAATCCGGGGTGGAAAAGCGGGCCTCGGGCAAGCTCTGCGGCAAGGCCAGCCGGTTGAAGGCGTCCACGTTGACCGCACCCAGCAGCATGTAGACCTGGGCTTGCAGGCGATCCTGCACAGCGGCCAGGGCGCTGTCGCGGAACGCCCGGTCCAGGCTCAGACCGGTCAGGCCGAGAAAGGCGGCCAGCACCGCGCTGGCGGCGATCAGCAGGCGACCGCGGAGGGAGCGCATCGACGCTCAGCCGGCGGTCCGTTCCAGCCGAAACCGGTAGCCGCGTCCGCGCAGAGTTTCGATGGGATTGAGGTCGCGGTCCGGGTCGAGCTTGCGGCGCAGTCGGCCCACCAGCACTTCCAGCACGTTGCTGTCGCGGTCCTCGTCTTCCTGGTAGAGGTGCTCGGTCAGTTCGGTCTTGGAGATGACCGTACCCGCGTGCAGCATCAGGTATTCCAGCAACTTGTATTCGTAGGCGGTCAGTTCCACCGCTTGGCCGGCGAGGGTCACCTGCTGGGCGCCGGTATCCAGGGCGATCGGGCCGCAGCGGAGCACCGCCTGGGTCCAGCCGCCGGTGCGGCGGATCAGCGCCCGCAACCGCGCCAGCAACTCTTCCGTGTAGAACGGTTTGACCAGATAATCGTCGGCTCCGGCTTCCAGTCCCTCAACCTTGTCCTGCCAGCGGCCGCGGGCGGTCAGGATCAGCACCGGGAACTTGCGTCCCGCCGCGCGCCAGCGCCGGATGACCTCGATGCCCGACAGATCGGGCAGACCGAGATCCACAACCGCCGCGTCGAGCGGGTATTCCTGGCCGAGATACAGGCCGGTGCGGCCGTCGGCGGCGCTGTCCACGGCGTAACCCTGCTCGCGCAACTGGGCGGTCACCCGCTCCCGCAGGGCGGCTTCGTCCTCGATGATCAGAATGCGCATGGTTTTGGAGTATTCGTGCGTTCGGGGGAAGGGGGAGTCAGTCGCGCACCGCGCCGCTGCGCGGGTCGAAATGCAGGCTCCGCATCCTGAACCGGATGGCCGGGTGC
>WBUJ01000051.1 GCA_008933795.1 Candidatus Contendibacter sp. | reverse complement strand
GAATGCTGTCGTACAGTAGAACCTGTCCCGACCGATCCAGCGTCACCCGCCACAGCACCCCGTCCAGCGGTCCACCCAGCAGGTCAAACGCGCCGGTTCGGGGCCGGGCGGCGAACCAGATCAGATAGTTCAGTTGCAACTTCCCGAATCAGCGCCAGCCGTTCGGGATCACCTGAATCCGCGTTTCGCAGCGTAGCCGCGCACTGCGCCAGCGCGGCAGGAACCGTGTCGGCGGCTGCATGACGGCGATCCAACGCCGTTCTGACCGGCTCCGGCAGCGACGTCCACTCCACCCGCCGGGCTTCCTGATCCAATACGTTCAGCCGCGTCAGCCAGGCAACGGTTTGGGCCGGATTCAGGTTTTGGGTCCGAAAATCGGCCAGAAACCGATCTACCCGCAGGTATGGAAAACCGGCGATGCGCGCAGGTGCGGACGGCGTCGCGCCGTGTTCGGCCACTGCCGCATCCAGTTCGTCATACAGCGCCAGACAGCGGGCAGCGGCGGGATCGCCGGGTGGGCGGGGCGGATTCAGAGCGCAGCCAGCGAGCAATCCCGCCAGTACGATTCCAGCCAAACCACGCGGCATGATGCCCATTCCGATCACGTCCCCCAACCGTTGGACCGTTCTCAGCAAAGACTGCCTGATGCACCGGTACGTTCCCTGCCTCATGGTTTCACGGCCCGGATCATGGCCCCGGTTATAATGGTGAATGACGACATCACCGACCACCAGGAACAACCATGCGCGTTTATCTGCTGTCCACGGCGGTCGCGCCGCTGGGTTCCGGGCTGGGCGGCGGGGTGGAACACATGGTCATCACCGCCGCCCGGCAGCTTCACGCCCTCGGTTACCTCACAACCTTGAAGGCTTGGTCGCAGCGGCGGAACGGATCGGGCGGATCAACCAAGCCGACTGCCGGGCGCTGGTGGAACAACGCTACACGTTGGCTCACTATGGCGCGGCGCTGGCGGACTGGCTGCGCGCCCTGGCAACAGAATCTACCGAATCAACAACCTGGCCTCTGAATCATTCATAACAGGGGGACCCACTCATGAGCGTCGCGTATTACATCGTGCTGGATAATGATGACCCCGGGTTTGATCCATTCGTCAATGGCAAGTCCCTGGTCAAAGAAATCAAGCGGCTTGACTCAATCTGCGAACAACTCGGCGTCAAAAAATTCGATGACTTTCTGACCATGTCCGAAGAAGACCTGTCGGACCTGCTCGGTGAAGACCTCGAACTGCCAGAAGGTGAGGGAGAACGATGGTTTTCCGCCGATGAGGGGATTGCTGTCATCGCTGCGCTTACTGCCCACCTCAACACCCATTCGACGGCTGTGAAAAATACAGAGGGCGTGTTAGAGGATCTGGCTGAATACGCTCAAGTCTTCGAGAAAGCGAAGGGCATAGGGGCAAAATGGCATCTCAACATGGACATTTAGCGCCCAACCTGTTCAGCGCCCTCAAGCGCATTCGCCCACCGGCAGCACGATTTCGACCTGCAACCCGCCGCCCGGGCGATTCAGCGCGCGAATGCTTCCGCCATGCGCCTCAATGGCCCGGCGAGCGATAGCCAGCCCCAGGCCAAAACCGGCGGTTTTTGCACCCGATCCACTGCGGAAAAACGGCTCGAAAACGGCTTCCAGGTCGCTTTCGGGAACGCCGGGACCCCGATCCGCTACGGTCACGAGCAGCCGGTCGGGAGCAGCCCGCCGTTCGACACGCACTTCAACCGCCGTGTCTTCCCGCGTGTACTTCACCGCGTTGCGGATCACGTTCTCGAACGCGCGGTGCAACAGCTCGGCGCGGACCCTGGCAATGGCCTCGCCCGCGCCGGAAAACAGCACCCGCCGCCCGTGCGCCTCCGCTTCAAAGCGTGCATCGTCGGCAATGCTCGCCACCAGTTCCACCAGATCCACCTGCTCATCTGCCGCGCCGCTCATGCCGGCTTCCAACCGCGACAGGGTCAGCAGTTCCCCAACCAGTTCATCAAGTCGGCCCGACTCGCGCTCGATGCGATCCAGCGAAGCCTCCAGCTTTTCCGGCTGCTGCCGCGCCAGACCAATCGCGGCCTGCAACCGCGCCAGCGGCGAGCGCAGTTCGTGCGAAACGTCGTGTAGCAAGCGCCGCTGGGAGCCGAGCAGAATTTGCAGTTGGTGGGCCATGCGGTCGAAATCCCGCCCCAGATCGGCGATTTCATCGCGCCGCCGGCCCATGCGCGGCCCGATCCGGGTGTCGAGCTTGCCCGCCGCCACCGCGTCGAACGCGCCGCGCAGGTGGCGGATCGGTTTGGCCAGATACCAGGCCAGCAGCGCACTGAAGCCGAGACTGGCCAGAATGCCGATGCTGATCGGCAACAGGGGCGATGGCGGCGGACCATGCCGCGCGATGTCGCTTTGGGCGGGAACGAAAAACAGGTATTGCCGCTGATCCACGCTCTCCAGCCGGGCAATCCGCTGCTCCACGTCTTCCCGCGCCAGCCGGCGGGCCTGCGCCAGGGCCTCGGCGGGAACCGCCCGACCCAGCAGTTCCCGGTCAGCATCGTCCACCACATACACATGCGCGCCGCCCCGGTCGCGCCACTCTTCCAGCAAGCTCCGCAGCGCCGCAATGCCACCATGCCGGAGGGTCGCCGCCGTCGCATTGACCAGAAACGCCGTGCGTGGACCGCTTGCTAACTCCTCGCCGCGTTCGTTCAGCGTCTGCTGATGGAGCCAGACCGCCGCGCCCACGCCCGCGCCCGCCACCAGCAGCGCCAGCCAGAATGCGAAAAAAAACTTCCAAAACAGCCGGCCCATGGCGGTCACTCCCGGACGTACTGATAGCCGACGCCGCGCACGGTCTGAATCGGCGAACGTCCTTCGCCGTCCAGGCCGAGTTTGTGTCGGATGCTGCTCAGGTGGACGTCAATGCCCCGGTCGTAGCGGGCCAGCGGGCGGCCCAGGCCCTGTTCCGAGAGTTCCTGTTTGCTCACCACCCGCCCCGCGTTGCGAACCAGCACCTCCAGCAGATTGAATTCGGTGCTGGTCAGGTCGAGCGGGGCATCGTTCCATTCCGCGCTGCGCTTTTCCGGCCACAGCGTCAGCCCCCCCATCGTCAGCGGGCCGGACGGCGGGCTGGCCGACTCCTCCTGCGCCTGGGTGCGCCGCAGAATGGCCCGGATGCGTGCGACCAGCTCGCGCGGGGTGCAGGGTTTGGGCACGTAATCGTCCGCGCCGAGTTCCAGGCCGATGATGCGGTCCACGTCATCCCCCTTGGCGGTGAGCATCAGCACCGGGAGGCGGCTGTCCTGCGCGCGGATGCGGCGCAAGGCTTCGATGCCGTTCAGGCGCGGCATCATCACGTCCAGCACCACGATGCCGTATTCGCCCGACAGCGCGCCGCGCACGCCCGCTTCGCCGTCCGCTACGGCCGTCGCGCCGAAACCCTCGCGTTCGAGGTATTCGGTCAGCATCTCGCCCAACTCGACATCGTCGTCCACCAGCAACACCCGGATCATCGCCGTCAACCGCTTCATTTGCTGTTCATGACGATCATGATAGCGATCCCCGCCCGACAACCAAGCGCATTTACCTGTTTTTGCCCATCTTTACCTTTCTTTACACGACGCTAACCCGCATTTACGGAGGCCGGGGGTACAGTGGCGGCATTCTCATAGCGCCTCTGGAAATCGGCGAACAGGAGTGTCAAATGCAACCCATAAAACGCATGTTCTGGATTTACCTGCTGCTGCTCACAGGTCTCTGGTGGTTCACCGATCAGACCGACGGGTCGAGCCTGAGCGGCCTGTTCAGTTGGCGGGCGGTGCTGATGCAATACACCGGCGTGTTGGGCATCGGCGTCATGAGCGTGGCGATGATGCTGGCCGTTCGCCCCGTCGTGCTCGAACCGTATCTGGGCGGCCTCGACAAGATGTACCGCCTGCACAAATGGCTGGGCATTTCGGGGCTGGTGCTGTCCGTGACTCACTGGCTGATGGCCCAGGGACCCAAATGGCTGGTGGGCTGGGGGTTGCTGGAGCGCCCGGTGCGCCCGCCCCGGCCCGCCTTGCCGGCGGATTCGATCCAGCAGTTCTTTCAGGACCAGCGCCATCTGGCCGAGAGCATCGGCGAATGGGCGTTTTACGCGGCGTTGGCGCTGATGGTTCTGGCTCTGATCAAGCGCTTTCCGTACCGCCATTTCTTTAAAATCCATCACCTGCTGGCCGTGGCCTACCTGGCGCTGGTCTGGCACGCGGTGGTCCTGCTGAAATTCGACTACTGGAGCGGCGTGCTGGGACCCGTCATGGCCGTGTTGATGGCCGCCGGCACTGTGGCCGCCCTCCTGGTGCTGTTTCGGCGTGTGGCGACGAGCCGCAAGGTCACGGGAGAAGTGGCGTCCATCGTTCGCCACGATGCTCTGAACGTCGTCGAAGTCGGCATTCAGCTCAAGGGGCGCTGGTCGGGTCACGATGCGGGGCAGTTCGCGTTCGTGACTCTGCACGAGGACGAGGGACCGCATCCGTTCACGATTTCGTCGGCCTGGACCGGCGACGGCCGGATTCAGTTCATCATCAAGGCCCTGGGCGACTATACGCGCACCCTGGCGGATCGCCTGCGCGTCGGGAACCCGGTCACCGTGGAAGGCCCCTACGGACAGTTCAACTTCCAGGGCGAGTCGCCACGGCAAATCTGGGTGGGCGGCGGCATCGGGATCACGCCTTTCATCTCGCGGCTAAAAACCCTGGCTCGACAGGGCGATGGCAGGGCGATTGACCTGTTTCACACCACGGCGGTCTATGACCCCGAGGTCATCGGCCTGCTCGAACGCGACGCGCAAGCCGCCAACATTCGCCTGCATGTGCTGTGGGACGAGCGCGACGGCTGGCTGGATGCGGAGCGGATCCGCCAGACCGTCCCCGACTGGCGCGACGCTGACGTGTGGTTTTGCGGACCGGCCGGATTTGGCCAGGCGCTGAAGCGGGATTTGACCGCGCTGGGGTTGCCCGGCGCCCGCTTCCATCAGGAACTGTTTGAGATACGGTGACCCAATCTTTACCCTTTGCAATCAGGAGCATGATGGTGACTTTACCCACTCGCGCAACGGCTACCGGGCGGTTCCGGCGCTGCGCCGGCTTGCTGACGGCAGCCCTGCTGGCGGGCTGCGCGGCGGTCGGCCCGGATTATGCCGCGCCCGAACCGGCGACGCCGGCGACCTGGCGCGGCGCGGCGGCGGCAAAGGTGGCTGTCATGCCCACCGCGCCGGCGGACCTGGCGAACTGGTGGCGGCAACTCGACGATCCGACCCTGACCGGGCTGATCGAACAGGCCCTGCAAACCAGCCTCGACCTGCGCACCGCCCAGGCGAAGCTGCGCGAGGCTCGCGCCCGGCGCGCGCTGGCCGGGGCGGAGCTGTTTCCGACGGTTTCCGGCTCGGCGGCGGGACGGCGGGTGAAGGCCAGCGGCGAATCCGGCGGCGGCGGGACGGCCAACCGGTTCAGCGCCGGGTTTGACGCCAGTTGGGAACTGGACGTATTCGGCGGTCTCCGGCGCGGCGTGGAAGCCGCTCAGGCCGATCTGGAAGCCAGCGAAGCCAGCCTGCGCGATGTCCAGGTGTCGCTGGCCGCCGAGGCCGCGATCAACTACGTGGAACTGCGCGCTTCCCAGGCGGCGCTGGACATCGCCAGGGCCAACGCCGCCTCGCAGGCGGAAACCCTGCAACTCACCCAGTGGCGGGCGCAGGCCGGCTTGACCAGCACGCTGGACGTGGAGCAGGCCCGCGCCAATCTGGAACAGACCCAGGCGCAAATTCCCAGCCTCGAAACCAGCCGCGCCGAGGCCGAACAGCGCCTGGCCATCCTGCTCGGCCAGCCGCCGGGCGCTTTGGCCGAGCGGTTGGCCCAACCGGGCGGGATTCCCAGGATCCCCGCGCGGGTGACGGTGGGCATTCCCGCGGATACATTGCGCCAGCGGCCTGACGTGGGTGTCGCCGAACGCAGGCTGGCGGCGGAAACCGCGCGAATCGGCGTGGCCGAAGCGCAGGCGTATCCGAATTTCAGCCTGGGCGGGTCGTTGAGTCTGGAAGCGTTGACCGTCGGCGCGCTGTCCAGCGGCGACGCGGTGGCGGGGAGCGTACTGGGCAGCCTCGCCGCGCCGATTTTCAACGCCGGACGCATCCGCCAGCAGGTCAACATTCAGACCGCCGTACAGGAGCAGGCGTTGGTCAATTACGAAGCCACGGTATTGAACGCGCTGGGCGAGGTCGAAAACGCCCTGGTCGCCCTGGCCAATACTCGCCAGCGGCAGAACCATCTGCGCGAAGCGGTTGATGCCGCCCGGCTGGCCGCCCGGCTGGCCCGGCACCGCTACAGCGCTGGCCTCATTGATTTTCAGACCGTGCTGGATACGGAACGCACCGTGCTGACCGTCGAAGACAAGCTCACGCTCAGCGAAGCCGATGGGGTCAAGACGTTGATTCAGCTTTACAAGGCGCTGGGCGGCGGCTGGTCGCCAGACCCCACCAATCCCATCGCCGCTCACGCGCAAGAAACCTCGTCATGAACGACACAACCTCCGTCACGGATCCCCAACTGGCGAAAATCATCCAAGCGAAGCCGGCGCGTGGTCGCTTCAAGGTTCTGCGCTGGCTGGTCGCGCTCGCCTTATTGGCCGGGCTGGCTGCCGGTGGGTGGGCATATTTCCACTCCAGGGCCGAGACCCAGGCCGCGCCTCAGTACCAGACCGAACCGCTGAGTCAGGGCAACCTGCGGGTCACGGTGTCGGCGACCGGCAAGCTGGAGCCGATCAATCAGGTGGATGTCGGCAGCGAGTTGTCCGGCACCATCGAAACGGTGCTGGTGGACGACAACGACCGGGTTAAAAAAGGGCAAGTGCTCGCCCGGCTGGACGTGACCAAGCTCCAGAATCAGATCGCGAAATCCAGGGCCGCGCTGGCGTCGGCCGAGGCCAAGGTGCTGCAAGCGGTGGCGACGGTCAAGGAAGCGCGCGCCAATCTCGGACGGCTGCGGCAGGTCGCCAAACTGAGCGGCGGCAAAGTGCCCGCGCCGACCGAGCTTGAAGCCGCCGAGGCGACGGCGGAACGCGCCAGCGCCGATGAAGTCGCCGCGCGGGCGACGGTCGAGGAGGCGCGCGCCACGTTGCGCACCAACGAAACCGATCTGGCCAAGGCCTCCATGCGCTCGCCGATTGACGGCGTGGTGCTCGCGCGCAAGGTGGAGCCGGGCCAGACCGTGGCCGCCTCGCTGCAAGCGCCGGTGTTGTTCACCCTGGCCGAAAATCTGGCGCAAATGGAATTGCAGGTGGACGTGGACGAAGCCGACGTCGGCCAGGTTCACGAAGGACAGTCGGCTACGTTCACCGTGGACGCCTATCCCAACCGGAGCTATCCCGCCCGCATCCAGCAGGTGCGGTTCGGCGCGGAGAAGGTGAACAACGTCGTGACCTACAAGACCATTCTCAACGTGGACAACGGCGACCTCAGTCTGCGGCCTGGCATGACTGCGACGGCGGAAATCGTCGCCACTGAACGGGAAAACGTGCTGCTCGTTCCAAATGCGGCGCTGCGCTTTACGCCACCGCCACCGCCGGATGCCCAGTCCAGCAGCGGTGGCGGGCTAGTGGCCAGCCTGCTGCCCCGCCCGCCCCGGGGTTTGGCTCCGAGGAGACAATCCGGGAACGCCAGAGGCGCCCGGAGTGCAGTGCGGCAAATCTGGGTATTGCGCGACGGTCAACCGGTCGCCATGTCGGTGACCATCGGCAGCAGCGATGGCCGCATGACCGAGGTGACGGGCGAGGGACTGGCGCTGGGTCTGCCTGTCATTACGGCCAGTTCGGGGACGGCGCGGTGAACGCCACGCCCTCACCCCCAGCCCCTCTCCCATCTGCGGGCGAGGGGAACGAATCGCTGATCGAACTGCGGGACGTGACCAAGACCTACGGCCAGGGCACCGCGGAATTCCAGGCGTTGCGCGGGGTGAACCTGCGCATCGAGCCGGGCGAATTCGTCGCCGTCATGGGACCGAGCGGTTCCGGCAAGTCCACCGCGATGAACATCCTCGGCTGTCTGGACAATCCGACTTCGGGGGCCTATGTGTTTCGCGGCCTGCACGTCGAGCAGTTGTCCCGCAACCAGCGCGCCCTGCTGCGCCGCTATTACCTCGGCTTTGTGTTTCAGGGTTTCAACCTGCTGGCCCGCACCACCGCGCTGGAAAACGTCGAACTGCCTCTCGTCTATCGGGGCGAGCCGCGCGTCGCCCGTCACGCCCGGGCGCGCGAAGCGCTCGACGCGGTCGGGCTGCGGCAATGGGAGAAGCACACGCCCGCCGAACTGTCCGGCGGTCAGCAACAACGGGTCGCCATCGCCCGCGCCATCGTCACCAGCCCCACCATCCTGCTGGCGGACGAACCGACCGGCAATCTCGACACCCAGCGCAGCCACGAAATCATGGATTTGCTGGTGGCGCTGAACCGCGACCGGGGCATTACCGTGCTGATGGTGACCCACGAGCCCGACATGGCGCGCTACGCCAAACGCATCATCCACTTTCTGGATGGCCGGGTGAGCTCGGACCACCGCAACGGGGAGAAGCCCTGATGTTCCTGAGCAGCCTGCTGCTGGCCCTGCGCGCGATTCGGCGTAATCTCATGCGGTCGTTTCTGACCATCCTCGGCATCGTGATCGGCGTCAGCGCGGTGATCACGATGGTGACGCTCGGCAATGGCGCGACCCGCGTGGTATCGGACCAGATCGCCAGTCTCGGCAGCAATCTGGTCATGGTGCGTCCCGGTCAGCGGCTCGGCCCGGGCCGGGATTCAGCGGGGGCGCCCCGCTTCAAGGTGAGCGACGCCGAGGTGATTCAAACCCAGATCAGCGGCCTTAACGCCGTCGCTCCCAGCACCAACCGGTCGGTGACCGTGGTGTACGGGGCGAACAACTGGTCCACCGCCATCACCGGCAGCACCGACGCCTATTTCACCGTAGGCAACTGGCGACTGGCCGGCGGGCGCGTGTTCACTGAATCCGAGCAGCGCGCCGGCAAGGCGGTCTGCGTCATCGGCGAAACGGTCCGCAGGGAGCTGTTTGGCCAGCTACCCGCACTCGGCGGCGAGCTGCGGGTCAGTAATTTTTCCTGCGAAGTGATCGGCGTGCTGGCGTCCAAGGGCCAGTCAGCGATGGGCATGGATCAGGACGACACCATCGTGATGCCACTACGCACACTGCAACGGCGGCTGACTGGTAATCAGGACGTCAATACCATCCTGGTGTCGGTGGTGGACAGTTCCCGCACCGACCAGGTCATGGCGGATTTGCGGTCGCTGCTGCGCGAGCGCCGCAAGATCGCCGCCAGCGAGGACGACAATTTTTCCATCCTCGACACCCGGCAGATTGCGGAAACCCTGACCGGCACCACCAAGGTTATGACCATGCTGCTGGGCGCGGTGGCGGCGGTCAGCCTGCTGGTGGGTGGCATCGGCATCATGAACATCATGCTGGTGTCGGTGACCGAGCGCACCCGCGAGATCGGCATCCGGCTGGCCATCGGCGCGCTGGAACGGGAGGTGCTGCTGCAATTTCTGGTCGAGGCGGTGGCGCTGTCGGCACTGGGCGGCATCATCGGCATCATCTTGGCGACCCTGGCCTCAATCGGGCTGGCGGGAGTCATGCAAGTGCCCTTTCTCTTTGATCCGGCTATCAACCTGCTGGCGTTCCTGTTCTCGGCGGCCATCGGCGTGATCTTCGGTTATTTCCCGGCCCGCCGCGCCGCCCGGCTCGATCCCATCGAGGCGTTGCGGCACGAGTGAGGGGCATGAGGCGGAAGGAACCTCAGTCGGAAACGCTCAGAACAATGTTTCGATGCTGGCCCATTCTGCCGCTGGATCAGCGGTGATGCGGGCGATTTTTTCTTCCAGATCGGCCCACATCGCCTCGTTGATCAACTCGTAGCTGTGGCCCCAGAACAGAAACACGCCGCCCGCCGCCCGGGCGCGTTCGTAGCGGGTCCAAAAGGCAGGATCGTTGAACCGGCAGCTCACGCCCAGTTCCAGCGGATCAGCGGGCGGAAACAGCGGCTCATACTCCAAAACAGTGCGGGCGTAGACATGACCGGCGGCCCGAATGGCCTCCTTCACCGCTGGATTGAACCCGCCGAAGGGATAGCAAAACCCGCGCACCGGCTGTTGAAACCAGTCCTGTAACACGCAGCGGCTCTCTCGAATTTCCCAGTCCAGCGCCTCCGGCGACAGATCGGGCAGGTTCGGATGAGTCATGGAATGGTTGGCGATCTCGAAGCCGGTGTAAACATCCGCCAGTTCATTCCGACCGAGCCGCCAGACCTCCTTGTCGCCATGCCGCCAACCGAACGAACGACCCGGCTGGTGCAGGCCCGGATTCAGGTTGAACGTCGCCCTGGCCTGATACCGGCGCAGCAACCCGGTCAGCCGGACATCGTCCACTACCCCGTCATCCCAGCTCTGCGCAATCCTCATTGCTCGATCCCTACCCGCTTCGGCGGTTCACTCCTCCCGCCGCCGCAAATCCAGCGTGTACGGGAAATTGGGATTGGTTTCCTCGGCGGGTGCGATCATGGGTCCCGGCGTATGACCATAGGGCCAAAATCGGGCGAAGCGCCGCGCCTCGGCTTCGTTGGCGTTGACCGGGAACGTATCGGGATTGCGCCCGCCGGGGTGCATGACATGATAAGTGCAACCGCCGATGGATCGCTCGTTCCAGGTATCCACGATATCGAACACCAGTGGCGCGTGAACCGGAATGGTCGGGTGCAACGCCGACGGTGGCTGCCAGGCGCGGTAACGAACCCCGGCGACGTATTCGCCGGGAATTCCGGTCGGGCGCAGCGGCACTCGCCGGCCATTGCAGGCCACCACATGCCGCTCGCCGATCATCCCCCGCACCTTGATCTGTAACCGTTCCACCGAGGAATCCACGTAGCGGGCCGTGCCGCCCAAGGCTTGCTCCTCGCCCAACACATGCCACGGCTCCAACGCTTGGCGTAGTTCCAGTTCGATGTCCCGCTGGACGATGGAACCGTAGTGCGGGAAGCGGAACTCGAAGAACGGCAGGAACCAGTCGTTCTCGAACGGGAAACCGGCCGCGTTCAATTCGTCGGCCACATCCCGGAAATCCTCCCAGACGTAGTGCGGCAGCATGAACTGGTCGTGAATCCGCGTGCCCCAGCGCGCCAGTTGCCGATTCGGGTATGGCTGTTCCCAGAACCGCGCCACCAGCCCGCGCAGCAGCAGCATCTGCATCAGGCTCATCCGGGCGTGCGGCGGCATCTCGAACGCCCGCATTTCCACCAGTCCCAGCCGGCCGGTGGCGCTGTCCGGCGAGTACAGCTTGTCGATGCAGAACTCGGCGCGGTGGGTGTTGCCGGTCAAATCCACCAGCAGATTGCGCAGCAACCGATCCACCAGCCACGGTTGCGGGGTCTCGCCGGCGGGCATTTCCCGGAACGCGATTTCCAGCTCGTACAGGCTGTCGTTGCGGGCTTCGTCCACCCGGGGCGCCTGGCTGGTCGGGCCGATGAACATCCCGGAGAACAGCGTGGACAGGCTGGGATGGTGCTGCCAGTAGGTAATCAGACTGCGCAGCAATTCGGGCCGACGCAGGAACGGGCTATCAGTCGGCGTCGCCCCGCCAAGCGTCACGTGATTGCCGCCGCCGGTACCGGTGTGGCGGCCGTCCAGCATGAATTTCTCCGTCCCCAGCCGCGACTGGCGGGCGTCCTCGTACAGCCCCTCGACATTCCGCTTCAATTCCTGCCAGTCGCCAGCGGGATGAATGTTAACCTCGATCACGCCGGGGTCGGGGGTGACGGCGAACTTGCGCACGCGCCAGTCCGACGGCGGGGCATAGCCCTCGACCAGCACCGGCATCCGCAACTCGGCGGCGGTCTGCTCGACGCAGGCCAGCAGGTCCAGATAATGCTCCAGGCGCTCCAGCGGCGGCATGAACACGTACAAATGGCCTTCGCGCGGCTCCACGCACAGCGCGGTGTGAATCACCGAACCCTGGTCTACCGCCGGCTGCTCCCGAAAAGCGCCGCGCATCGTTCCCCCATCGCCCTGAAGGAAGGCGCTGTAGCGGCGCATCACCTCGCCATGGGTATCGCCCAGCGCGGCGCGAAACTCGAACAGCGACTGGGGATGTGGGATTTCCCGGTCGGTCTCCCCAACCCAGGGCAACGCCGCCAAGGGCAGGCGGTAGCCCATCGGCGAGTCGCCCGGAATCAGGTACAGATGCTCGCGGCGCAGCGCCCACGGCCCGCTGAGCCAGTCACCGCCATCGGCGGAGTGATTCCAGCGCAACGGCAGGGCGTAACCCGTGATTTCGTGCAAACCCCGCTCCAGCAACAATGCCAGCCGCCGACGCTCCTCGTCGTCCTTGAGGTCGAACTTCAGCGGATCGACGTTGACCGGCAGGGTGCGCTCCTTCCACAGGTAGTAATAGACGTCCTCGTAACCGGGAACGAGGCGGTCGGCGTTCACGCCCAGGCGCCGGGTCAATTCCGCCGCGAACGCTTGCGCCTGTTCCGGACCGAAGCCTCGCGGCTTTTCGTCGTCGGCAATCCAGCGCGGGTCATGCCACAGCGGCAACCCGTCGCTGCGCCAGTAGCAGGACAGCGCCCAACGCGGCAACGATTCGCCCGGATACCATTTGCCCTGGCTGTAGTGCAGGAAACCGTTCGGTGCGTAGCGGTCGCGCAGCTTTTTCAACAGCCGGCCCGCCAGCTTGCGCTTGGTCGGCCCCACCGCCGCGATGGTCCACTCCGCCCCATCCATGTCGTCGATGGATACGAAGGTGGGCTCGCCGCCCATGGTCAGCCGCACGTCACCAGCGCGCAGTTTCTCATCGACCGCCGCGCCGAGTTGCTCGATCCGCGCCCATTGCTCCTCGCTATAGGGTTTGGTGACGCGCGGGTCCTCGTGGATGCGAGTCACCTTCATCGCGAAATCGAAGGTTGCCTCGCACTCGTCGGTGTAACCGGTCACCGGCGCGGCGCTGGGCGGGGTCGGGGTGCAGGCCAGCGGAATGTGGCCCTCGCCGGCGAACAGGCCGGACGTGGGGTCCAGCCCGATCCAGCCGGCGCCCGGCACAAACACCTCGGCCCAGGCGTGCAGGTCGGTAAAATCGGCCTCGGGGCCGGACGGGCCATCCAGCGACTTGATATCGGCGGTGAGCTGGATCAGGTAGCCGGACACGAAGCGCGCCGCCAGCCCCAACTGCCGCAGGATCTGCACCAGCAGCCAGGCCGAGTCGCGGCAGGAACCGCTGCGTTTCTCCAGCGTCTCCTCGCAAGCCTGCACCCCCGGCTCCATGCGGATGACGTAGGCGATTTCCCGGTTCAGCCGCCAGTTGATCTCGACCAGAAAATCGACGATCCGCTGCGGATCGCGGTCCACCCCGGCCAGCCATTCGCGCAGCAACGGGCCGTCGCCCTCGATTTCCAGGTACGGCGTCAATTCCTGGCGTAGGGTCGGTTCGTAGGCGAATGGATAATGTTCGGCGTAATCCTCGACGAAAAAATCGAAGGGATTGATGACCGTCATCTCGGCCGCCAAATCCACGACGATGCTCAATTCCCGAATTTTCTCCGGGAACACCAGCCGGGCCTGGAAATTGCCGAAGGGGTCCTGCATCCAGTTGATAAAATGCTGGGGCGGCTCGATTTTAAGCGAATAGGCGTGAATGGGGGTGCGGGCGTGCGCGGCGGGGCGCAAGCGGATCACATGCGGCGATACGTTGACCGGCCGGTCGAAGCGATAGGTCGTTTGATGGTGAAGCGCAACGCGGATGGCCATGGCCTGTCCTCTGTCGGCGAAAATTTAGGCGCGCATTATGCGCGGTTGCAATCCCCTCGGCCAATGCAAGCCGCGTTCCACCAAGTCTCGCCGATGGTTCCGACGGCTTTACCGGCGTACTTGCACCGGCCCCGTGCAACCCGACGAGACTCGGCATCCATTTGGTGCAACTAACGTCATGATTTTGCCGTGCTCGACGGCGCTATTAGAGGATAGGTGTTGGCTTGGATTTTGCTGAACCCGAGCGCAACGTCCACCAAGTATGCCGATTCCAAGGACAACGACGATGACCATCGAGTGGCAACACTACGCCGCGACCGGTTCCTATTACGACGAACTCATCGCCAGCGCGACGGGACCCCGTCCTGCGGCCCGGGCGCTGTGCGAATACTTGGCTTCCCTGAGCGACGAGGAACTGCGCGAGCGCAAAACCGCCGCCGAACTCGCCATTCTGGTGATGGGCATCACCTTCACCGTTTATGCCGAGGGCGGCAGCATCGACCGGGCTTGGCCGTTCGACATCGTGCCGCGCATCATTCCCAAGCACGAATGGGATCGCGCCGAGGCGGGCTTGAAACAGCGGGTGCAAGCGCTGAATCTGTTCATCGACGATCTGTACCACGAGCAGAAAATCATCCAGGACGGCGTGTTCCCCGCCGAGGTGCTGGTGCAGTCGGTCAACTTCCGGCCACAGTGCGTGGGCGTCAATCCCCGTCACGGAGTCTGGGCGCACATCTGCGGCAGCGATCTGGTGCGGGACAAGGACGGCACGATCTACGTGCTGGAGGACAACCTGCGCGTCCCGTCCGGGGTGTCGTACATGCTGGAAAACCGGGTGGTCACCAAGCGAGTGTTTCCCGAACTGTTCGAACATCAGCGCATCCAGCCGGTGGACGACTACACCCTGCGCCTCTACGACATGCTGGCCTCGCTGTCGCCCCGGCCCGGCGATCATCCGACCGTGGTGGTGCTCACCCCCGGCATCTACAACTCGGCCTATTTCGAACATTCCTATCTCGCCCAGCAGATGGGCGTGGAATTGGTGGAGGGCAGCGACCTGGAAGTGGGCGACGACGATTGCGTCTACATGCGCACCATCGAGGGGCTGGAGCGGGTGGACGTGATCTACCGCCGCATCGACGACCTGTTTTTGGACCCCGAGGCATTCCGGCCCGATTCCGCGCTGGGCGTCAAGGGCCTGATGCGGGCTTGGCGCGCGGGCAAGGTGGCGCTGGCGAACGCGCCGGGCGCGGGCGTGGCCGACGACAAGGTCGTGTACGCCTTCGTGCCGGAGATCATCAAATACTACCTGGATCAGGACCCGCTCATCGCCAACGTGCCGTCCTATCTGTGCATGCGGGAGAAGGATCGGAAATATGTGCTGGCCAATCTGGACAAGCTGGTGGTGAAGCCGGCCAACGAATCGGGCGGTTACGGGATGATGGTCGGGCCGCACGCCACGTCGGCCGAGCACAAACGCTTCGCCAAATTGATCCAGAAAGATCCCCGCAATTACATGGCCCAACCCACCCTGGCGCTGTCCACCTCGCCGACGCTGTGCGACGACAACCAGATGGAACCGCGCCACGTGGACCTGCGGCCGTTCATTCTCTCCGGCAGCCCCAGCACCTACGTCACGACCGGCGGACTGACCCGCGTGGCGCTGCGCAAAGGCTCGCTGGTGGTGAACTCGTCGCAGGGCGGGGGCAGCAAGGACACCTGGATCGTGGATACCGAGGGCCTCTAACCATGCTATCGCGCGTCGCTCAAAACATTTATTGGATGACTCGCCAAATCGAACGGGCCGAGGACACCGCCCGCCTGATCAATGTCAACACCAACTTGCTGTTGGATTTGCCGCGCAACACCACTTTTGGTTGGTTGCCGTTGATCTTCATCGTCGGCGCCGACAACCTGTTCTTCGAAAAAGACCCGAACCGACTGGCCGATGAAACCAACGTGGTCAAATTTCTGATCAGCGATCGCGACCACCCCAGTTCGATCATTTCCAGCCTGGCCGCCGCCCGCGAGAATCTGCGCACTACCCGCGATACCGTGCCGCAGGAAGCCTGGGAGCACATCAACGGCTTGTATATCTATGCCCGCGATCATCTGCCCAGCCGGCGCGGCCGCTTCGAGTTCCTGCGGCGGGTGATTCGCGGCGCGCAGCAGATCGGCGGTCTGCTGGCCGGCGCGATGAGCCGCACCTCCGCCTACGATTTTGTCCGCTTGGGCCATTATCTGGAACGCGCCGACATGACGACCCGTATTCTGGACGTGCGTTCGGCCAATCTGCTGTCGCGCACCGGCCAGACCCAGACCCAGACCCAGCAGACTCAAACCCAAACCCAAACTCAAACTCAAACCGCCACTACCGAAAAGGAAGAGCAGGATCCGTTCGAAAGCATTCAATGGATGAGCGTGTTGAAATCGCTCAGTGCCTACCAGATGTACCGCCAACAAGTACGGGTACGAGTCAGCGGGCCGGACGTGCTGAAGTTCCTGTTGCAGGATGAATACTTCCCGCGCGCCGTAGCATTTTGCTTGCGGCAATTGGAAATCTGCCTGCGAAAACTGCCCCGGAACGAGGCGTCGCTGGTTGCCCTGGCCGCGCTCAAGCAGAAGCTAAACGCAGCGGCGGTGCCGGAACTGGCCCACGAAGGGCTGCACGAATTCATCGACGAGGTGCAAATCGGCTTTGGGGAACTGCACGATCAGATCGCCGCCGCCTATTTCGCCCATTAGCTTGCTTGTTGAACTGGTCCACCGCCGGTTCGTAACTACTTGACTCACAAGGTGCTTATGCAGGCGTTTTTTGTTGTAAATCAACCACTGAGGAAATGTCAATGGATGGTGCAGGTCATGGGGCCCTAGATCCGCCTGAATTCGATCAGCCCTGATTACCGTTGCAGGCTGGCTCAATACCGGCCTGTAGCATACTGGCTTCATCGGCGGCAGCGCTGGCATTTTCTTCTCGGCTACCCAGCACGGTTTCACAGTATCCAGCCACGACCGGCGTTTCGCGGAAAGCGACGGCTTGTTGATCGGACAACAATTGGCGGATTTTCTGCCCCGAGCCCATACGCGCTAACCCAAGCCGCGTCTTCTCCATACGCACGATGAACTTTCGGCTCACCGAGTTGATGAGTCCGACCGCGTCCAAATAGGCCAAGCTCTGAAGGCCAGCCGCCCGATCAGGCTTCGTCCTTCCGACCAGGTTTCGCTGAGAGCGCCGCCAGGTCTTGGTCCCAGTGCGTCGCGCCGAACAGGATGATCTTGAGCTGCTGCACAAAGTTTTCGGACATCTCCGCCTCGAGCAAAGCCTGATCGGGGGGCAGATCGAGGATATCGGTTGCCGCCGCGAGCATGGTCATCACGATCATGCTGCAAACCATTTGCAAACTCGCCGTCGGCAGGTTGGGGTAGAGGCCAAGCAATCGGAAATCCTGCGCCATTTCATTGGTGAAATGGGTCACCTCATTGCGAATCGCCAAGCGCAGGATGCGGCTTCCTCCCGAACGCTCGCTGGAGATGAACACGAACGGTAAGCGGTTAAGTTTCACGTAGTCTTGATAGACGCTCACCGACCGCCGCAGCATATCGCGCGGCGCGACATCCATCTTGCGCGCCTCACGCAGCAGGCGGCGTAACGTAATACCCACTTCCTCGACCAGCGCCAGCCCGAGTTCATCGGTATTGCGAAAGTGCCGATAGAAGGCGGTCGGCGCCACGCCAGCCTCGCGGGCAATCTCGCGCAGCGCCAGACTGGTGAAGCTGCGCCCCTCCCCCATCAGGGTCAGGGCCGCCTGCAGCAGATTGGCGCGCGTCTGATCCTTGCGCGCGCGGCGCGAGACCGCGTTGGCTTGCTTTTGAGGGGATGCGCCAGATGCCATAAGAGACCTTTTGTCCGATTCATCGGAACAACTGTACAGATACTATAATGGATTTTACATTTATATACAATGTATTAAATGATGGTTAGGTAGAACAGCCAATTTACACCATTTTTTCAGTGAACAATCATACACAATGTGTCGTGCAAAAACCTGGAGGAGAATCATGAGCGCCACGAATACTCTCCAAACCTGGCCCCGGATGGCCTGAGCGCTCATGAAACTCGCCGCGCTTCACGGGCGGCGGACGGCCCGATATCCCTAATTCTCAAAGGTAACGACATGCCTACTTATAAAGTCCCACTGCGCGACATGCGCTTTCTGTTGAATGAGGTGCTCGATTACCCGGCGCACTATGCCAGGCTGTCAAACGGTAGCGAGGCGACGCCCGACCTGGTGGCGGCGATCCTCGAAGGCGCCGCCACCCTTTGCCAGGAAGTGCTCGCGCCGTTGAACCTGTCTGGCGACCAGGAAGGCTGTCACTTTAGTCACGGTGACGTCACCACTCCCGCCGGATTCAAGGAAGCCTACCACCAGTTTGTCGAAGGGGGCTGGCAGGGCCTTTCCTTCCCGGTAGAGTACGGTGGTCAGGGTCTGCCCAATTCGATGAGCGTCTTCAAATCGGAGATGATGGGCGCGGCCAACTGGTCGTTCAACATGTATCCGGGCCTGAGTCTGGGGTGCATCAACACGATCCTGCAATACGGGACCGAGGCGCAGAAAGCCCAATACCTGCCGGCCCTGGTCAGCGGTGAATGGACCGGCACCATGTGCCTGACCGAGCCGCAATGTGGCACCGATCTGGCGCAAGTCAGGACCAGGGCCGAACCCCAGCCCGACGGCAGCTACCAAATCACGGGCACCAAGATGTTCGTCTCGGCCGGCGAACATGATCTTGCCTCGAACATTGTGCACATCGTCCTCGCGCGCCTGCCCGGCGCGCCGGCCGGCACACGCGGCATCTCGCTGTTCATCGTGCCCAAATTCCTGGTCAACGCGGAGGGTTCGATAGGCCAACGCAACGCGGTCCGTTGCGGCTCCATCGAACACAAAATGGGTATCCACGCCTCCGCGACCGCCGTACTGAATTTTGATGGGGCGGTCGGCAGCCTGATCTCCGAACCCAACAAGGGGTTGGAGGCCATGTTCACGTTTATGAACACCGCGCGTCTCGGCACGGCCATCCAGGGCATCGCCCACGCCGAAGCGTCGTTTCAAGGCGCGCTGGCTTACGCCAAGGAGCGCCGCTCGATGCGCGCCCTGTCGGGAAAAAAGGAACCCGATTCAGCCGCCGATGCGCTGATCTGGCACGCCGACGTGCGGCGCATGCTGCTGACGCAGAAAGCCATTGCCGAGGGTGGCCGCGCCATGATCTATGCGGCGGCCCAGGCGGCCGACCTCCTGTTCAACGCGGTGCTCGAAAACGATCCCGCCACGCGGGAACAGTACGATAACCGACTCGGCTTCTACACCCCCATCCTCAAGGGCTTTTTGACCGAAATGGGTCTGGAAGCCGCCAATCTCGGCATGCAGGTATTTGGCGGACACGGCTACATTCACGAGCACGGGATGGAACAGATCGCTCGCGACGCGCGCATTGCAACCCTGTACGAGGGCACCACCGGCATTCAGGCCCTCGACCTGCTCGGTCGCAAGGTGCTGATCGGTACCAAGGGCAAGTGCGTGCGCGACTTCACCCGCATCATGATTCGCTTTGCCAAACCGCACTGGTTCGCGCGCGGACCGATTGGGGCAATGGCGCGCTCGATCATTAAACGCGCCATTGAATGGAATGTGATCACCGTGTGCATCATGCTGCGCGCGACGAAGGATCGCGATCTGGTGGGTGCGGGGAGCGTGGACTTCCTGATGTATTCAGGCTACGTGATGATGGGCTATTTCTGGGCCTTGCAAGCCGCCAAGGCCAACGCCTTGCTGCTGAGTGGCAAGGGCGCGGAATCGGCTGAGTTCTATCGAGCCAAGATTCAAACGGCCGAGTTCTATTTTGATCATCTGCTGCCGCGCGCTGACGCGCACCGCAAGAGCGCACTGGCGCCTACGCGCTCGCTCATGCAGATGGATAACGGAAATTTCGCCTTTCCTTAAGGCGGTAATGCGAAGGGTGTACCCGGTACTGGAAGGGCGGGACCTTCCCCCGCAAAAGGGAGCAGAGCCATCGCGCTATGCGGTAGCCGGACTGGGCTGGCCGAGGAGCAGGCGCAATCGGTAATCATCGTTGAGGGTGGCCCGGAGTTTGCGGGGAATCGGCTGTCAGGGATGAGCGTTCTTGGTTTTTTACAGGAGTAGCGAACATGGCGTACCAACAATTGCAGCAACGCATGCGCGAAACGCGCAAGGTGGAAGACACGCTGGCCCTGGCCAGTCAAATCTGGCTGGCGGGCATTGGCGCCCTGGCGCGCGCCCAACAGGAAGGCCACAGCTTCTTTACTCAACTGGTGCAATGCGGCGAGGTCATGGAGGCCATCGACGAGAAGGATGATGGCCTGCGCGAATTCAAGCAGTTGGCCCGGCTGGTGTTCTCCGGGACTGGCCCCGACGCGGAGGCGGCGAATGCGCCCACGCTGGAGGAAATTCGCAGCCTGGCGGAGATGATCCAGCAGTTCGACCCGCATCTGGACGAGATGGAAATGCGGTGAACCAGCGCGGGAACTGGCAACTCAACGGGCGGATTTTTCCGCCCGGGGGTTTCTACAGCCTCTAAGGACGGATCATGCGCATCAAGGTTCTCTACGTGAGCAGCAAACCCAACTGCCGTTACAGAAAGCGGTATAGAGCAGAAACAACAAACTCCAAGCGTGATGACCACCCATGCATTCCCCACCGGCTGGCAAGCCCACCTGACCCTGAGCTTTCAACGCCGGAAGACCCGCACTGTTCTGGGGCGACATTCGCACCAAGGCCCTCTGCAAGTGCAGCGGCCGTTCTATCCCGAAGGCGATAGCGTTTGCCACGTCGCCCTCCTGCATCCGCCCGGCGGCGTGGTTGGCGGCGACGAACTGCGCATCGAGACGTCGGTAGACGTGGGCGCTCACGCCCTCATCACCACGCCCGCCGCTGGCAAGTTTTATCGCAGCGCCGGCCCCTTCGCCCGCCAGACCCAGCTTTTGACTGTCGCCGCCGGCGCTGCGCTGGAATGGCTGCCGCAGGAGAATATCCTCTACAGCGGCGCGCGCGTCCACGCGCTCACCCGCATCGAACTCCAGGGCGACGCCCGGTTTCTGGGTTGGGAAATCTTCTGTCTGGGCCGACCGGCGGCAGGCGAAACCTTCATGGCTGGCGAGTATCGGCAGGATTTCGAACTGTGGCGCGACGGCGAGCCGCTGTATCTCGAACAGGGCCGCTACGCCGGCGGCGATACCGCTCTCGACGCTTCATGGGGCTTGCGAGGTCAACCGGTTTGCGCCACATTGGTTTGCGCGGGCTCGCCGCCGGACTTGGTCAACGCTATCCGCGCCAGATGGGGGGAGCCGACAGCGCCCTCCCCTCCGACCTCCCTCCCGAAGGAAGAAGGAGAGTTGGTTGCCGTCAGCCAACTGGACGGTGTACTCATCAGTCGTTATCTGGGGCCATCGGCGGCGCGCGCCCGGCGGTTTTTTATCATGGCATGGAGCTTGCTTAGACCGGCTCTATTGAAACGTCTGCCCTGCCCCTCCCGCTTCTGGAATACCTGACCACCGCGAGAAAACCTTTCATGGAGCTAACGCCCCGCGAAAAAGACAAGCTGCTGTTGTTCACCGCCGGTCTGTTGGCGGAACGGCGCAAGGCCAAGGGCCTGAAACTCAATTATCCAGAAGCTGTCGCCTACCTTTCCTGCGCCCTGCTGGAAGGCGCGCGGGAAGGCCGGACCGTGGCGGACCTGATGAGCCACGGCCGCACCCTGCTGACCCGCGACGACGTGATGGAAGGTATCCCGGAAATGATCCCCGAAGTACAAATCGAGGCCACTTTCCCCGATGGCACCAAACTGGTCACCGTGCATAACCCGATTCCCTGAGGAGACGCCTTTGATCCCCGGCGAAATCGTCACCGCCGACGGTGACCTTGAACTCAACGCCGGTCGCCGCGTCGTGCGACTGACCGTGGCCAATACCGGCGACCGTCCGATTCAGGTCGGTTCGCACTACCACTTTTTCGAGACCAATCCCGCCCTGCGCTTCGACCGGGCGCAAGCGCGCGGTTGCCGGCTCGACATCCCCGCCGGCACCGCCGTGCGCTTCGAGCCGGGCCAGGAACGCGAGGTGGATCTGGTCGAATACGCTGGCGCGCGCGAGGTGTACGGCTTCCGCGCCGCGATTATGGGTCCGCTGGAGGACAAGCCATGAGCCGCATCGACCGCCGCGCCTACGCGGACATGTACGGCCCCACCACCGGCGACCGGGTTCGGCTGGGCGATACCGAACTGTGGATCGAGGTCGAGCGCGACTACACGATTTACGGCGAGGAAGTGAAATTTGGCGGCGGCAAGGTGATCCGCGACGGCATGGGCCAGTCGCAGCGGACGCAGGCCGAGGGCGCGGTGGATACCGTCATCACCAACGCGCTGATCGTGGATCACTGGGGCATCGTCAAAGCCGATATCGGCATCAAGGACGGACGGATTGCCGGCATCGGCAAGGCCGGCAACCCCGACGTGCAGCCAGACGTGGACATCATCATCGGCCCCGGCACCGAAGCCATCGCCGGCGAGGGGCTGATCGCCACCGCCGGCGGCATCGACAGCCATATCCATTTCATCTGTCCGCAGCAAGTCGAGGAAGCGCTGATGTCGGGCGTGACCACGATGATCGGCGGCGGCACCGGCCCGGCCACGGGGACGAACGCCACGACGTGTACGCCCGGCCCCTGGAATCTGCGGCGAATGCTGCAAGCGGCCGAAAGTTTGCCGATGAACCTCGGCTTTCTCGGCAAGGGCAACGCCAGTCGGCCGGCGGCACTGGAGGAACAGATCGAAGCCGGCGCGATGGGGCTGAAACTGCACGAGGATTGGGGCACCACGCCAGCGGCCATCGACAATTGTCTGGAAGTCGCCGAGCGCTACGATGTGCAGGTGGCGATTCACACCGATACCTTGAACGAATCCGGTTTCGTCGAGGACACCCTCGCCGCCTTCAAGGGTCGGGCGATTCACACCTACCACACCGAAGGCGCGGGCGGCGGCCATGCCCCGGACATCATCCGCGCCTGCGGTGAACCCAACGTCTTGCCGTCCTCCACCAATCCCACCCGGCCCTACACGGTCAACACGGTGGACGAGCACCTCGACATGCTGATGGTCTGCCACCATCTCGATCCCGGCATTCCCGAGGACGTGGCCTTTGCCGATTCGCGCATCCGCCGCGAGACCATCGCCGCCGAGGATATCCTGCACGATCTGGGCGCATTCTCGATGATCTCTTCCGACTCGCAGGCCATGGGCCGGGTCGGCGAGGTCATCACCCGCACCTGGCAGACCGCGCACAAGATGAAGATACAGCGAGGTGACCTCACCCCCTCAACCCCCCTCTCCATGAATGGAGAGGGGGGAGGTGAGCGCGCCGATAATTTCCGGGTCAAGCGCTATGTCGCCAAATACACCATCAATCCCGCTATCACCCACGGTATCAGCCATCGGGTCGGCTCGCTGGAAGTCGGCAAGCTGGCCGACATCGTGCTGTGGCGACCGGCGTTCTTCGGGGTCAAGCCGGCGCTGATCATCAAGGGCGGCTTCATCGTCGCCGCGCCGATGGGCGACCCCAACGCTTCGATTCCGACGCCGCAGCCGGTGCATTACCGACCGATGTTCGGCGCGTTCGGCGGGGCGCTGGCGGCCACCTGTTTGACCTTCACGTCCAAGGCGGCGCTCGACAGCGGCGCGCTGGATGCGCTGGGTCTGCGGCGGATGCTGGCGGCGGTGCGGGATACCCGCGCTATCGGCAAACGCGACCTGATCCACAACGACAGCTTGCCCCGGATCGAAGTGGACCCGCAGACCTACGAGGTGCGGGCGGACGGCGTGCTGCTCACGTGTGAACCCGCCACGGTGCTGCCACTGGCGCAGCGCTATTTCCTGTTTTGAGGTCGCTCATGGACGCCACCGACCCCGTCGAACTACAAATCGTCGAGCGCCTGAGCGCGGACTTGCCCACTCGGGCAACGCTGACCCTGCCGTTCGATCTGCGCCAGAAAAGCCGGCTGCGGACGCGATTGGACAGCGGCGAAGAGGTGGGGCTGTTTCTACCACGCGGCACGGTGTTGCGGCATGGCGACCGGTTGCGCACCGCCGACGGTCGGGTGATCGAGGTGCGCGCCGCTCCGGAAACCGTTTCCACCGCCCGGACCGACGAGCCATTGCTGCTGGCGCGCGCCGCCTACCATCTCGGTAACCGCCACGTTGCCTTGGAGATTGGCCCCGGCTGGCTACGCTACCTGCACGATCACGTCCTGGACGGCATGGCGCGGGAACTGGGTCTGACCGTGATTGACGAGCAGGCGCCGTTCGAGCCGGAAGCCGGCGCTTACGGCGGTGGCCATCACCACGGGCACGACCATTAATCCCGCCGCTCTGCCGCGCCTGTTGCAATTGTGCAGTCCCGCTCTGCCGGTGGGCGCCTATGCCTATTCGCAAGGCCTGGAATGCGCGGTGGAGCGGGGCTGGGTTCACGATGAAGCCAGCGCCGGCGAGTGGATTCTTGGTCTGCTCGACCACACGGTGCGGCGGCTGGATTTGCCCATCTTCGCCCGGTTGTATCGGGCTTGGCAGGCAGCGGATGTGGAAACGGTGCGGCGCTGGAACGCCCGGTTGTACGCCTCACGTGAAGCGGCGGAATTGCAACGGGAAGACCGACATCTCGGCGCGGCGTTGGCCCGGTTGCTGAGCGATCTGGGCATCCAGGATGCGGAGCCGTGGCGGAACGCGCCGCGCGTCTGTTTCGCCACCCTGTTCAGCCTGGCGGCGGTGAAGTGGGAGATTCCGTTGCCGGAAGCGGCCACCGGCTACGCCTGGGCTTGGGTCGAGAACCAGGTCGCCGCCGCCACCCGATTGATTCCGCTCGGCCAGACCGCCAGCCAGCGGTTGCTGGTCGCCGCCGGTCCGGTTATCACGGCGGCGGTGGCTGGCGGGCTGACGCTGCCGGATGAAGCGATCGGCGCCGCCGCGCCGGGGCTGGCCCTGGCCGGCGCGCTGCACGAAACGCAGTATTCGCGGTTATTCCGGTCATAACCGCAGGAGAAATTCGCCCATGAACAAATCCCCCCTCCGCGTCGGCGTGGGCGGTCCGGTCGGTTCCGGCAAGACCGCCCTGGTCGAAGCGTTGTGCAAGGCCCTGCGCGACCGCTATCAAATCGCGGTGGTCACCAACGACATCTACACCTACGAGGACGCCCAGTTCCTGACCCGCGCCCAGGCGCTGGAACCGGAACGGATCGTCGGGGTGGAAACCGGCGGTTGCCCCCACACTGCGATTCGGGAAGACGCCTCGATGAATCTGGCGGCGGTGGCGCAATTGTGCGAGCGTTTTCCCGACCTGGATTTGGTGATGGTGGAATCCGGTGGCGACAACCTGAGCGCCACTTTCAGTCCGGAACTGTCGGATTTGACGATCTACGTGATCGACGTGGCCGCCGGCGACAAGATCCCGCGCAAGGGCGGCCCGGGCATCACCCGCTCCGACCTGTTGGTGATCAACAAGATCGACCTGGCGCCCCATGTGGGGGCATCGCTGGAAGTGATGGAGCGCGACGCCCGTAAAATGCGCGGCGAGCGGCCGTTCGTGTTCACCAATCTCAAGACCCGGCAGGGTCTGGAACCGGTGATCGAGTTCATCGTCGGGCGGGGAATGCTTGGGGCG
>WBUJ01000050.1 GCA_008933795.1 Candidatus Contendibacter sp. | reverse complement strand
GGTGATGACGTCGGAGCGGCTGGAATTGCGGGAACTGGGGCCGCATGCGCCCGGCCCGGTTTACGCCGACTTCGCGGCGGGCGCGGTCGCCCACCGGCGCCGGTTCGGTGGGGGGCGCAATCAAGCGCTGGCGCGCGCGGTCGGGCTGAAGCGCGGCTCGGCGCCGACTGTGGTGGACGCCACCGCCGGACTGGGCCGCGACGCCTTCGTATTGGCCTGCCTGGGCTGCGTGGTGCGCTTGGTGGAACGTTCCCCACTTATCGCCGCCCTGCTGCGCGACGGTCTGGACCGCGCCGCCCGCGCCCCGGACCTCGGCCCGCTGGTGGCGGCTCGGCTCGGCCTGACCGTGGCGGACGGGCGGGACTATCTGCAAAAACTCGCGTGCGACCAGCGACCGGACGTTGTCTATCTGGACCCGATGTATCCACCCCGCCGAAAAGCGGCGCTGAGCAGCAAGGATCTGCGCTTGCTGCGGCAATTCGCCGGGGACGACGACGATGCCCCCGAACTGCTGTCTGCCGCCCTGGCCAGCGCCCGCCGGCGGGTGGTGGTGAAACGGCCCCGGCTGGCTCCGGCGCTGGTCGGACCGCCGCCCGGCTTCCGGATCACCGCGCCCAATACCCGCTTCGACGTCTACCCCATCCCCCGACCAGCCGGGGCCTGCTGAATCGCCGGCTGGCCAAGCCGCGCCTCCAAAATCCCGCGAATCCCGGCAAAAAAATGCCGCCGCCGGCATGAGAAACCGTGACCCTTCCTGTAAACTTGCCGGTCTTGGATCGGAATCGTCTGATCGAAAAACCATACCGTACTGAATCCTACCGACAGGAGGCCCTGATGAGCCACACCACCGAATCCATCCGCAACATCGCCCTGGTCGGGCATGGCGCGGCTGGAAAAACCACCCTGGTGGAGTCCATTCTGCATCGCGCCGGCAAGTTGCCCACGCCCGGCGTCGTGGAAAAAGGCAACACGGTTTGCGATTTCGACCCGCAGGAAAAGGCGCACCAGCATTCGCTGGACGCCGCCCTGGTCCATTTCGATTACGACGGCGCCCACGTCAATCTGATCGACACCCCGGGTTTCCCCGATTTCATCGGTCAGGCGATCGCCGTGTTGCCGGCGGTGGAAACGGTGGCGGTGGTCATCAACGCCCAGACCGGCATCGAGGCGATGACGCAACGGATGCTGGAGCGCGCCGCCGAGCGCCGCCTGTGCCGGATGATCATCGTCAACAAGATCGACGCCGAGAACATCGACCTGCCCGGCCTGCTGGACCAGATACAGGAAAGCTTTGGCAAGGAATGCCTGCCGATCAACCTGCCGGCTAACAACGCCGCCAGCGTGGTGGATTGCTTCTTCAATTCCGCCGGGGACAGCGATTTTTCCAGCGTGGCCGCCACCCACTCCGCCCTGATCGATCAGGTGGTCGAGGTGGACGAGGAGCTGATGGCGCTGTATCTGGAGCAGGGCGAGGATTTGCAACCCGGGCAACTGCACGCACCGTTCGAAAAAGCGTTGCGGGAAGGTCATTTGATCCCGATTTGCTTCGTCTCGGCCCGCACCGGCGCCGGGATCAAGGAACTGCTGGACGCGTTCGCCAAGCTGCTGCCCAACCCCCTCGAAGGCAACCTCGAACCGTTCCTGAAGGGCGAAGGCGAGGCGGTCGACGGACCGCGCGCTGCGCCCGATCCCAGGCAGCACGCGGTGGCGCACGTTTTCAAGGTACTGATCGACCCGTTCATCGGCAAGCTCGGCATCTTCCGCGTCCATCAGGGCGTCCTCACCAAGGATAGCCAGCTTTTCATCGGCGACGGTCGCAAGCCCTTCAAGGTCAGTCACCTGTTCCACATCCACGGCAAGGAACATCCCGAGGTGGCGACCGCCATTCCCGGCGACCTCTGCGCGGTGGCCAAGGTGGACGACATTCACCGCGACGTGGTGCTGCACGACTCTCACGACGAGGACCAGATTCGCCTGCGGCCGCTGCGCTTTCCCACCCCGCTGTTCGGGCTGGCCATCCGCGCCGCCACCCGCGGCGACGAGCAGAAGCTGTCCGACACCGTGCATAAGCTGCTGGAGGAAGACCCCTGCCTGGCGCTGGAACACAACGCGCACACCAAGGAAACCGTGCTGCGCGGCCTGAGCGACCTGCACCTGCGCATCACCCTGGAAAAGATGCAGCAGCGCTACAACCTGCAAGTCGAGACCAGGCCGCCCAAGATCGCCTACAAGGAGACCATCAGCCAGAACGCCGAGGGCCACCATCGCCACAAGAAACAGACGGGCGGCGCCGGCCAGTTCGGCGAGGTGTTCATGCGGATCGAACCGCTGCCGCGCGACGCCGGCTTCGAGTTTGTCAGCGCGGTGGTGGGCGGCACCATCCCGACTTCGTTCCTGCCGGCGGTGGAGAAGGGCGTCCGCGAGGCCTTGCAGGAAGGCGCGGTGGCCGGCTATCCGGTACAGGACGTGCGCGCCATCGCCTATGACGGCAAGTATCATCCGGTGGATTCCAAGGAAATCGCCTTCGTCACCGCCGGACGGGAAGCCTTTCTGGACGCGGTCGGCAAGGCCAAGCCGATCGTGCTGGAACCGATCGTCAACCTGGAAGTCCGGGCGCCGGGCGATTGCGTCGGCGCCATCACCGGCGACTTGTCCAGCCGGCGCGGGCGCATCGCGGGCACCGACGCCGGGCCGCGCGGCATGAGCATCATCCGGGCCCAGGTGCCGATGGCGGAACTGGAAGGCTACGAGTCGCAGTTGAAATCCATGACCGCTGGCCTCGGTTCCTACAACGTCGAACTGAGCCACTACGACCCGGTGCCGAGCGAGATCCAGCAAAAGCTGCACACCGCCTACAAGAAACAGCAGGAGAGCTGATCCCTTTCAGGCAAGTCGGGCCAAGGCTCGGCTTGCGCCTCAAAATCCTGGTGCTAAACTTGGTTAAAGAATTTGTACAAGAATTTCCCGTGTTTCACTTGACTTGACCGGAAATATCGGGATAAGCTTGGCTAATTATTATACAAGATTTGTCTTCCGCCGGCATCGCCAGAGGTGAGTCATGCGCGACACAATCCGCACTATTCGCAATTTCGGTATCTATCTGCTGCCAGCTTCTCTGCTTGCGGCCACCGGTGTTTTGTTGATGGCCCTGCTGTACTACCCGGTTCCCGCCGCCGCCCCGAGTAGCGCATCCCACGCCGCCGCGATCGTGGATCACGAATACTGGCGGTCTCACGCCGAAGCCCTGTTCGCGGCGATGGTGGCCGATGCCCTGCGCCAACTTCAGGAGGAGCAGGAGGGTCAGGCGCGGACCCTGCAATACCGGTACGAACGCCCTCTCCCTTCGGGGGAACGACCCGCCACGCCTCTGGGGCCGAACAGCGGCGCCGCCGACCGTCCCCCGCTCATCCGCCTGTAAACCCGTTCCCCATAAGACGCTGGCGTATCCAGCCAACCCCGCCGGTTGGATGGTCTGGTTCGATACGCCAGCCCGTCGCCACTCACGCTTCTCCCAGCGCTCGCTCGCAAGCCGCGCGCGTCTCCCCGCCGAAACAGACCAGATAGACCGTCTCGATCCGGTCATCCTTGGCGAGGAAAGCCTTGATCTCGCGCACCGCGATGCGCGTCGCCTCGTCCAGCGGATAGCCGTACACCCCGCAACTGATCGCGGGAAAGGCGATGGTGCGGACGCCATGCTCCACCGCCAGCTTCAGACTGTTGCGATAGCAGGCCGCCAGCAGTTCCGGCTCGCCCCCGTCACCGCCTTGCCAGATCGGCCCAACGGTATGGATGACATGGCGGGCCGGCAGGCGATAACCTCGGGTGATCTTGGCCTGCCCCGTCTCGCAACCGTCCAGCGTGCGGCACTCGGCCAGCAGTTCCGGGCCGGCGGCGCGATGAATGGCGCCGTCCACCCCGCCACCGCCCAGCAGCGAACGGTTGGCGGCGTTGACGATGGCATCCACCGGCAATTGGGTAATATCGCCTGAGCTGAGTTGAATACGCCCCGGAAGAGTGATCATGTCGCGCCCTCTAAATCTCGATCATTTCAAAGTCGTCCTTGGTAGCGCCGCACTCGGGGCAGGTCCAGGTTGGCGGCACGTCGTCCCACCGGGTGCTCGGCGGAATGCCGTCATCCGGCCAGCCCTTTTCCTCGTCATAAATAAATCCACAAACTAGACACATATATTTCTTCATACGCTCATGCCTTCCGTCCGCGCCGATTTCGCGGCGGTCATTGTCCCATGGCGGCGCATCCCGAAAAAGCCGCGGCGTTTGTTAGAATTCATACTTTCATCCCGCTCTGGAGCATTGGCTTGACCCCTTCCACTCCTCTCCCGCCTCCCGTAGTCGTGATCCTGGCCGGCAATGATCCCAGCGGTGGGGCCGGTATCGCCGCCGACATCGAAACCCTGGTTAGCCTGGGCTGCCATCCCGCGCCGGTCATTACCACCCTGACCGTGCAGGACACCCACAACGTCCAGGCGTTGTTGCCCGTCGAGCCGGATCAGGTACTCGCTCAGGCGCGGGCGGTGCTGGAGGACATGCCGGTGGCGGCGTTCAAGATCGGCGTGATCGGCAGCGCCGATAATGCCGCCGCCCTGCGCGCGTTGTTTGCCGCTTATCCCCGCATCCCGGTGGTGCTCGACCCGGTGCTGGCGGCGGGTGGCGGAACCGAGCTGGCCAGCGCGGCGCTGATCGAAGCGATCCAGATCCTGCTACTGCCACTGACCACCGTGCTGACGCCCAACAGCATCGAGGCCCGCCGGCTAGCGCCGGAAGCCGACACCCTGGAGGCTTGCGCCATGGCCCTGCTGGCGCGCGGTTGCCGCTACGTGTTGATCACCGGCGGGCACGAACCGACCGGCGATATCGTTAACACGCTGTACGGCAATAATCGACTGCTGGAAACCTGGCGCTGGCCGCGCTTGCCGGATAGTCACCACGGTTCCGGTTGCACCCTGGCGTCCGCCATCGCCGCCCTGCTGGCCCAGGGTCACGGTTCCCATGCGGAAGAATCGCTCTGTTCCGTCGTCTATCGGGCTCAAAAGTACGCTTGGCGATCCCTGCAAGCCAGTTATCAGGTCGGTGGCGGGCAACAAATCCCTAACCGGCTGTTCTGGGCCACTGCCTACCGAGGCCCCGCGTAATGAGTACCGAAAGGAGGAACTTGACCTTGAACGCCCATGGCTACCGCGACTGGCGCGGCAACGATTGGGGGCGGCAGCGGAACATAGTGCGCCGCTGTTGGCGCATCGGAAAACCGGCAACGCTGGAGGAGAGGGGCGAAACACGGTTGGATTGCGCCGATGGCAAGGCATGGCGGCGCTGATGGCGCGGGCGCTTCCAAGATGACTGGGACCGATGCAAGACCTGCAACTTTTCTGTGAGATTTCCGATGAACAAACCGTCCTGCCGTGGCCTATACGCAGTCACCGATGCCTTCCTGCTACCCGATGATCGACTGACCGCCGCGGTTGAGCAGGCGATTCTGGGCGGCGCTCGCATGATCCAGTACCGCGACAAGAGCCGCGATGCCGCGCGCCGGTTGGCGCAGGCCGAAGCACTGAACAAATTGTGCCGACTTCATCAGGTTCCGCTGCTCATCAACGACGACGTGGAACTGGCCGCCCAGGTTGGCGCGGCCGGCGTCCATGTCGGGCAGGACGATCCGGCGTTCGCCACCGCCCGCGCCCGGTTGGGTGGGAACGCGATCATCGGCGTGTCCTGTTACGACCGGCTGGACTTGGCGCTGGAAGCCGCGCGGGCCGGGGCCGACTACGTTGCGTTCGGGGCCTTTTTTCCCTCGCCAACCAAACCGACCGAAATTCGCTCACCCATTGAATTGCTGCGGCAAGCCCGTGCGGCGCTGCGCGTCCCCATCGTCGCCATCGGCGGCATCACCCCAGCCAACGCGCCGCTGCTGCTGGACGCGGGCGCCGACGCGCTGGCGGTAGTCAGCGGGGTCTTCGGCCAGCCCGACATCCAGGCCGCCGCCCGTCGTTTCGCCGCCCTGTTCGTGTGAGGAATTCCGCCATGACCCGTTCCGCCCAACTCTTTACCGAAGCTCAAAATTATATTCCAGGCGGCGTCAATTCGCCGGTGCGCGCCTTTCGCAGCGTCGGCGGCACGCCGATTTTCTTCAAGCGCGGCGCGGGCGCCTACCTGCACGACGAGGACGACCGCCGTTACATCGACTATGTTGGCTCCTGGGGACCGATGATCGCCGGCCACGCCCATCCGGCGGTGGTGCGCGCGGTGCAGGACGCCGCCGCCAACGGCCTGAGTTTTGGCGCTCCCACCGCCATCGAAACAGTCATGGCGCGGCGGATTCAGGAACTCGTCCCATCCATGGAACTGGTGCGGATGTGCAATTCCGGCACCGAGGCGACCATGAGCGCCATCCGACTGGCGCGCGGCTTCACCGGCCGCGACAAGATCGTCAAGTTCGAGGGCTGCTACCACGGCCATTCCGACTCGCTGCTGGTCAAGGCCGGTTCCGGAGCACTCACCTTGGGCGTGCCGACTTCGCCCGGCGTGCCGGCGGCGCTGGCGGCGCAGACCGTGACTCTGACCTACAACGATCTGCCCCAGGTTCGGGAGGCATTCGTGACGATGGGCGAGGAAATCGCCGGGGTCATCGTCGAGCCGGTCGCCGGCAACATGAACTGCATCCCACCCGCGCCCGGTTTTCTGGAAGGCTTGCGTGCGTTGTGCGATCAATACGGCAGCGTGCTGATCTTCGACGAGGTGATGACCGGCTTCCGGGTGGCCTTGGGCGGCGCGCAGGCGTTGTACCAAGTCAAGCCGGATCTGACCACGCTCGGCAAGATCATCGGCGGCGGGATGCCGGTCGGCGCGTTCGGCGGCCAGCGGGCAATCATGGAAAAACTGGCGCCGTTGGGACCGATCTATCAGGCCGGTACGCTGTCGGGCAATCCAGTGGCGATGGCGGCGGGACTGGCGACGTTGGAGCTGATCTCCGCGCCCGGTTTCCATGCCGAACTCGCCGCCAAGACCCGGCGACTGTGCGAGGGCATGGTCGCCGCCGCCCGCGAAAATGGTGTGCCGCTGACCGCGAATTCCGTCGGCGGGATGTTCGGCGTTTTCTTCACTGGCGAAACCGTGACTACCTACGCCCAGGCGGTCGCCTGCGATGTCGAACGCTTCAAGGCGTTCTTTCACGGGATGCTGGCCGAGGGCGTCTATCTGGCGCCGTCCGCCTTCGAGGCGGGATTCATGTCGTCGGCGCATACTGAAGCGGACATCGAAGCGACCCTTGCCGCCGCCCGGCGGGTATTCGCCCGCCTTTGATCTGGAGGATTCACCATGTCCCGACCTGCCGAACAATTCATCACCGCCGCCGACTATCTGGCGCTGGAACGTCAGGCGGAAACCAAGAGCGAGTATCTCAACGGGCGCATCTACGCGATGAGCGGCGCCAGCCGCAACCATAACCGCATCACTTTTAATCTGGCGCGACGCATCGGCAACCAACTGGGCGGTCGTCGCTGCGAAGGTTATGTCAACGACATGCGGGTCAAGGTCAGTCCCACCGGCCTGTACACCTACCCGGATGTCGTAGTCGTCTGCGACGAACCCCGGTTCGAGGATCAACACGTGGATACCCTGCTCAATCCCACGGTGATCATCGAAGTGCTATCCGACAGCACGGCGGCTTACGACCGGGGCGAAAAATTCGCCCATTACCGCGCGTTGGAATCGCTGAACGACTACCTGCTGGTCGCCCAAGACCAGCCGCGCATCGAACATTTCCGCCGGCAAACGGATGGACAATGGCTCTATTCAGTCGCCGATGGGCTGGATGCCCAAGTTGAAATCGCCAACATCGGCTGTGTGTTGCAGTTGGCCGAGGTCTACGAACGAGTGGCCTTCGTCGAATCCGAATCCGAACCGACCTCCTCCTAAATTCTCAACTATAGTTATGGGGTTACCACCCTCCAAGGAGGCATCCCCATGACTGAAACTACCAAGGCCCCCACACCCGACGCCAAGACTGCCGCCGACCTCAACAAGCTGGCTCAGAATTTTTCCAAGATCGTCGAACAAAGCCAGCGGGTGTTGCAGGAATATCTCAAACGCCAGGAGCACAACGATCAGATTCCGCTCCTCGATCCGGCCATCATTGGCAAATCGTTTCAGGAATTCTTCGATAAGCTGCTGAAGAATCCGGAAAAGCTGATCGAAGCGCAAATCGGCTTCTGGAAAAATTACCTTGACCTCTGGCAGTCCACCTCCCAGCGGATGTTGGGCCACGAAACCCAGCCAGTCATCAAGCCGCCGCCCGGCGACAAGCGTTTCGCGGACGAGCAATGGGCGGAAAACGCGGTGTTCGATTTCATCAAGCAGTCCTATCTACTGGCCGCCGACAGCGTGCAGGGACTGGTCCGCCAGGTCGAGGGCATGGACGACAAGACCGCCCGCAAGGTGCAGTTCTATACCCGCCAGTTCGTGGACGCGATGGCCCCGACCAACTTCGTCCACACCAATCCCACCGTGCTCAAGGCCACGTTGGATTCCAGTGGCGATAATCTGGTCAAGGGCCTGCAAAACCTGCTGGAAGATCTAGAACGCGGGCGCGGTCAGTTGCAAATCAAGATGACCGACCTCAAGGCGTTCACGCCGGGCGAGAACATCGCGGTGACGCCGGGCAAGGTCGTCTTCCAGAACGAGTTGATGCAACTGGTCCAGTACAACCCCAGCACGCCGACCGTCTATCAGAAGCCGTTTTTGTTCGTGTCGCCGTGGATCAACAAGTTCTACATCATGGACATGCGGCCCAAAAACTCGATGGTCAAATGGATGGTGGACCAGGGCTTCACGGTGTTCATGACCTCCTGGATCAACCCGGACGAGCAACTGGCGCACAAGAAATTCGAGGATTACATGCTGTCCATCGTGGAGGGAATGGACGCCATCGAGCAGGCCACCGGCGAGCGGGAAATCAACGCCGCCGGCTACTGCCTGGGCGGCACCATCCTGTTGACCACGCTGGCCTATCTGGCGGCCAAGAGGGACAAGCGGGTGCAAAGCGCCATCTGCTTCGCCTGCATGACCGACTTCAGCGAGCCGGGCGAACTGGAGGTGTTCATCGACGAGGAACTGATCACCCTGCTGGAGAAGCAGATGGGCGAGCGAGGCTATCTGGACGGTAGCCAGATGGCCGGCGTATTCAGCATGTTGCGCGCTAACGATTTGATCTGGTTCTTCGTGGTCAACAATTACCTGCTCGGCAAGGACCCCTATCCCTTCGACCTGCTGTACTGGAATTCCGATTCCACCCGGATGCCGCGCGACATGCACAGCTTCTACGTGCGCAACATGTACCAGAAGAATCTGCTGCGCGAACCGGGCGGCATCACCCTGGCGGGCATACCGATTGATCTGCGCAAGATCAAAACGCCGGTCTGTTTCCTGTCGGCCTACGAGGACCACATCGCCCCGTGGAAATCCACCTACGCCGGCACGCAACTGGTCGGTGGGCCGGTGAAGTTTGTGCTGAGTGGGTCGGGCCACATCGCCGGGGTCATCAATCCGGCCTCGTCCGACAAGTACGGCTTCTGGCTCAATCCGAAAACCCCGCCGAATCCCGACGACTGGCTTAAGGACGCGGTCAAGCAGGACGGCTCTTGGTGGCCGGACTGGCTGGCCTGGCTGCAACCCCATGCTGGCCCGCAAGTGCCGGCCCGCGCGCCGGGCGACGGCAAGCTGAAGCCCATCGAGGACGCACCGGGTTCCTACGTCAAGATGCGGTACGATCAGTAGCGGCGTCGGCATGACGCGCGGCGGTCGGATGCTGCGCGTTCCCGGCTCTTTCCGAAACCCATGCCGACCCCAACCCCAACCCTGTCCCCCAGGCTTTTGAAAACCGAAGACGATGACCGCGGCGAATCCTCCGACGGAATTCCACCGCCAAGCGACGGCGTATCTCGCCAGCCTGGATGGTGATTGGGCTCGTCACATTGCCATGATCGGGCCTTGCCAGCTCCAGCTCCGACAAGCCCGCGAACCTTACGAAGCCTTGGTGCGCGCCATCGCTTACCAGCAGCTCCACTCCAAAGCGGGCGACGCCATTCTGGCGCGCCTGCTGGCGCTTTATCCCGCCGCGTCGTTTCCCTCGCCCGAACAATTGCTCAATACCGAACTAGCACAACAACGCGCGTGCGGTTTTTCAGCCGCCAAACTCGCCGCCATCCGCGGTATCGCGCAGGCCGCGCTGGACGGGGTAATTCCCACGCGCACCCAAGCGCTCAAGTTGCCCGATGAGCTTTTGATCGAACGGCTGACAGCGCTGCGCGGAGTCGGCCGCTGGACGGTGGAAATGTTGCTTATCTTCGGCTTGGCGCGACTGGACGTCTTGCCTGTGGATGATCGCGGCGTGCGCGAAGGTTATCGCCGTCTCAAAGGATTGGCAGCCGCGCTCACCCGTGGGCAAATGGCTAAAATCGGTCAGCCTTGGAGTCCGTACCGCACGATCGCCACCTGGTACTTGTGGCGCATCCCGATACGCTGATTCGGAATTCGACCGCAAGATTCGGGCTCTTTGGGAATTCCCGGAATAAGATAATTATTTAAAAACAATAAGTTGTGCTCTTTTTGCCGCACTGCAATATGCTGGGCTTTAATAAGATTCCAACCTATTTTGTAGCCTTAAAATATAAATATATTTAAAATCATAATCTTGTATTCAGACAGAAAGGAATTAACAGTCAAATCCAGACTTCCGCCAAGCCTTATATATTATTATAAATCAATGAGTTGCCAATACCGGGAAATACCAAAGAGCCTAAACGGATAGGGCGACAGATGGTGTCGCTAGGGAACAAGGAATTCTCCTGGAGACTGAGGGCTGTTTCCAGCCCCTTGAAGCGGTGGGAATTCAGATTGCGCCGGCCAGTCGTTTGGTCATCTGGCGCGCACGGCTTGAGGCCAGGAACCCACGGCGGCAATTAACCGAGCGCGGTACGCTCCAACCGCAATTCCGCCGACCGTGCGTGAGCGGTCAAGCCTTCGCCCCGCGCCAGTATTGAAGCCGTTTGACCCAAGGTCGCGGCTCCGGCGGGCGAACAATGAATCAGGCTGGTGCGCTTCTGAAAATCGTAGACGCCCAGCGGCGAGGAAAACCGCGCGGTCCTTGAAGTGGGCAGCACATGATTGGGACCGGCGCAATAATCGCCCAGCGCCTCGGCGGTGTAACGGCCCATGAAGATCGCGCCGGCGTGGCGGATCAGCGGCAGCAGTTCCTCCGGCTGCTCCACCGACAGTTCCAGATGCTCGGGGGCGACGAAGTTGACCACCTGCGCGGCTTCGGCCAGGTCGAGCGTCTGAATCAGCGCCGCCCGGCGGATCAACGAGGCTTCGATGATGTCCCGCCGCTCCATCCCCGGCAGCAGTCGGTCGATGCTAACCGCAACCCGGTCCAGAAACGCCGCATCCGGGCTGATCAGGATCGGCTGGGCGTCTTCGTCGTGCTCGGCCTGCGAGAACAGATCCATGGCGATCCAGTCGGGGTCGGTCAGCCCGTCGCAGACTACCAGAATTTCCGACGGCCCGGCGATCATGTCGATGCCGACCGCACCGAACACCTGCCGCTTGGCGGCGGCGACGTAAATGTTGCCCGGCCCGACGATCTTGTCCACCCGGGGTACGGTGGCGGTGCCGTAGGCCAGGGCGGCGACCGCTTGCGCTCCGCCGATGCGGAACACCCGGTCCAAGCCGGCCACGGCGGCGGCGGCCAGCACCATCTCGTTCGACTCGCCGCCCGGCGCGGGCACGACCATGACCACTTCCGGCACGCCCGCGACCTTGGCCGGAATGGCGTTCATCAACACCGAGGACGGATAGGCCGCCTTGCCGCCGGGCACGTACAACCCGACTCGATCCAGCGGCGTTACCTGCTGGCCGAGGACCGTGCCGTCGGCTTCGGCGAAGGTCCAGGATTCCTGTTTCTGCCGCTCGGCGTAGGCGCGGATGCGCGCGGCGGCGGTTGCCAGCGCCGCGCGCTGTTCGGCGGGAATGGCGGTGAGCGCCTGCCGCAGCCGTTCGGCGGGAATTTCCAGATCGGCGGCGCGTTCGACCTCCAACCGGTCGAAGCGGTGGGTGTATTCCAGCAGGGCGTCGTCGCCGCGCGCGCGCACTTGGGCGAGGATCTCGCGCACCGTGGCGGTCACGACCTCGTTGGCGACGCCTTCCCAGGCGGTCAAGGCTTCCAGGCGCGACCAGAAGTCGAGATGGGCGGTATTCAGGCGTTGGATGTTCGGCATGACCGGCTCCAAAGGGTCCACGGAAAACGCGCGGAAGCGGAAGACTGTCGTTGTTGACCGAACATCAGGCGCCTGCGGCGGCAGCCATGCTAGCCATCACCGCCTTGATCCGGGCGTGCTTCATCTTCATCGCGGCCTTGTTGACGATCAACCGCGAACTGATGTCGGCGATATGCTCCAGCGGCGCGAGACCATTGGCCTTGAGCGTATTACCGGTGTCCACCACGTCCACGATGTAGTCGGCCAGCCCGACCAGCGGCGCCAGTTCCATTGATCCGTACAGCTTGATCACTTCCACCTGCCGGCCCTGGTCGGCGAACCAGCGCCGGGTGGTGTTGGCGTACTTGGTGGCGATGCGCGGCCGGCTCGAGCGGGGACGATGGTTGGGATCGCCGGCCACCATCAGTCGGCAACGGGCGATCTTCAGGTCCAGCGGTTCGTACAGTCCCTCGCCGCCGTGCTCCAACAGCACGTCCTTGCCGGCCACGCCCAGATCGGCGGCGCCGTGCTGCACGTAGGTCGGTACGTCGGTGGCGCGAATGATCACCAGTTTCACGTCGGATTGGTTGGTGTCGAGAATCAGCTTGCGGCTGGTGTCTGGGTCGTCGACCGGTACGATATCCGCCGCCGCCAGCAGCGGCAGGGTTTCCTTGAAAATGCGGCCCTTAGAGAGCGCGATCGTCAGCGGCGCGGTCATCGCGGACTCAGCCCGCAGTCCGACGGATGCGCGCGCCCAGATGCGACAGCTTCTCCTCGATGCAGTCGTAGCCGCGGTCGATGTGGTAGATGCGGTCCACGACCGTGTCGCCGTTGGCGACCAGCGCCGCCAGGATCAGGCTGGCCGAGGCGCGTAAATCCGTCGCCATGACCGGCGCGCCGGTCAGTTGGGGAACGCCGATGCTGACGGCGGTGTTGCCTTCCAGTTCGATTTGCGCGCCCATCCGGTGCAACTCCTGGACATGCATGAAGCGGTTCTCGAACACCGTCTCGGTGATCATGCCGACCCCTTCGGCGACAGCATTGAGCGCCACGAACTGCGCCTGCATGTCGGTGGGGAACGCCGGGTAGGGCGCGGTGCGGATGCGCACCGCCTTGGGCCGGCCGCCGTTCATGTCCACCTCGATCCAGTCGGGGCCAGTGTTGACCCAGACGCCGGCCTCCTCCAGCTTGAGCAGCACCGCTTCCAGAGTATCCGGGCGGGTATCCTTGATTTTGACCCGGCCGCCGGTGATCACGCCGGCGAGCAGATAAGTGCCGGTTTCGATCCGGTCCGGCATCACCTGATAGTTGGCGCCGTGCAGGCGGTCCACGCCCTCGATCACCAGGGTATCGGTGCCGGCGCCGTCGATCTTGGCGCCCATCGCGTTCAGGCAGTCGGCCAGATCCACCACTTCCGGTTCGCGGGCGGCGTTCTCCAGGATGGTGGTGCCCTGGGCCAGGGTGGCGGCCATCAGCAGATTTTCCGTGCCGGTCACGGTGACCAGGTCCAGGACGATGTGGGCGCCCTTCAGCCGGTTGGCACGGGCGCGGATGTAGCCATTTTCGACCTTGATGTCGGCGCCCATCGCCTCCAGACCCTTGATGTGCAAGTTCACCGGCCGCGAGCCGATGGCGCAGCCGCCCGGCAGCGAGACCTCGGCTTGGCCGAAGCGGGCCACCAGCGGCCCCAGCACCAGGATCGAGGCGCGCATGGTCCGCACCAGTTCGTAAGGCGCCTGGAAGCTGCGAATCGAGCGAGGATCCACCTGGATGTTGATCCGCTCGTCCACCACCAGATCCACGCCCATTCGCCCCAAAAGTTCCATGGTCGTGGTGACATCCTGCAAATGGGGAACGTTGCGGATGGTCATGGGGGTATCGGCCAGCAGGGTGGCGGCCAAGATCGGCAGCACCGCGTTCTTGGCTCCGGAGGCTCGCAGTTCGCCCTGGAGCGGCACGCCGCCGTTGATGATCAGTTTGCTCATGTTCGGGTGTCGTCCCTGGAGTCAGGATTGCTGTTGTTGCCAGGCATCCGGCGTGCAGGTCTTGAGCGCCAGGGCGTGAATGTCCTCGCGCGCCAGCCGCTCGCCCAGCGCCGCGTACACCAGCCGATGTTGCTGAACCAGCGACTTGCCCGCAAAGGCCGCACTGATGACCACGGCTTCGAAATGAACGCCGTCATCGCTACGGACCCTGGCCCGCGCGCCCGGCAGTTGTTCCTCGATCAGATGCTCGATGTCCTGGGCCTGCATACTATGTCTCGACTCGTTCGCGAACTTTAACAATCAGGGCGGAATGTGATCGGAACAGCGGGGAGAGGCGGGATGTTTCGCCTCAGGCGAAGGGCAGCACCGTATCCAGATCGGCGACCTCGATGATCGCCCGCATCTGCGCCGGGACATTGACGAAAATCACTGCCCGCCGCTGGCGCTGGATCTGGCCCAGCCAGGCTACCAGCAGGGCCACGCCGGCGCTGCTGGCGCGGCGGACCTCGTTCAGATCGATCCGGGCCGGCGGGTCGGCGGCGAGCAACGATTCGGTCGCATCCCATAACGCCGCGACCGAATCGAAATCCAGGTCGCCCTGGACCCGCAGGGTATCGCCATCGCGCTCGGCGGTCGCCTCGGCCATCAGCGGGGATTCCCCGCGCTATTACGTTGTTGCAGGTCAGTGATCACCGCATCCAGACCGCTGGCGCGAATCTGGCTGGCGAAGGTCCCGCGATAGTTGGTGACCAAGCTGACGCCGTCCACGGTCACGTCATAGACCTTCCAGCCCTCAGGGTTGCGATGCATGCTGTAGTTGATCTGGATCGGCTGGCCGACTTTTAGCCGAACCTCGGTCTTGACCGTGGTCTCACTGCCCTCGTCCGCGTTCGGTTGTGGCGGCACCCGAACCTCCTCGTTCGCGTATTCCAGCAGCGCCTTGGCGTAGGTGCGCACCAGCAGGGCGCGGAATTCCTCGGTGAACCGGCGGCGCTGTTCGGGAGTAGCCTGCTGCCAGGCCCGGCCCAGCACCCAGCGCGACATCAGCTCGAAATCGAAATTGGGCAGCACGATCTGATCGACCAGCCCGTAAATCCGGCTGGAATCCTGTTTCAGCGCCGCGTAATTCTGGTGCAGGGCGCTGAGCATCCGCTCCGAAGTATCCTGAACCACCTCCTGCGGAGGCTTGGCGGCGGCCCAGAGCGCGCCGCTGACCAGCGTCAGCAGCAGCAAACCACAGGCAATCGTTTTCTTCATTGAACCTGATTACTCCCCTGTTGACTATTCGCCACTCGTCACTCGCCACTCACGGCTTGCTGGCCGGCGGCTTGTCGCCCGACGCGGCGTTGGTGACCATCCGGCCGATCAGCTTTTCCAGCACCAGCGCCGATTGCGTCAGCTTCAGGCTGCCGCCGTTCTTCAGATACTCGTCCATGCCGCCGGGTTCCAACCCCACGTACTGTTCGCCCAGCACCCCCGAAGTCAGGATGCTGGCGCTGGAATCGGTCGGCAACTGATTGTATTTCGGTTCGATGGACAGGGTGACGACCGCTTCGTAGCTGCGCATGTCCAGGTCGATACCGGCCACCCGACCGATGCGCACGCCGCCCAGGGTGACCGGGGCGCGGGCCTTGAGGCCGCCGATGTTCTCGAACCGAGCGGTAATCTTGTAACCCTTGTCCTCACCCAGTTCGGCGATGTTGCTGACCTTCATCGCCAGCATGAAAAAGGCGGCCAATCCCAAGGCGACGAACGCCCCGACCGCCAGTTCCAGTTTTTTGAAGTTGCCCATTGCGCCTAAACTCCGAAAAAGATGGCGGTCAATACGAAATCCAGGGCCAGCACCACCAGAGCGGTATTCACCACCGTGCGCGTGGTCGCCCGACTGATACCTTCCGAGGTGGGAATGGCGTCATAGCCTTCAAAGACCGCGATCCAGTTGGCGACCCAGCCAAACGCCACGCTCTTGATGACCACGCCGTTGATCACGTCGTCCACCAGTCCCACCGCCGCCTGCATCTGTGACCAGAACGCGCCGCTGTCCACACCGAGTTGGTAAACAGCGACGAAATAGCCGCCGAGAATGCCAATGGCGGTGAAGATGCTCGCGAGCAGTGGCATGGCGATGAAGCCGGCGACAAAGCGCGGTGCGAAAACCCGCGCGAAGGGGTCTACCGCCATCATCTGCATGGCCGCGAGCTGTTCGGTGGCTTTCATCAGACCGATTTCCGCCGTGACCGCCGAACCCGCCCGCGCCGCGTAGAGCAGCGCCGCCAGCACCGGCCCCAGTTCCCGCACCAGCGACAGCGCCACGACCGTGCCCAAGCTCGACGTCGCGCCGAAATCCACCAGGTTCGCGTAGCCCTGCAACCCCAACACCATGCCCACGAACAGGCCGGACATGGCGATAATCGGCAGGGACAACACCCCGACGGAATAAAGCTGTTTGATGATCAGGCCGGGCCGTCGGCCCAGCGCGCCCAGCGTACCCAGCAACCGCAGCAGAAACAGGGTTGCCCGTCCCAGCCGATTGAGCCAGCCCAGCGTCAACCGCCCCAGCCGTTGCAAGCCATCAAGCACGGGGCGGTTCCTCCCGTAGCGCCAAATCCTCGGCATACGACGGCGCCGGGTAATGGAAAGACATCGGGCCATCGGGCAGAGCGTGCAGAAATTGTTCGACCCAGGCCGAACTGGAGCTTTCCAACGCGAGCGGGGCGCCATGATCCACGACCAGGCCGTCGGAAATCAGGTAGAGATAATCGGCGATGGACGCGGTCTCCTTGACATCGTGGGAGACGATGATGCTGGTTAGCCCCAGCGCATCGTTGAGCGTGCGAATCAGCTTGATCAGCACGCCCATGGTGATGGGGTCCTGGCCGGAGAAGGGTTCATCGTACAGGATCATCATCGGGTCCAGGGCGATGGCGCGCGCCAGCGCCGCCCGTCGCGCCATGCCGCCGGACAGTTCGCTGGGCATCAGATCGCGCGCCCCGCGTAGCCCGACCGCTTCCAGTTTCATCAGCACCAAAGTGCGAATCAGGTTTTCCGGCAGGCGGGTGTGTTCGCGCAGCGGGAAGGCGACATTCTCGAACACGGTCAGGTCAGTGAACAGCGCGCTGCTTTGGAACAGCATGCTCATGCGCTTGCGCAACTGGTACAGATCCTTGCGCCCGAGTTCGTGGACGCAGACCCCGTCCACCTCAATGCGGCCGGCGTCGGGGCGGATCTGGCCGCTGATCAGCCGCAACAAAGTGGTTTTGCCGGCGCCACTCGGTCCCATGATAGCCGTGACCTTGCCGCGCGGGATGTCCAAATCCACGTTTTGGAAGATGATTCGGTCGCCACGGCGGAACGACAGACCGCGCACGGTCACGAGCAGGGATTCGCTGGATGGATCGCTTCGGGAAGAAAAGGCGGTGGCGGACATCCGGATGGCAACGGGTTGGCGGCGGTAGCGGAGGATATTGGTAAAGCTTGATAGTTTCTCGTCAAGCTGTCGGCAAGTCAAATGAACCACCGGTCTTCGCGTTGATGAAACTTGGCAATTCCCGCTCCGTGCGACTATCTTTTAAGGACGATACCCGTCGGCGCGCTAGCCGGCGCACGTATTCGATGCGCTCGCCGCCAGCGGTGGGCGCGGAGTGAAACAGACAACCAACCATCACGCAAAGGCAGGACCATGGCGAAGAAGTACATCTACAAGTACACCGAAGGGGATGGCAAGAACAAAATGCTGCTGGGCGGCAAAGGCGCCAATCTGTGCGAAATGACGCAGATCGGCCTGCGCGTGCCGCCGGGTTTCGTAATTTCCACCGAAGCCTGTCTGGACTACATCGCCAACAACCGTCTGCCGGACGGGGTCATGGACGATGTGCGGGCGCACATGGCCTGGCTGGAAGAGCAAACCGGCAAGCAGTTTGGCGGCGCCAGCAATCCGCTGCTGGTATCGGTGCGCTCCGGCTCCTCAATGTCCATGCCGGGCATGATGGACACCATCCTCAATCTGGGCCTGAACGAAACCACCCTGGCCGGGCTGATCAAGCTGACCGGCAACCCGCGTTTCGGCTACGACGCTTATCGCCGCTTCATCCAGTTGTTCGGCAAGATTGCGCTGGGCGTGGATGACCACTTCTTTGACGAACACTTCGAGGCGATCAAGCGCCGCGCCGGCGTCAAGGTGGACTTGGGCCTAAGTGCGGAAGACCTGCGCGAGATCGGTCAGTTGTTCCTGCAGGTCGTGCAGGAGCAAACCGGACGCCCCTTCCCGCAAGACCCCTACGAGCAACTGGAACTGGCGATCAAGGCCGTGTTCGGCTCGTGGATGGGTCAGCGTGCGGTCGATTACCGGCGCGAGTTCAAGATCACCCCGGACCAGGCCAACGGCACCGCGGTCAACGTGGTCACCATGGTCTTCGGCAACATGGGTAACGATTGCTCCACCGGCGTGGGCTTCACCCGCGATCCCGGCACGGGCGAAAACGTCATGTACGGCGAATACCTGGTCAACGCCCAGGGTGAAGACGTGGTGGCCGGCATTCGCACCCCGAAGCCGGTCGCGGCGATGAAGGATGAAATGCCGGACCTGTACCGGCAACTGGTGGAACTGCGCAACAAGCTGGAAGGCCATTACCACGAGGTGCAGGACTACGAGTACACCATCGAGAAGGGTGTGCTGTACTGCCTGCAAACCCGCAATGGCAAGATGAACGCTCAGGGTATGGTGCGCAGCTCGGTGGAAATGGCCAATGAGGGTCTGATCAACCGCGAACGGGCATTATTGCGGATCGATCCCGAATCGCTGGAACAGATGATGTTCCCGCAGCTCGACCCGAAACAGAAGGCGGCGCCGGCCTCGCAGGGCATGGGCGCATCGCCCGGCGCGGCGTCCGGCAAGATCGTGTTCGACGCGGACACCGCGGTGAAGCGCGGGCGCGGCGCCAATGAAAAAATCATTCTGGTGCGTGAAGAAACCAAGCCGGAAGACATTCACGGCTTCTTCGCGGCAGTCGGCATCCTGACCAGTCGCGGCGGCAAGACCTCGCACGCGGCGGTGGTGGCGCGCGGCATGGGCAAGCCCTGCGTGGTGGGCGCGGAAGACATTCTGGTCAACGTCCATCAGCGCCAAGCGATCATCGGCGATAAAGTCCTGCACGAAGGCGATGTGGTGACGATCGACGGTGGCACCGGGCGGGTGTTCCTGGGCGAAATTCCCACCGTCGAGCCGGAATTCACCCCGGAACTGCGCACCCTGCTGAGCTGGGCCGACGCGGTCGCCACCCTCAAGGTCATGGCGAACGCGGACACTCCGGACGCTGCCCAGCGCGCTTCAAACTACGGGGCGATGGGCATCGGCCTGTGCCGCACCGAGCGTATGTTCAACGCCAAGGAACGGTTGCCGCTCGTCCTGGAGATGATCCTGGCCGAGACCACAGAGGACCGCGAGGCCGCCCTGGAAAAACTGCTGCCGATGCAGCGCAGCGACTTCAAGGAAATTTTCCGGGTGATGGCGCCGCGGCCGGTTACCGTCCGCCTGCTCGATCCGCCGATTCACGAGTTCCTGCCCTCTGAACAGACCCTGATCGACGATATCGAGCACCTGCGTCATCTGCGCCAAACCGCGCAGGGTCTGGAGGCGATCAGCCAGATTCTCAGCCAGGTTAACCCCAAGGCGGTCGAGCAACTCGGTATTCTCAACGACAGCCATCTGGTGGCCGACGTGCTGGCCAAGAAGGAAGAAATCCTGCAAAAGGCCCGCGCCCTGCACGAAATCAACCCGATGCTCGGCCATCGCGGCGTCCGCCTCGGTCTGACCTATCCCGAAATCTACAAGATGCAGATCCGCGCCATTTTGGAAGCGGCGGCGGAGTGCGTGCAGGAGAAGGTGGACGTTCACCCCGAAATCATGGTGCCGCAGGTCTGCACCGTGGAGGAATTGACGCGGGTCAAGGCGCTGGTGGACGAAGTGTTGCCCCAGGTCGAGGCCAAGTATGCGGTCAAGGTGCATTTCGAGTTTGGCACCATGATGGAAGTGGTGCGGGCCTGTCTGCGCGCCGAGGAAATCGCCGGGGTGGCCGAATTCTTCTCCTTCGGCACCAACGACCTGACTCAGGCGACCTTCTCGTTCTCGCGCGAGGACGCCGAGAACAAGTTCCTGCCGTTCTACAACGAGTCCGGCATTTTGAAGGACAACCCGTTCGAGGCGCTGGACACCAAGGGCGTTGGCCAGTTGATGTCGCTGGCGGTGACGAACGGGCGCAAGTCCCGGGCCGGCCTCAAGGTCGGCATCTGCGGCGAGCAGGGTGGCCATCCGCGCTCGATGCGGTTCTGCCACTACGCCAATCTGACCTATGTGTCCTGCTCCTCGCCACGGGTGCCGATTGCCCGGTTGGCGGCGGCGCACGCCAAGCTGCTGGAAGGGAACTACCAGCCGTAAGCAGTTGATGGGCCGGCGGCGCGAACTTGCGCCGCTGGTTGGGGAATGCCGAGGGTAGCCCGCGACCCGATATGGGGTCTCAGTGCTGGCCCTCGGCGTCGCCACTCTCTCCGCTGGAGAGGGAAGGGAGAATTCACGACAAAGCGTCTGCGTCGTTCCCTAGCTGTCGGCTTGTTCCGGCGTCGCCAAAGCCATCTGGCAAATGATGCCCACGGTAATATCATCCCCACTCCCTTGCCGGGAGGCTTCATTCAGCCAGTTTTTGAGATTGGACCGGACCGGTTCCAGTCCCTCATCCTGAACCATCATCCATAAATCCCGCGCCACCTGCTGAAAACCGGCTTCATCGCGGAAAGAATTCGCGTAGCCGTCGGTCGCGGCGAGAATCAGCGCCGGCGGGGCGCCGGCCAACGCCTGAAATTTGACCCGCACCTCATTCCACGCCTTGGCGGAGCACAGCGAGGTGGTTTCGTTGGCGATCAGCCGTTCATCCTTGGCCAACGGCCGTTCGACTTCGCCGCTGGCGGAGACGGTGAGAATGTCACCGTCGCCCAGTTGTAGATAGAGAATGAAGGCGGGCGTGACGACGACCGCCAGCAGGGTGGAGCCGTAGGCGAGATAGGGATTGGCTTCGACTTGGCGGCGGCTGGGGAGATCGAGGGCTTCCAGTTCCGCCGGGGTGAACGGCCGGCGATCCAGCGACCGGTCCACTCGCTCGCGCCAGCGCCGCGTCAGTTCCCGTGGCAACTGCTCCTCAGCCCAGCGTTTCCTTTGCGATGCGTTTTCCAGCTTGAACAGGGCGCCGCAGGACGTGAGCGCCACCGCCACCGCTGCACGCGCCCCGTGCTGGCTGCGAAAGCTTTTGATGCTGCCGTGACCGTCGGCCAGCGCCACGATCAGGGAGAACCCATCATTCGCGCGGGCGATGCGAACCGCGTCCTGATTGGGCAAGCCGGTCCGGTGGTGGGCCGCGCCGCGCACGCTGGCCTTGAGCGTCCGCCAGTCGGTCATGGCCGCAGCTACCACACGTCATCCGCTGAATTGGGGCCAGCAACGACCGGCGGCGTGGGAATCGGCACGTTGAAGCCCGGGGTCACGCCCGCCGCCTGACTGGCCGGGGATGAGGCAGATTTGAGCACGGCGGTGGATACCCATTTGATGTGCCGCACCAGGGTTTCGGGGTTGTTGGCTTGCAGCGGTTTCAACTCCGGGTGGCCGATGAATTTCTGCAACACCTCGGTATCGGCGTCCTCGCCGATGGCAATGGCGATCCGCACCGCTTTCTTGCCCCAAGGCTCGTTCAGCAGGGTTTGCAGGCCCTTGTTGAAATCGTCGGTCGGCTGGCCGTCGGAGATCAGCACCAGTACCGGCGGCAGAGCGCGGTCGCTCATCGGCGGGATGCGCAGTTGTTCCGCCACCATCGCCAGCGCCCGGCCCAGGTCGGTGACGCCCTCGGTCTGCAAGTCGGTCCACTTGAAATCCGCCACCGGGGTCGGCTGCGAGACATGCCATTGCGCGCCGCTGGAAAACTTCAGCACCCGTACCAGTACTTCGGCATTGGGGTTTTCGTCGGCTACTTTTTGCATATGCGGCAATGCATCGCGGATAGCAAAGTTCAATTGTTGAATCTTGCCCTCCACCGCCATGGAACCGGAACAGTCGGCGATCCAGATGAAGTGCAGCGGGCGAGTCGCCAGTTCGCCGCCGGGGCGTTTGGCCATGGGGGACTCCTTGGAGTGAAATGCAAATGTTGTTTGAAGTTGTGCAAAGGAAATTAAAAAGCTAAATCACTGTCCGCCGCGCACGAGCCGCGTATAGTGGTCGTAGCTCTTACTGCCGACGTAGTCGTTGCCGCTGCTGAAATGGATGCCCCACGCATCGGTCGGATAGTTGGCGTAGGCTGAGGAGGACCAGTACCATTGAGGCGGTGTATTCGGAAAAGCGAGTTGGTTGATTGTTGGAGAGCCTGATTGATCTATTAAGGTTTTTAGTTCTTTAATCGTTGGTACTCGCCAATCACAGTAACCGGCGTAGCCCCCTTTGCGATTTAGCATCTCGGCCGCAATGAGCGCCTGTTGCCATGTGTATCTTCTTGCCTCACCGGTACAGGTTCCTCTATTCCACTCTTGCCCCAAAGAAAACCGCATCGACTGCAAACTAGTTTGTAGGTCTGTGATTGTGCCGTCGGAATTGTCATGATAGCGACCCACAATTATGGGACCAGTTTGGCAATGCGTAAGTGTAGGCGCGACCTTGGCGACAGTCGGTTGCGGTGAAGGTGGCGATACTGGGGCAGGCTTCGCCACAGGCAAGGGTTGCGCGATGACCCCCAACGCCAGCGCCCACGATTCCACCGCCCAATGAGCCGCCTCAGTGGTTATCGCCAATTCTTCCTCCAACTGCTTGTTCAAGCGCGCCAACAGGATAGATTGCGGGACACCAGAAGAGGCTTTCAGCAGATCATCGGCCACCCGGTTCTTGATGGCGCTGACCAGCACGAAAATCTCCCGCTTGTACTGCCCGCAATAATCCTTCAGAAACGCTTCACACCGGCGCGGGTCGTCGCATAAAGAGCGGCCATATTCGATGATCAGTTCGCGGAGTTTCTGACGCGGTTCGTCGTGCATCGTGGAAGCTCTGAGATAAACTGAATTTTAGGCAACATCCAGCATTTTGGTTGCGTAATCCCGACCTGACGTGACCGGAGGCAACGGCTTTCCATCCTGCTGATAAAGTGCCATCATCTCTTCCACGATATCGCATAATTCAGAAAAAACCTGTCTCTCATCCTGACCATGGCAACCTCCATAAAATAATCCAGGGCAACTACCAACAAAGCATTGATCCTCTTCTGACCATTCGACAATTTTAACGTAGTAAGCGCCTCTATTCATTTTTTGGACTCCTCAATCGCAGCTTTCACGGCATTTTCCTGATAGCGTTGCGCATCGTCCCCGGTTTGCCCTGAGATCACGACCGGTTTGTTCACCTTGGGATGAGTGAAATTGCGATGACTGCCCTTTCCGCCCCGGTTGATAAAACCGGCTTGCAGCAACTCCCGTATCAACTCCCGAATCTTTCTTGGCATTCTTGTCGTCAGATCCGAATCTCGCCTTCCACCGCGCCAAAATGGACCTTCACCCCCGCCGCCAGCGTCACGCTGCGGCCCGGTTCGACATCGCGGATCGTGCCATCGGGCGCGGTCATCACCCATTTGACAGGGGACAGGTTTTTCAGGCCCCAGACGTTGGGATTATGGGGATGGCGCTGCACCACCGCCAGCGGTTGCGACAGGTCATACAGCCGCTGGCTGTCGAGGTGATGGGGAAACAGTTGGGTGTCGTGGTTGAGCATGACCACGCTGCGCCCGATCCGCAGGCGTAACGGCAGCGTCAACGGGCGCTGGCAGGACCAGCACGATCCCGGTTGGCCGCCAGACGCGCGCAACGCTTCACCGTCGTAGAAGTTTTCCGCGCCGCACTGGCCGCAATAGAGAATAGCGTCGCGCAACTGCATCAGCGCCGCCCGCCATTCGCTTTCCCGCACCCGTTCGTGGGGATCACGCAGGCCATCGGTGAAGGCGCGGGTGAACAAGTCGCGTAGAAATTGCGGGTAGAGCGGCCAGTATTCCAGTGCATTGTCATGCAGTCCCGGAACGGGACGATTGGCTTTGTCAGCAGGATCGAAGATAAACAGCGGTTCCTTACCGTATAGCAGGTTCATCGCCGGTAGATCGAAGGCTTTGATCGCAGCTTCCTTGCGACCTTCCAGCGGATGATGGATGTGAAACAGGTAGAACAGTAGCACTGCCAATGAGAACAAATCAGTTTGGGTACTGGGCAGTACTTCTCCACGCACGATTTCCGGTGCCATGAAACGCATTGTTCCACCCACGCCGCTGATATTTTGGCCGTCAATGGAGACGTTGTCGTTATCACAAACCTGAATATCCCCGGTATCTGGGTCGAAAAAGACATTGCCGAAGTTAATGTCTCGATAGCACAGGCCCTTGGCGTGTAGTTCGAGGAAGGCTTGAGCCAGTTGCAGCCCCGCCGTGGCCAAGTTGCGGAACGAGGGATCAATCCGACATTTCATCAGATCGAACAAGCTCTTGTAGCGCGGTTCGCGCAGCGGCATGAGGTAGCCGAAGCCGGGCGCGCTCGCCGACGTCGCCAGTTCCAGCGGCCAGAGGAATTGACCGTTGGGCGGACCCTTGCGGATCAGGGTTTCCAGGTTTTGCCGCTGCTGGGGCGTGGCCTGTTCGGGGAAGTACCACTTGAGGGCCAGCGGCTTGCCGTCCAACAGGGCACGGTAGACTTCGCCCTGCCCGCCGCCGCCAAGGAAGGTTTCGACCGTGCAGGGATGACCGGAAGCGGCTTGGACGGTGGAGCGGAGTTGGAGGAGTTGGTGCATGGTCGAGTTATATTCGGTCAAAATGATCTGGCGAGGCGGAACCCTAGAGTAAGATAACGGCTTGTCGGGACGAATTTATTGCGATAAGCGGAACGCACCCAAACGGGTTCATCACTCCAGGAACCGCCCCGCACAGCGCGAAGACCGTCCTCATCCTTTCCCGCACAGCGTGTTTCCGCACCATCATATTTTTCTTGATATAGAGAACCAGTCCATTCCCGAACGTTACCCAATGTATCGTACAATCCCCAAGGGTTGGGCTGGAAGGAACCAACCGGAGCTGTCTGTTTGCCACTCCAACGACTGCCACTACCATTACAATTAGCCTGGTTATAGCCAATCTCCTTTCCCCACCAATAGGCTGTTTGAGTTCCGGCGCGTGCTGCATATTCCCATTCTGCCTCGGTTGGTAACCGGTACCGCTGGCGGTACAACCGTGTTTTGGAAAGCCATTCAGCGTACTCCATCGCATCGTGCCAACTCACGTTGATCACTGGTCTACCATCGCGGCCCCAGCTTGAATCACTCGGTTTCTCCCGACTGGTCGCGGTGCAAAAGCGGTCGTATTCTTCAATATGTACCGGGCATTGACCGATAGCGAAAGAGAGTACTCGCACCCGATGACGGTATTCGTCGCTGTCACGGCCTTTTTCGCTCTCCGGCGACCCCATCCAAAATTCGCCCGCCGGAATCACGATCATCGCCGGGCCGTCGCTGCCATCGCGCAACCGGTCACGGAACGCCGTGAAGGGTTTGAGAGGCGAAGACGAGGGCGCAGGCGGGGCGACGAGAGGGCGGGGCG
>WBUJ01000246.1 GCA_008933795.1 Candidatus Contendibacter sp. | reverse complement strand
GGCTGGAGCCGGGGGGAGAAAGTAAAACTCGCCGCGCAGCGAGGACGCCACCCAGGGCACTTGGCCGCCGCCGGTTTCCCGCTCCACCCCCACCAGCACCTGTTTGAACACCTGCTCCAGGCTAAGGCCGGGGATACTCATGGCCGCCAGCAGATTCTGGGTGTAGGGACTGTTGCGGCCAGTCCCATCCTTCGAGATCGAACCCGGCGCGGTGGCGTAGGCGATGAAGGTGCCGACCGGGCCATCCATCCGCGCGAGCCCCCGGTTGCCGAGACTACGGGCGAAAGGGTTGTTGCGGCAGGCGTCGAGAATCACGATGTTGAGGCCGTTGCCGGCGGATTCCATCGCCCGCAGCACGGCGTCGGCGTCCACGCCCTCGTCCGGGATTTCGAATTCCTGGCGAATATCCACGCCGATGGGAATCAGGTAATTCTGGCCCTTGAGCTGGACTCCGTGGCCAGCGTAGTAGAACAGCCCAACGCCGCGTTGCTGGCGCAGTTGCTGCTCAAACTCGCGCAGCGCCTGGCGCAGGGCCTGACGGTCGGCATCGAACCGCTCGATGACCTGAAAACCCAGTTCGCGCAGTTTCGCCGCCATGTCGCGGGCGTCGTTGACGGGATTGCGCAACGGGGCGTCGCCGTAAGCGCCATTGCCGATCACCAGGGCGGTTCGAGGCTCCGCCGAAACCGCGCCGGCGTCCAGCCAGGGAATCAACCCGAGCAGGGCGACGCCCAACCAAAGCCCGGAGCGCCCGCTCAAAAAAAGGATTGCACGCGCAAGAAAATTCATGGTCGCCAAGGTTCGAGGAAACGGGATGGATAGTGGGGGAGTAAGAGCAATGGATTTGCCCGCCGCCGGCTGAATGGTGGCTTAACCGGTCGCCGCTGCTATTATTGTACCGGCAAACCGCCGCGAACGGACTCGATCCAGCCGCCCCGTGGCCGGGATGCGGTTGGGGGCGAAGACCCGCTGGCGCATCGACTTGCCGCCGATACCTTCCAGAATTGCAAGCGCAACCATTCACTTCACGCAGGAGCTTCCCATGTCCATTCATCACTCCGGCAAACCACTTCTCATCGCCGTCCTGATCGGCGCGTCGCTATCCGGTTGCGCTGGCATGAACGATCAGCAAACGACCGTCGCCCAGGGCGCGGGGTTTGGCGCGCTTCTCGGGGCCGTGGCTGGCCAAGCCATCGGCGGCAATACCCGCAGCACGCTGATCGGCGCGGCGGCCGGCGGCTTGATCGGCGCGGCGGTCGGCAGTTCCATTGCCGAGCGCAAGGCCCAGTACGCCCGCGAGGAAGACTTCCTGATCGCCGAAATCCAGCGCAACGAGGAATTCATCCGCGAGGCCGACGCCGAGAATCGCCAACTCTATGCGGAAATCGCCCGGCTGGATCGCGAATCGCGGCGGCTGGCGCGGGAATACCGGGCGGGCAAGGCTTCCCGTGACGCCCTGGTCCAGCAACGCGGCAGTCTGGAGAAACAGTTGGCCAAGGCCAAGCAGGTCAATTCGCTGGCCGAAAAGCAACTGGCCGACGCCAACGCGGTCTATAGCGAAAGCAAGCAGAAGCGCGGTCCCCAGGATCAATACACCCGGAAACTCGAATCCAACGTGGTCCAACTGAAGGAAACCCGCCAGCAATCCAGCCAGAACGTGGCCAGCCTGCAAAAGGTGTACGACAGTATGTCCATCTAGCCCGATCATCGGCGTCATCCCGCCGCCCACCAGGGCGCGGATATTCGGAAACGAGAGGTTTGCAATGATGTGGAATTTACGACTTGCCGGTGCGGTGCTGAGCGCGCTGGTTCTGGGCGGCTGCGCCACCGATCCGACCAACGACCCACGGTCCGGCGGCTTCTTTGGCGGCGTGCATGGACTGGCGGCCGGCGATTACGCGGCGCGCCAACAGGTTCTGCAAGGCCAGCGGGACGACAGCCTGAATCAGCTCCGCGACCTGCGCGAGGAAGGCGCGGCGCTGGAAACCGAGCGGCAAATGAAAGCCAGCGAGGTCGCCGCGCAGCGCCGCCAAGTCGCCGCGCTCAAGGCCCGCAATCGGGAATTGGCCGGGCGCATCAACCAACTGCAACGCTCCAAGGCCGCCACCGAGCAACGCACCGCCGAACTGCGCCGCAAGCAGCAGCAACTCACCCAGAACATTCAGGAGTTCGAGACCCAGCTCGACCGGGGCCAGCTTAGCGCGGCTCAGGCCGACTCCAGGCGGCTCAGCCTGGAGCGGCAGTACGACGCCATCAAGAACCTGTAAGGCGTCGAGCGCGGTATGAACGGCGGTTTCCGGGGGGCGGCATGGCTGCTGGCGGCATGGTGGTGCGCCACGGCGCCCGCGCTCGCCCAGGACAGCGAACGGAGCCGCTATTACCTCCAGCAGATGATCGAGCTGGCGGCCGCCAACGACGAGGCCGGAGTGACCGCGATGCAACGGATGCTGGAGCAGGAGCCAAGGCCCACGCCGCGCGATGCGGCGGCGGCGCGCGCGGCGCTGCAACGCGGACAGGCGGCCCTGCGAACGGATGATTTGACCGCGGCGTTGACCGCGTTCCAGCAGGCCAGTCACGACGATCCCGGCAGCGCCGACGCCGTCAACCATCTGGGACTGATCGAGCGCAAGCTCGGCCGGCTCCCGGACGCCGAGCGCGATCTCCAGCGGGCGCTCGCCCTGGAGCCCACCCGGGCGAGCGCCTGGTTCCAACTCGCCCAGGTTTATGGACTCGGCGAAGATGGCCGGCGCGCGCGCGGCGCGTTGGCCAATACCTACCGTTTCGCCCAGAACCCGATGCGCGCCGAGGAAATTCTGCGCAACATCGCCGAAAGCGAGGCGTCCGACACCCTGCGCGCCGCCGCCCTGGAAACCCTGCGCCTGTACCGCTTGCCGGTAGAGGCGGTCATCGTCCCGCCAATGCCCGCCAATCCCGGCATCGTACCGTTGAAAACCGCGCCGGGCTCCGGCCAAAAGCCATGATGAACCGCCTCGCCCCGCTGGCGCTGCTGGCGCTGCTGGTCGGCCCGCCGCCCGCCAGCGCCGGCCAGTACGAGACCCTCGACTACCACATCCAGCAGATGATCGCCCAGGCGGCCGCCAATGACGAAGCCGGCGTGCAAACCTTCCGCGAGCAACTGGACAACCTGCGCCGGCCGGAAGCGGGCGACGCGGTCCAGGCCCGGCCCCTGTTCCAACAGGGCCTGGAATACCTGAACCGCGACCAGCCCAAGGAAGCGCTGTCCGCGTTCCGGCAGGCGTTCATCACCGATCCCGCCGATGCGGAGATCGCCGGTCAACTCGGGCTGACCTATCTGCGGTTGCGCCGGACGAAGGAAGCGGAACGTCTGCTGGTCTACGCGCTGGCTCTCGCTCCAGCCCGTTCGGCTTCCTGGCTGCACCTGGGGCAGGTGTACGGTCAGAGCGGCGACGCCGCCCGCGCCGCTGGCGCCTTTGCCAACGCCTACCGTTTCGCCCAGGATCGGACGCGACTGGCCGGGCAGTTGCGGCAACTGGCCGCGACCGACCCGGCGGACGCCGTCCGCGCCGGCGCCGCGCAGGCGTTGCGTTCGGGGCAATCCGCGCCCGCCGCTGACC
>WBUJ01000049.1 GCA_008933795.1 Candidatus Contendibacter sp. | reverse complement strand
GAACACGTCGCGCGAATTGTAGGACTCGCGGAAGCGCACCTTGACCGCCACCACCTGGTTGCTGGTGTTGGTCACGCCGAACAGCGAGGTCCAGCCGCCCCGCACCGTGTAGTAGGGGAAGATCAGCGCCTGCCCCAGGTTGTTCTTGGCCACGCTGACTGCCTGGGCCGACGGCACTAGGCTCAGGCCGCCCAGCGCCACCCCCACCGCCAACGCCAGTTGCTTCATCTTGCGATTCATCATGTCAACAACTCCTAAACGAAACGGAACGAAACGGCTCGAATACTTCAAGCCCACTGTAAGCCCTAAATCAGCTTTTCACCAGATACCACCATTGCCCGTCCACAAATACCCAAGGTTCCTGGACATAGGTCTGCATGTCAAGGGGCTTCTCGGCTTGCGGTTGATGATACACGAAATGGATGTTGATACCGACTGTCGCGGCGTCGCCACCCTTGAATTCGACATCGACCACTTCGACACGCCGCCAACCTACCTTGTTGCCAAAGCTGCTCCTAAAGGCGTCCAGCGAAAACAGCTTGCGGTAGCTTGGGGAAGTGAAGGAATAGGCTGTCGCGAAATCCTTTCGAATCAACGCATCCCACTTGGCGGTAACCCGCTGCTCCAACAAGGCCCGCTGCACTTGAGTCGCCTCGGTGGCCGGAGCGGCCTGGACTGCCTCGGCGGCCAGAGCGGACGCATCGGCCATCGCCAGATACGCCAACAACATCATGCCCAGACAACGTAACAGATACACTACACACTCCTTGGGCTCATACAGAACCTTGACTTCAATCTACAACAATCTTTTCAAATTTACAACTCTTTTCAAATTTACAACAAATATTCGGAAATAGCCATCCTTCACCCCTCCATCGTCGTGTTTCCTGACCCGATCGCCGAACCGGTTTCCCGTCGGTAGGCCCACGATCCGCAACAAAGCCCGCTTCCGCCACGTCTGCTCAGTCCTTGGCCTTGCCGGGCGCGCGGCGCGAACGGCGAGACGCTTATATTATAAAGAGGGGTCTTGCAATTTTAGGCCGTGCGCCCGGCGGCGTTCGGCCCAAGACAGGGTTTACCTCTCTCCCCTCAACCCTGCTCGGTTACCGACCTGTCCTCCCGCTCTCGCGCGGCTCCCCCTCGCAGGGTTGTCATACCCTCAAGCTCTCCTCCTAATATCTTTGGTGGGGGAGGGCAGGGGTGGAAGGCGCCCCATCCATCTACCTTAAAATTCAATGAGTTGCAATTCGATCTTGCCACCACGCCAATCCTCCCCCGCAAGGGGGAAGAGGATTTTTTGATCTTATTTCATAAAAATCATTTGGTTGAAGATATTTATGACGGACAACTCTAAACCGGTCCGGGAAGCGTGAACGGTTATGTTCAAGGAAGGGAAATTGAAGACCGACTCAATCGAAAGTGGTATAAAAACATCCTTAGGCTTCATCCTTGAGCATTCGGTTCGGATAAAATTTTAACGGGTTTTTCCTTATGTCCAATTTCTCCGTGGATCGTCAAGCCATCCTGGTTCTTGGCATGCATCGTAGTGGAACATCGGCGCTGACTCGGGTGATCAATCTCCTGGGTTTTGGATTGCCGAGAGCGTTGATACCCCCCAGTCAATATAACGAGCGGGGTTTTTGGGAAACGCAGGTCTTGGCTGATTTCCATGACAGAGTCTTGGAATCCGCGGGTTCCTACTGGCATGACTGGTCTAAATTTAATTCTGACTGGCATGGTTCACCGGTGTCCAGTCCATTCCGGGAGGAATTGAAACGGATCATCGATTCCGAATTTGGGATGAACGATGCCTTCGTTATCAAAGACCCGCGAATTTGCCGGTTTGTTCCTCTTTGGGTGGATACCCTGCAATCGCTGCAAATCCAGCCCTACGCGGTGATTCCAATCCGTCACCCCTTGGAGGTCGTGCATTCGCTGCGGGAACGGGATCGTTTTACCGACCAAAAATCATTGCTGTTATGGTTACGACACGTTCTCGATGCCGAAGGGTCTTCCCGGCATCTGCCACGCGCTTTTTGTACCTATGAAAGTCTGTTGAGCGACTGGCATGGAACCATGAAGCGGATGGGAATGCAAATGGGAGTGGTTTGGCCTCGACTGTCGATGGATAGCAGGATTGAAATCGGGGATTTCCTTTCGAGCAAAATACGCCATCATGTTTTTGCAAGCCAGGATTTAAATGCAGAAAAAGGTATTGGGGAGTGGATTCGAGAAACCTACCATCTGCTTGATGGGCTGTATACGGATCCAAACGACGCCATCGCGCAACAGCGTTTGGATAAAATCAGGGAAGACTTTGATAGCGGCTGCGCCACGTTCGGTGTCGCGATGCGCAGGGAAGAGCGAGAAGCCGAAAGGCAGTGCGATAAAGCCCTTGAGTTGGATGCGACAGTACGGGAACGAACCGCCGAAGCGGCGCGTCTGGAAAACGATTTAGCAGAAGCGCGGCGATTAATAGCGGAATTGGATACGGCGGTGAGAGAACAGGCCGCCGAGGCAGTGCGTCTGGAAAGCGATTTAGCGGAAGCGCAGCAGTGCGCCGAGGATTCCTTGGCAGCATTACAGGAGCGGATGGTCGAAGCAGCGCGATTGCGGGATGATTTGGAGAGCGCGCGCCAGCAATCGATCGCGCTGACCCAAGAGATCGATGAAATTCGGAAAAGTATTTCCTGGCGAATGACCGCGCCAGTGCGCACGATCGGCTTCCAATTTCCCTGGCTGGATCGTCAGATACACCAGGCTCCGGAATGGATGGAACGGCTAAAATCCTTCCGGTGGAGGAGAGAGAACCAGCATACCGGTTCGCGGGCGCTCGATCCGGGCGTCAAGTCATCTCGGCCACGCCCTTCGGCTCCGGTGGATCCCTATGCAGCATGGCTGCGAGTCAATCATTGGAATCCGCGCTCGGAAAGCGAACTTTATCGCCGCTTGGCGATGCACTATTCCCGGCTGCCAAAAATTTCGGTCATCATGCCGATTTATAATCCTCCCATTCGTTTTCTCACGCGCGCCATTCAATCTCTACGATGTCAAGTTTATTCTCACTGGGAACTTTGTATCGCGGATGACGCCAGTAGCGACGAACGGGTCAAACCCTATCTGGAAGAACTCGCTCAGGATGCCCGCATCGTCGTTTGTTTCCGTGAGAAAAACGGTCATATCAGCGCGGCGACCAATAGCGCGGCAGCCTTGGCGACAGGCGACTTCATCCTGCTCATGGATCAGGATGACGAGTTGGCGGTCAACGCCTTGGCGGAAGTGGCGCTGTCGGTCGCCGACCATCCGGAAACCGACCTGCTTTATTCCGACTGTGACAAGATCGATGCGGAAGGGAATCGCTACGATCCGCATTTTAAGCCGGACTGGTCTCCAGAACTGCTGTTGTCGTACATGTACGCCGGCCAAGTGCTGGTGGTTCGCCGGAGTCTGTTTGAGCAGGTGGGCGGTATGCGGCAGGGTTTCGAGGGGTCGCAGGACCATGATTTTGCCCTGCGGGCGGGAGAAGTGGCCCGTCAGGTGACCCATATTCCTGCGGTTCTCTATCACTGGCGCTGCTTTCGGGGATCGACCGCCTTCTCTGGTCATGAAAAGCCTTACAGTTTCGAGGCGGGGCTGAAGGCGGTTCAGTCGGCGCTCGACCGCCGGGGCAGCCAGGGCCAAGCCTATCAACCGGACTGGGCGAAGCGGAATGGTAACGGCATCTACCATATCCGGTTCCCAGATACGGGGCCATCCGTTACCCTGATTATTCCAACCCATAACCGAACCGATTTGCTGCGGCAGTGCCTGAACTCGTTACGGCGGACGACTTATCGCGATTACCAAATCATGGTGGTCGATAACGAAAGCGACCAAGTTGAAGCGCAGCGGTATTTGCAACAACTTGATCATGAAGTGATCCATATCCCCAACCAGCACGGTAAAGGATTCAGTTTCAGTTACGTGATGAATGAGGCCGTGCGCCGAACCAAGACCGACTACGTTCTTTTTCTGAATGATGACACGGAGGTCATTACGCCAGAATGGCTGTCCAGCATGATGGGCTATGCGGAGCTTTCTGGCGTGGGCGCCGTGGGCGCCTTGTTACGCTATAAGGATGGCAAGGTTCAGCATGCCGGCGTCGTGCATGGAATGGATGGCTTGTGCGATCATGCGTTCAAGCTGACGCGGCGAGGAGATAACGGCTACTTGTCCTACATCGCCATGGCGCGCGACTGCGCGGCGGTGACCGCAGCTTGCATGTTGACGCCCCGGCGGCTTTTTTTGGAAATGGGTGGGTTCGACACCGACCAATTCGCGGTTGCTTATAATGACCCGGATTATTGTTATCGGTTGCGCGATCGCGGTTATCGAGTGGTTTATACGCCTGACGCCGAGCTTTTCCACTTTGAAGGGCAGACTCGCGGCTTTAGCGACAAACCGCGAGAGATTGCGGCTTACCGCAAGCGATTCAAGGCGTTCGAAGACCCTTACCTGAATCCCAATCTGTCGCGGGAAAATCCATGCTTTGAAATTACGCCGCGTCGAGTTCGGCGGGATTTCGATCAGGCGTTACGGGTGGCGATGTTTACCCACAATCTGAACTGGGAAGGCGCCCCCAAGCAAATGCAGGAAATCGCGGGATTTCTCCATCGGCACAGTACAATCAAACCACTGATTTTCTCCCCAAAGGACGGGCCGTTGCGCGGTCTGTATGAAAAGATGGGGATTAAGGTGCGCGTGTTCGCCCACCCATTGATTAAGCACCATACCCTGCCGGGTTATCTGGAGGCGATTGGTGAGATCGGCGCCCTGTTGGCCGATGAAGCCGTGGATGTGGTTTACGCCAATACACTGCATGGTTTCGTTGCGGTGGATGCGGCCCGTGAAGCGCAATTGCCTTGCCTGTGGGCCATTCATGAGAGCGAAGGTTGGCGGCATTACTTTGATTTTGTTCCACCCACCCTTCGGTCGCGCCCCATCGAGTGTTTTAGTTATCCCTATCGGGTCGTGTTCGTCGCCAAACAAACCCGGCAAATTTACCGCGAGCTTGACTGGTATCACAACTTTACGGTTATTCCCAACGGGTTGGAGCCGGGCTCCGTGGATTTGCCAAGCGAAGCGGAAAAGCGAGCAGCCCGCCGCGCTGTGGGTCTGGGTGAAGGCGATATCGGTGTGTTATCCGTGGGGACTGTTTGCGAGCGCAAGCGACAATTGGATTTGGTCGAAGCCATCGCGCGTCTGCATGAAGATGTATTCAAGTCGCGAGAAGTGCATTTCTTTATCGTCGGGGACCGGGAGAATGAATACAGCAGTCGAATGCATGCGGCGATGGAGACTTTATCGCCAGAGCGCCGCAAGCGGTTAACCGTCCTGCCGGAAACGCCGAATGTCGTTGATTTTTACCATGCTTGCGATATTTTCGTGCTGACTTCCGGCATGGAAAGTTACCCGCGGGTGATTTTGGAGGCGATGTCGGCCGGGCTGGCGATTCTCACCACGCCTGTGAATGGCGTGGTGGAACAGGTGCGCGAGGGAATCAATGCGGATTATTTCCCGGTTGGCGATATTCGCCAGTTGACCGCGCGCTTGACCGCTTTGATCCAGGATAGCCAACGTCGGGAGAACTATCGCGTGGCATCGCCGGTAGTGCTCCAGGGGCTGACCGACTACGAGGAAATGGGGGGCAGCTATGCCAGACTGTTTCACGAAGCCGCCTTGGCCAGCGTGCCCGATGCGTAGGTTGCGAAATAGACGAATGCGGGTGAATTTTCATTTCACGTGGAAAAAACATGCTCCTGGATCCACAGAAAGACGCCAGCCTGATCGGCCGAATCGAAGCAGCCTTAAACGAGCCCTACCTCGTCGCCCACCTGGGTAAACTGGAGCGAGAGTCCGCCGAGGGTCGGCTCGCCATCGAGAACGCGGTGTTCCGCCGCTATAACCAGGCAACCGAGTACGCGGTCCCGTGGGTCAACCGCGCGGCGCCGCTGGCGGGTTCCCGGGTGGTCGAGATCGGCTGCGGACCCGGCTCTAGTACCGCCGCGTTCGCCCGCTTGGCCGGACAGGTGGATGGCTACGACATCGAGCCTGCTGCCGTGGAGGGCGCGCGCATCCGCGCCCGGATGCTCGGACTGACGAATGTCTCGTGCCATGCCGTGGCTCCAGACCAACTGTTGAGCGAGATTTGTCGCCGCCATGGCGAGGGGCAGGTCGATTTGGTGTTGCTCTACGCGGTGCTCGAGCATTGCACGACGGTCGAATGTTTGGAGACGATCCAGACAAGCTGGGATCTGCTGCGTCCTGGCGGCCATCTCGTGGTCATCGAGACTCCCAATCGATTCGGCTACATGGACGTTCACACCACCTTCCTACCGTTCTTTCACCTGCTGCCCGGTCCCATTGCGCTGCGGTATTACCGCCGAACCCAGCGTCAGCGCGTCATTAAGACCCTCGATGCCGCCGCTCGGATATCCGGGCAGGAAGCCGAGCTGGCGCGAATCCGGCTCGGCACGGGGATCAGCTTCCATGAGTTCCAAATCGCGCTTGGAATCGAGGACCTTGGAGCCGTGCTCGCGGCCGATGGCTACGAGCCCGAGATGCTGGCGTGGTTCCCGATCACGCTCGAGGAACGCTTGCTCCAAACTTTTTTCCTGGCGCGCGACGTTCCCGCACCCATCGGTTTCGCGCGGTTCGTATTGAATGTAATCCTGCGCAAGCCCGACGGCGCCCTGCCGACCGAGCCGTTGATACCCCTTTCGTCCCGGGCTGAATTTCTTGTTAACTATGCACACATGAAAGTGGATTTGCCGGTGCAACAGGCCCAGTTGCTCCAAAAGTTCGAGCGTCTTGGGAAAGCGGAATGGGTTATCTCGGGCAGCGACGCCGATCTGCTGGCGCCCGCGAACCAGATCAATATCGCCCATGGCGACGATCATATCCGACTTCAGTCAACTGGCAACGATCCTTATCTTTATTTACCTCCGCTCGACGCGCCACTCCAAAGGGCGATCGTGAAGATTGATATCAACGCACCAGGCCATTCCATCTTGCAGGTTTTTTATGCGACCAGCGATCAGCTTGATTATGCCGAGGAGCGATCGGTTTGTGTGCCGTTCTATCGTGGTCGCAACATACTCTTGGTGGAACTGCCGCCGGGTGTGACCGGACGGCTACGCATCGATCCGGGTGAGATACCGGGCGAGTATCGTATTTACCGGATCGAAGTGCGCCAGTGATGTTCGTCTAGAAGTGGCGCATCAACACAAAGTTCGATGTGCTTATGTTGGACCGTCTTGTTACGAGGAAGGATCGAATCCATTGGCCTCCATAAGAATCGTCGAAGAACCAAAGCGTTAATAGCAAGGCGGCAAGCCTATCAGTTCGCGTAACGACTTTTTTATATAACCGTGTTCGTAAAAAGCGCGGTTGATTGGTAAATCCACCCTAGAGTTTGGTGAAAGTAGCGCAAGCCACTGTCTTTGCAAGTCACGTCGTTTGTGCCACATCGTCGGTGCTCCCTTGAGGAAATCCCGGTATAATTGGAAAACTATCCGTATCTTTCCCTTGAGAGCATGGCGTAACAGGATAGCCGCATGTACCAGTAGAATCCAACCCAGGTTTGGCCAAATCAAGCGGGTAGGGACGCTTTTGACTAGAACAAATAATGAGTTGCGAATGCCGTGGTACAACACGAAGTCACTGTTGGGACCGCCGCTGGCCACTGAGCCTTTATGGTAAACCAATGCATTATCGGCATAAGCCGCGCGATAATCTAATAGCACCGCCCGCCAAGCCAAGTCGGTATCCTCGGCATAGCAGAAGAAGTGTTCATCGAAGTATTCACCAGTCTTTTGATGGACTTGGCGAAGCAACTCGGTGGTGTACAGCGCGCAGCCGCCACAGGGACCAAGTAAAGGATCGTCGGGTGATTTGCGATTGGAAGCGAGTCCGCACTTGTAGAACGTGATCCCGAGATTATCGATGCACGTTCGATCATCGTACCTCATCATCCGTGCCGCCACCATCTCGACACGCTGTGTGCGATCAATCCGCTCCAGCATTCGCGCAAGGAAATCGGGTTCCACGACCGTATCGTTATTGAGCAACAAGATAAACTCATAACGCCCGTCGTCGGAAACAATTTGCTCGAAAAGTCGATTATGGGCGCCGGTAAAGCCGTGATTCTCGGTAAAGAGGATCAAGGTAATGCGCTCGCGATATTGATTGGCATAATTGCACAATAGCGCGACATCGTCATTGCCGGAACCGTTATCAGCCAGAAAGACGTGAAATGGCGGATCGCTTACTTGCAGCAGAGAGTCCAGGCATTCCAGGGTATCGAAGGCGCGGCGGAAATTGACTACCAGAATGGCCACCATGGGTTGCGCGGTCGTCATATGCTGCATCGGGGAGCAGTCAACCTTTTAGCCGTGGATGCTGTTCGAAGAGCCGCCGATAAAAGCTCAAAATGACTTGGACTCATTCACATGCGGCTTGTCGGAAGCCTTTCGAGACGAGGAGGCCAAGCCAGAGTAAAGTCTTCTGTCTCCAAAGTTAAATTGGGATTATAGGCGGGATCTGACATCAGCCAATCTCCCCAATGTTTCCGCATGTAAGTTATTTCCTGTTCTGATCGGGTTATTTTTGCAAGAGTATTATCATAACCACGGCTAGCGGATTCATAGTGATAAAGCTCGGCGTAAGGAGTCCATATGATTCTAAAGCCTGATTTAATTAATTTAAGACACAGATCAACATCATTGAATGTAACCGCTAATTTTTCTTCATTAAAACCACCAACCGCTACGAAGCAGTCCTTGCGTAATATTAGGCAGGCGCCAGTTACCGCAGAAAAATTCTGTACTAAAACTGCGCGCCCAAAATAGCCAGGATCCCCTTTAGCAATGCCTTTATGTGCATGATTGGCGACTCCACCAATGCCAAGGATAACGCCGCCATGCTGCAGGGTATCATCCTTATACCAAAGACGCGCCCCTACTGCCCCGATTTCTGGCCGCAGTGCGTGGCTAGTCATCTCGTTTAACCAGTCGTTATTAATGACTTCGATGTCATTATTAAGAAAGCCAATCAACTCACCGCAGGCATGATTGACTGCCATATTGTTGATTGCTGAATAATTGAAAGGATGGGGGTAATCCAATACCTTGATTTTTGGCGATTCGCTTAAATCCCGTAAATATTTAAGCGTTCTTGAATCATCGCTATTATTATTGACGACGATGATCTCATAATTTAGATAACTAGTTTTTTCCAGGATGCTTTCGATACATCGACTCAATAGTTTGAAGCCATTACGAGTCGGAATGATCAAAGTAACAAGCGGTAATTTTTCAGGCAATTGATATCGAACCCGGATGTATAGATTGTCTGGACTTGGGACTGCTCGGGCTTGGACTCTTTTCCGATTCAAGTGGTCGTTGACCACTTTTAATGCTGCCTGTAAGGGGATAGCCGTTGTTTCAGTGGAATTTGAATTTGAAATTGTATTGGTAATCTCGCGACAGTGATAGAGTACGCGGGGTATGTGCCGGATTTGGGACGGTTCAATTTGCTCGATTGTTCTAAGAGCCAAATCAAATTCTTGCGCGGTTTCGTATCCTTGTCGAAATCCGTTTAATTGACGCACGAGGGATGTACGATAAACACTTAGATGGCTGGCCAGATGGTAAGGGTAGGATAAAAAAAGATCTGGATTCCAGTCAGGTTTGAAGCAAGGATTCCTGCGTTCTCCATTTTCGTCAATCCCGTCCTCATCTGAATACCAGAACATTCCTTCTGGATGGTCGATAATATCTAAGGCAATCCAGAGAAGGGCATGTGGCGCGAATAGATCCGTTGGGTTTATAAAGGTTATAAAATCGCCAGTTATTGTCTTTAAAGCCATATTAAAGGCTACAGAATTGGAATTGTTGTCATTCTTAAAAAACAACTTAATGCGAGATTCCCGTCCCGCATACTCGTTTAATATCCCATGTAAATAAGATTTTATAGGGGTATCTTCAATAAGGCATAGTTCCCAATCCGAATAAATCTGTGTCAATATGGATTCGATAGCAATGCGCAACCAGTGCCCTTCAGTATCGTGAACCAGCATAACAATTGAAATAAGGGGTTTTGAAGACAAATTTCCCGACGTTTTCCGCAAGTGTTGATGCTCTTCAGGAAGCAGGTAATCATATTTTTTTATCCATTTAGAATAATCATTAGTAAAATAATTTTTTCCTCGATAATGATTTTCCGTTTGCATTGCTGTCATTTGGTATATTCGGTGGGAAATGGTATATTTAGTTAAGAATTTAAAATAATGATGAATAAATAATATAAATCTTCTTTTCTGCTGATAAGAGAAAAAAGGTATTTTATAGTAAAGTCTAAAAAGTAATACTTCGAGACGACTATTCATAATTGCTCATTTGGGTAGCTTGCTTGTATGAGTCAGGAAAGCGTCTCCAGCGAATATTTTTCCACAATATCGTCGACACGACCCGCTATTTTGACAGAACCGTGCTCCAGCCAAATAACACGGTTACATAGATTCTTGATTGAATCCAAATCATGGGAAACAAGCAGTATGGTCGATCCATCATTATGGTACTGTAGTATTCTCGCCGCAGATTTCTTCTGGAAATCGACATCCCCTACCGCTAATATTTCATCGATAATCAGAACATCGGGTTGAATATCTGTTGCAATGGCAAACCCTAACCTTGCCACCATGCCACTAGAGTAGGTGCGAATTGGAGCGTCAATAAACTCGCTAATACCGGAGAATTCCACAATTCTATCCAAGCGACTTGCCGTGTCTTTTCGACTGAAACCCAATACGGCTCCATTCAGAAAAATATTTTCCCGGCCTGTCATTTCATAGTCGAACCCCGCGCCTAGTTCCAGCAATGGAGCAATGCGTCCCCTCAGGAAAACACGACCATGCGTTGGGCGAATAACTCTCGAGATGACTTTGAGCAAGGTGCTCTTACCAGCGCCATTGGCGCCAATGATACCAACCGTTTCTCCCTGTTTTATCGAGAAACTGACGTTGTTCAAGGCATTGAAGTCAGTAAAACTAACACTACGCCTTTTTAGCCAACGAATCGCATATTCCTGCAGCGTAGGAATCTTTTCATGAGGAATGCGAAAACGCACTGTTACGTTATTGAGTTGTATTGCAACATTGTCCATTATTATAGACGATAGGCAAGTTGGTCGGCCTTGCTGGTGAACAGGACCCAGCCAGCAACCAAGGTAATCAACGCGAGCGATACGGCATTTACAATAAGGCTAAAATCGGGAAGATGATTGGCATGGATCGGTATCCGAAAAATCTCGATTAATATGACAAAAGGGTTCAATATAAGCAACTGACTCCATTCCAATGGAAGAATCGATGGGGGATACATGATAGGAGTCAGAAAGAACAGAGCTTGAACCAGCACTTGATAAATATCGACCGTATCGGTAAAGAACACCGACGCGGTGGATAAAAGCAATGCAAGGCCTAGCGAAAAGATAGCTAGAATCATGATGCTGACTGGTAAAAAAAACCAAGCTGGCGTTATCGCATGGTTGAGGAAAATGATAATAATAAGCAGGGCGCCAATTGAAACGATCAGATTGATCAGGCCGTTGCCGACCGCCGCAATGATATAGGTGGCACGTGGAATATAGATTCTTTTGAGCAGTCCACCGCCATAGGCCATGGTGCTCATGGCGTATTGGGTGGTTTGGGTGATAAAATTCCACGCCAACAATCCAGATAAAAGATAGACCGCGTAGTTGGGTAATGACGATTTGAATATCGTCCCGAATGCGATGCTGAGAACGATCGTCTGTAGCAGGGGATTGAGCAGCATCCAAAAGACGCCCAGCAGCGAACGCTTGTAGCGGTTTTTCAGGATGTTTCCCACCATCAGAAGAATCAGGTCGCGATAACGAACCAGTTGGAGAAACTCGTCGATCGCTGGTGGTGGTCTTTTAGCTGAATCGTACTCGAGCATTATTTGAAATGGATACCGGTCTTCCGATCATCGCGGTGATCGCGGGCAGTCTATTGGCGTTTGTGATCGCATTTTTCTCGAGTCGGCGCTTGGCGCGCGCGGCCATCTTATCGCGCCTTCTCGATTATCCCAACGCGCGCTCCCTGCACCAACGGCCCGTTCCGAGGACGGGCGGGTTGGCGATGCTGGCGGGGATGATGACCGGCGTATTGCTGATAATGTTCGCAACCGCTGGCCCGCCACTCCAGACTTTTGGGTTCATTCTCGCTGGCTTGGCGCCGCTGGCGTTCGTTTCGTTGGTCGATGATCGCCGGGGTGTTGCCGCCAAGTGGCGCATCTTAGTTCATCTGCTGGCCGCTGTCAGCCTGTTGGCGGCTGGCCTCGCCCCAGATCGCTTCGAGCTTCCCGGTCTCGCTTGGCCTTTTCCCGCCTGGGCGGTGATTCCCCTGACCCTGCTGTTCATCGTCTGGATGATCAATCTCTACAACTTCATGGACGGGATGGACGGCTTCGCCGGCGGCATGGCGGTGATCGGTTTCGCCACGCTGGCCTGGCTGGGGCGGGCCGATGCCGGGTTCGTCGCGGTCTGCCTGACCGTGGCGGCGGCCAGCGCCGGGTTCCTGGCCCATAACTTCCCGCCGGCGAAAATCTTCTTGGGCGATACCGGTTCCACCACCCTGGGTTTTCTGGCGGCGGCGTGCAGTCTGTGGGGCAGCAAGGTCGGACTGTTCCCGTTCTGGGTGGCGCTGCTGGCCTTCTCGCCGTTCATCACCGACGCCACCGTGACCCTGCTGCGCCGCCTGCTGCGCGGCGAGAAGGTTTGGGAGGCCCATCGAACTCATTATTATCAGCGCCTGGTGCTACTCGGCTGGGGACATCGCCGAACGGTGCTGGCCGAGTACGCGCTGATGCTGGCTTGCGCTGGGTCGGCGCTGCTGGCGGTCCGATTATCGCCCGCCGGTCAGGCAGCGCTGACGATTGGCTGGATATTGATCCAGGGCCTGTTGATGTGGAGCGTGGGGTGGTTGGAGCGGCGACGCGCCACAGTGCCTGCCCCGCGCGATCAATAGCGTTGCAGCACCAGTTCCAGCACCAACTTGCTACCGAAGTAGGCCAGCGCCAGAAAAGCGAAGCCGCTCAGGGTCCAGCGAATGGCGGTGCGGCCGCGCCAGCCGAAGCGCCAGCGACCCCACAGCAGCACTCCGAACACGCCCCAGGCCACGAACGAAAGCGTCGCCTTATGCACCAGATGCTGGGCGAACAGGTCGTGCAGGAAGAACAAACCGCTGACCAGGGTGATGCCGAGCAGGATAAAACCGGCGCCGATCATCTGGAACAACAGGGATTCCATCGTGGTCAATGGCGGAATGCCGCGCAGAAAGCCGCCGGGCTGACGATGGCGCAAACGGTAATCCTGAATGGCCAGCAGCGCCGCCTGGACTGCTGCCAGCGTCAGCAGCGCATAGGCCAGGATCGCGATCAGGATATGCAGTTCCAGCGGCCACTGGCGGGCGTCGGCGACGATGCGCTCGGCGGGAAACAGCAAACCGAGAGCCAGCATCAGGGCGTCGAAGGGTAGCACCACGATGCCGAGATTCTCGACCGGCCGGACCATGGCCGCCGCCAGCAACACCACGCCGATCAGCCAGCCGGTGAAGGACAGCGCGTTGAAAAAGCCGAGATTCAGGCCGGCGGGCTGGAACACGGTCTGGGCCAGGATCATGGCGTGCAGCAACGCCGCGCTCCAGCCCAGCGCCAGCGGGCCGCCCTTGGAGTTGGCCGCGCTCGCGCCGGCGCGCGCCAAGCGCGCAGCGAGCCAACTGCCGGCAAGCAGATAGAGCAGGACGGCCAAGCCGCCGATGACCGCGTTCATGGAGAATTCCTTGCTTCCCTCTCCAGTTGCGGGAGAGGGATCGAGGGTGAGGGGGACAAAACGATAATGACATGGAACGCCGCTGGCTTGAAGTGGGCCACCGTTCCCGGTTCGCCCGAAGCACCCGATGCCCCTATAATCCCGCCCATTCCGACTGAAGCGAAGGTTGATCCGCATGTTCGAAAATCTCAGCGAGCGCCTGTTGCGCACCGTCAAGAATCTGCGCGGTCAGGGTCGCCTGACCGAGGACAACATCAAGGACGCCCTGCGCGAGGTGCGCATGGCGCTGCTGGAAGCGGACGTGGCGCTGCCGGTGGTGCGGGATTTCATCGCCCGGGTGCGCGAGCGGGCGGTGGGCCAGGAGGTGCTGCTCAGCCTGACGCCAGGCCAGGTGCTGATCAAGATCGTCAACGAGGAACTGATCCGGACCATGGGCGAGGCGAATGCGGAATTGAACCTACGGGTTCAGCCGCCGGCGGTGGTGCTGATGGCCGGCCTGCAAGGTTCCGGCAAGACCACCAGCGTCGCCAAGTTGGCCCGCTGGCTGAAGGAGCGCCAGCACAAGAAAGTGATGGTGACGAGCTGCGACGTGTACCGGCCCGCGGCCATCGAGCAGTTGCGCAAGCTGGCCGGCGAGGTCGGCGTGGAGTTTTTCCCCAGTACACCCGATCAGGAACCGGAAGCCATCGCCCGCCAGGCGCTGGACCACGCCCGCCGTCACGGCGTGGAGGTGCTGATCGCGGACACCGCCGGCCGCCTGCACGTGGATGAGGAGATGATGGCGGAAATCCAGCGGTTGCACGCGACGCTCGATCCCATCGAGACCCTGTTCGTGGTGGACAGCATGACCGGCCAGGACGCCGCCAACACCGCGCAGGCGTTCAACGCTGCTCTGCCGCTGACCGGCGTGGTGCTGACCAAGACCGACGGCGATGCCCGCGGCGGCGCGGCATTGTCCATTCGCCAGATCACCGGCAAGCCGATCAAGTTCCTGGGCGTGGGCGAGAAGACCGCCGCGCTGGAGCCCTTCTTTCCCGACCGGGTGGTTTCCCGCATCCTCGGCATGGGCGATGTGTTGAGCTTGGTCGAGGAGATGGAGCAGAAGGTCGACAAGGAAAAGGCCCTCAAGCTGGCAAAAAAAGTCCAGAAGGGCAAGGGCTTCGATCTGGAAGATTTCCGCGAGCAGATGGAGCAGATGATGAAGATGGGCGGCATCGCCAGCCTGCTCGACAAGATGCCGGGCTTCAACGCGGCGGCGGGGGCGCTCAAGGATCAGGCGGCGGACAAGGAGGTCAAGCGGCTGATCGCCATCATCAACTCGATGACCCCGCAGGAGCGCCAGTTTCCCGACATCATCAAAGGCTCGCGCAAGCGCCGCATCGCCAGTGGCTCCGGCAACCAGATTCAGGACGTGAACCGGTTGCTCAAGCAGTTCGATCAGGCCCAGCGGATGATGAAGAAGATGAAGGGCGGCGGCATGATGAAGATGTTGCGCGGCTTGCAGGGCAAGCTGCCAGCGGGCGCGCTGCCGCCGTTCAAATCCTAAGCGGGCTTAACGGTTGTTTTAAATCCGCGGAAGTTCGGGTAACATCCCCCGTTCCCTTAAGCCGCCTCGCACGGGGGTGGCTTTTTCTTGTCCGAATTCGCATGAGGTATTCGCAGCGCATGGTAACCATCCGCCTGTCTCGCGGCGGCGCCAAGAAGCGCCCCTTCTACACCGTGGTCGTGACCGACAGCCGCAACCGGCGCGACGGCCGCTACATCGAACGCATCGGTTTTTTCAATCCCATCGCCAGTGGTCAAGACGTGCGCTTGAGCCTGAATCAGGAGCGCATACAGTACTGGCTGGGCACGGGCGCCCAACCCTCCGAGCGGGTGAGCAGCCTGATCAAGGAATACGCGCGCCAGCAACCGGCGCAGTAAGGCCGGGATTGGCCACCCCCGATGAGCGACTGGGTGGTGCTGGGCCGGGTGTCCGGCCTGTTCGGCGTGGATGGCTGGGTGCGGGTGTTTTCCCATACTGAGCCCCGCGCAGGCATCGTCCGCTATCATCCGGTCTTTCTAAACCGTCAGGGCGAGTGGCGGGAATTCAGGATCGAGGCGGGCCGCGCCCATGGCGCGGGAGTGGTGTTGAAGTTCGCCGGTTGCGACGACCGCGACCAGGCCGCTGCGCTGATTCCGAGCGACATCGCAGTGCGCCGCACGCAACTGCCGCCGCCGGCGCCCGGCGAGTATTACTGGGCCGATCTCGAAGGTTTGCGGGTGGTGACGCTGGCGGGCGTGGAACTGGGCGTGGTTTCCCATCTGCTCGCCACTGGGGCTAACGACGTGCTGGTGGTCAAGGGCGAACGGGAGCGCCTCCTGCCGTTTATCCAGGGCCAGGTGGTCGTCGAGGTGAATCTCGAACAACGACTGCTGCGGGTGGATTGGGATCCGGATTTCTAACTCCCCTCGCTGGCGGGGTGAGAGGGGAAAGGGAGGAGCGCCGCCATGCGCGTGGACGTGGTGACTCTGTTTCCCGAAATGGTCGAGACCCTGCTCCGCTTCGGGGTCACGGGCCGGGCGGTGGAACGGAGTTTGCTGATGGTGGCGACCTGGGATCCGCGTGACGCGACCCACGACCGGCATCGCACCGTGGACGACCGGCCCTACGGCGGCGGGCCGGGCATGGTGATGAAAGTGCAACCGCTGCGCGATACGCTGCGGCGGGCGCAGGCGGCGGTGGAACAGCCTGGAAAAACGATTTATCTGAGTCCGCAGGGCCGACCGCTGACTCAGGACGGGGTGCGGGAACTGGCGGCGGAGCCGAGACTGATCCTGCTCGCTGGCCGGTACGAGGGCATTGACGAACGGCTGATTGAAGCCGAGGTGGACGAGGAATGGTCCATCGGCGATTACGTGCTCAGCGGCGGCGAGCTGGCAGCGCTGGTGGTGATTGATGCCGTGGCCCGGTTGTTGCCGGGGGCGCTGAACGACCAGGAATCCGCCGAACAGGATTCGTTCATGGACGGTCTGCTGGACTGTCCGCATTACACCCGCCCGGAGGAACTGGACGGGCGGCGGGTTCCGGTGGTGCTGTTGAGCGGCGATCATGCCGCCATCGCCCGCTGGCGACGGCGCGAGTCTTTGGGCCGAACCTGGTTGCGGCGGCCCGATCTGCTGGCGCAACGGGCGCTGGATACCCGCGATCAAATGCTGCTGGATGAATTTATTCGCGATTATCGAGAGAGAACGGAGAACGCCGGCGCCGCCGGGGATCTCGCGGAGCAACGTGGAGCGTAGTGTCATGAGCAAACTGGTTGAAGCATTCGAGCGGGAACAGATGACCCGCGAAATCCCGGCTTTCGGTCCGGGCGATACCGTGGTGGTGCGGGTCAAGGTGAAGGAAGGCAACCGTGAGCGCTTGCAGGCGTTCGAGGGCATCGTCATCGCCAAGCGCAATCGCGGCCTGAACTCGGCGTTCACTGTGCGCAAAATTTCCCACGGCGAAGGGGTGGAGCGGGTGTTCCAGTCTTACAGCCCGGCCATCGCCGATATTACGGTCAAGCGCCGGGGCGACGTGCGCCGCGCCAAGCTGTACTATCTGCGCGGCTTGGAAGGCAAGGCGGCCCGGATCAAGGAAAAGCTGTCCTGAGTTCGGCGGTGGGATCGGTGGCGGGGCGATTCTCCAAGGATCGCCCTTTTTTTGTTTTGGGGGGTGGAGAGAGGGATGATGCGCGATGAATGGGTAGCTTGGCTGGAGCCGGTTCGCACGCTGGCGACGGAGGCCAGCGCCCGGATTCTGGAAATTTATGCCACGGCGTTCGGAGTCACGGCCAAGGAGGATCACAGTCCACTGACCGCCGCCGATCTGGCCGCGCATCACGCCATCGTCGCCGGACTGCAACGCCTAACCCCTGACCTCCCCATTCTGTCTGAGGAGTCGGCTGCCATCCCATTCGCCGAACGGTCGCGCTGGCGGCGCTTTTGGCTGGTGGACCCGCTGGACGGCACCAAGGAATTCATCCAGCGCAATGGTCAATTCACCGTCAACATCGCCCTCATCGAGGAACACGAGCCGGTTCTCGGCGTCGTGCGGGTTCCGGTGACCGGGCTGTGCTACTTCGCGGCCCGTGGTTGCGGCGCGTTCCGTGAAGACCCGGGTCAGCCGCCACAAGCGATCAAGGTCAAGTCGTTGCAACCCAACGGGCCGGTGCGAATAGTCGGCAGCCGCTCCCACGGTGGGCCGGGCCTGCAAAAATTCGCCACCGCCCTGGGCGCGCATGTACTGGTGACTATTGGCAGTTCGCTGAAATTCTGTCAGGTGGCCGAGGGTGCGGCGGACGTGTATCCCCGGCTTGGCCCGACCTCGGAATGGGACACCGCCGCCGCGCAAGCCATCGTCGAGGCAGCAGGCGGTCGGGTCGTGTCGGCGGAGACCGGTGAACCGTTGCGCTACAACACCCGCGAATCGCTACTTAACCCGTATTTCATTGCCTATGGTGATACCAGCCGCGACTGGCTGGCCTGCGTTCCACGGGAGGGCTGATTATGACGACTAGCGCTTCTTATCAGGCTGTCATCACCACGCCATTGGGCCGGATCGGTATTCGCATGACTGGCGATGCGGTGAGCGCGCTCGATTACCTGGCCGCCGACGCGCCCGAACGGCCGCCGGCGGATGCCGCAACCGCCACCGTGGTTGCACAGTTGGAAGCGTATTTCCGTGATTCTCGCTATCAGTTTACGGTTCCGCTGGCGCCGGGTGGGACCGCATTCCAGCAACGGGCCTGGGCGGCGCTGCAAGCCATTCCAGCGGGAACCGTGTTGACCTACGGTGAACTGGCGCAAAAACTCGATACTGCCGCTCGCGCCATCGGCGGCGCCTGCCGCAATAATCCGATTCCGATCCTGATTCCCTGTCATCGGGTAGTGGGGCGGCAAGGGCTGGGGGGCTACACCGGTGCGCTGAGCGGCGATCCCTTGGGAATCAAACGCTGGCTGTTGCGGCACGAGGGTGTAGCTGTCGAGCGCGGATAGCGGCGCGCATATTCCTGTGCTCGTTGGCGGATTGCGACCGGAGAGCCTGCGGTCGAGGGCTGACCCTTTTCGTCCCCGCCAATCATCGCCTCGATGCTATCGGCCTTGACTTTATTACAGGTAAAATGAAGGGGCTGCTGCCTTGGCCGCCCCAGCCGGGATTCCCGCCCCCCACCGACAAAGTGCGGCTGTTCCGAACCATCTGATCGATATAGCGACACCAGGCTTCGCTGTCCCGTCTCGGAACATCCGGTTGATCCCGAATACCGAGTTTGAACTCGACCACCGACTTCCATTCATCGGATCCGACGTCCGGACCGTGCCCCCGACCGTCGCCCGTTGGCACTTTCTTTTCGATGGACCGATACCAGGCGTCGGAACAGAGCGCTCCCGTTTCGGGGGTTGACTTCCCATCATTGTTTGCCGGGAATGCGACCCCGGCAGTTAGCGCCAGAATCAGCCCAAGCGCGGTAGAGTTTTGAATGCGGAATTTTTTCATGTCTTCTACACCGCTGAAATACCGATGAAAAATTTTACAGCCGACCCTCGTCCACGAGAGACTTGAAATGCAGGAACCTGCCCTTCTGATCGAAATCACCTTGGAAGGGCTTCTCGCCTTGGTCGCTAAGGTCGGCGGTTCCCTTGACGGCATAACCTCCACCTTTCACGCGAGTCAGCTTGCCGGTTTTGATAAAGCTCGGTTTCGTCGCGAATTGGCCTGCGGCTTCACCGCGACAGTAGGCCACCCTATTGCCCGGCGCCACCGAGGCGGAGGAGGCGGATGGTCTATCGCTCGAACTCGAACCCTTGCTCGATGCGCCTGATTCCGAAGCCTGGCAAATACCGTTGACGCCATGCTTGCCCGTGTAAGACACGGTTGACGAGCCGTCGGGATTGATGGCGATGGAGACGGTGATGCCAGAACCCGTGGCTTCGTAGTAATTGTCGTTGACCTTTTTGAGCTTGGCCTGCCGTTAATGTAAACAGGGCCTCCTTGGTCGGCATGCACCTCCGTATTTGTCCGTACACGAAACGTTAAGCAGAGGGATGCCGGCATGGGCCGCGCCCGTCATCACGAAAAGCGCAACGGCCATCAGCGATAATTTGCTCGTAAATTCACCACAGTCGGTTGAAGGGAATGAAGAATTAGGGTCATGGTTGTTTGTCGAGTTGCTTTAACAAGGTGCTCACAGCAACTTTGAGCTGCTCGTCGCGGCCTTCCTCGATGGCGTCGGGGCTGCGGCGAACCAGCACGTCGGGATGGTCCTCGGTGTTCTCGTAGTAGCGACCGTCGGCGGACTTGCGGCCGATCTCGGGGATGCCATATTGGAGGCGGCCACCGGGCAGCAGATGGATCCACCAGACGGAGGTGCCGGTGCCGGGCACGGGATCGCCCACGAACGGCCCGAGCTTCCCGTGTTGGTAGAGGTGCGGGAAGATGCTGCCGTCGGAGTAGCTCCAGGAGTTCGCGAGGATGGCGCTGGGTTTCGTCCAGCGGGAGCTAGGCACTTCGCCGAGGACGTTGCCCTCGCGATCCACGGACTGGCCGGCGGATTTCGCGGAGAGGTCGGCGATGAGGCGCTCGGAGAGATTGCCGCCGCCATTGAAGCGAATGTCGATGATCACGGCCTCCTTGTCGGCGCAGCGCCCGTGCAGGTTGTGGATGAAACCTTGGTAGTTCTTCGTGTCCATGAGGCCGATGTAGATGTAGCCGAGGCGGCCCTTGGAGAGTTCATCGGTGAGTTGCACACGCTGCGCCACCCAGCGGTCGTGCGCTTTGAGGAGGCCGTTGACGAACGGCTCGGGCGTGACGATCTCCTCCACCGGTGCGCTGCCTTGCGCGGGCTGGATGGAAAGGCGCACGGGCTGGCCGGCGGTCTTGTTGAGCAGCGGGTGGATGTCCATGTCTGCGCGGATCGGCTCGCCATTCACGGCGAGGATGATCGCGCCGGGACGCAGCAGGCTGTCGGCCCGGCCTGCGGAACCGGTCTTGAGGTAATCGGCGATCTTCGCGCCAGGGCCGGTGTGGGCGTGATCGTAGTAGAGACCGAGCGAGGCGGTCGCGTCGCCCGTCGTGATCTTCGGCTGATAGGAAGAGCCCATGTGGGAGGAATTCAGCTCGCCCGCCATTTCGCTGAGCAGCTCGGCGAGGTCTCCGCCGTGGCGGAGGTGCGGCAGGTGCTTCGCGTATTCCTGTTTATAAAGCTCCCAATCCACGCCGGCCATGTCCTTGCGGTAGAACTTCTGCTGGGTCATGCGCCAGACGTGCTCGAAAAACCAGCGCATCTCGCCCTGCAAGTCGTAGGCGACCTCGGCGGTGAAGGGAATGGTGGCGGCGGCTCCGGTGAGGAGGTTTACCTTCTCGATGCCGCCCGCGCCGAGGAAAAAGACGTTCTCGCCTTTGCCGTCGGTGACAACGCTCTCTGCGGCAGGCGGCGCTTTGGTGAAGAGCGGCGAAATGCCCGGCTTGCCCAGCGGCAGCTTGTAACCGACGAAACCACTGGTGGCTCCCACGCTGGCAAAGACGAACGACTTCCCATCCGGCGTGAACGCCTGCGGCGTGTCCGCCTGCGAATGCGTGGTGAGCCGCTGGATCTCCCCGCCCTTCGCGGGCATGATGAAGACGTCCGCATTGCCATGGCGGTTCGCGCTGAAGGCGATGCTCTGACTGTCCGGCGACCACACCGGATTGCTCGCGATAAACTCCGCGCTGGTCAGCGGCAGCGCCTCGCCGCCGCCGGCGGGAACCCGCCAGAGCTGCCCGCCGTAGACGAATGCGATGTGCGCTGCCCGTCGGGTGAAACCGCCGGGTAGCGCAGCCATAAGGGGCGGTCGGAAGCATCGGCTTGAGCGGTCAAGGGCGCACTGCCCAAGGTCAGCAGGAGTCCGGACAGCAGGAAGCGACTCGCCAGAGTTGGAGACAGACGGAAACGGCGCATAAGGCTCTCCAGTGGGGATGACGAGGGCGGCAGACCGTTGCGAAAGCGCTCGGCCTGCCGCTCGGGCAGGATCGGGATCAGTTCGAGATCGTGCAAATGCCGTTGGCGCCATGCTTGCCGGTGTATATCAAGCTGGGCGAACCGTCGGGATTGATGGTGAGGGAGAGGGTGATGTCAGAACCGGTGGCTTCGAAGGCGTTGTTGTTGAACTTTTTGAGTTTAGTTTCCTTGCCGCCGATATAAATCGGGCCGCCCTGATCGGCATGCACCTCGTAGCCGCCAGGACAGGTGGCGTTAAAAAAGGGAATACCGCCCTTGGAAGCGCCCGCTCCACCTTCGTCGGCGCGTCCCCTGCGGTCATCGTCATCGCCGCCCACATAGCTGTAGTGCCCGTCCTGAACCTGGCCACGACGGTCGAAATCGCAGGTAAACGACAGTTCCCGGCGACCGCCGCGCTCGAAGGAAACCCGGCCATTGCCGGTCAGGGTGCGGTCGTGCAAGTGCGGATGGGTCAATTCCAGATCGCGGACCTGACCGTGATCCCGATCCAGATGGCGGCGTACTTCGTTGGTGCATTCCTGCTTCAGGTAGCCCATGTCGTCGAAAGGCGAGTTCCCGCCCTTTTCGTAGGAATTCCGTTTATCGTCGTGATCCTTATTGCCACTCACCGCAGCGGCCAAAATGGCCAGGCCGAGGACGCCAGCGCCGACCGCCGCTGCCGTCTTTTTGTCGGAATCCGAAATCGCTTCCGGGCTGACGTTCCAGCTCACCACCTCGCGGTGATCGATCCGGCAGTTGAAACGATGGTCTTTTTTGTCCCGGTCCTTGACCAGGCCGGTCACCTTGTAGGAATTGCGACCGGTCTCCTGGGCGGTCACGCCATAGGGCCCGGAGTACCTGGAGTACTGGGAATCGTCGAAAATCTTGTCCTGGCAATCGGCGATAGCGTCGCTTTGGTCGTAGGCAAAGGCCGTGGGTGAGGTTAGGGCAGCGGCAATCGCCAGGCTCAAACAGCACGTCAGTGGCTTGTTCATGTGAGTTTCCCGGTGGTAGTGGATTTGAACTTGCGCAGCACCGGAAAAACCATACACTGTAGTTTTTCTAAATAAAATCAGGACCTTCCTGTAAGGATTTTCCTGACAGCCCAGCTTGGAGAGATAATGTTATTGATAAAAAATTCATACAGATCAATCGCTTGTACAAAAAATAGGCGAACGACTGATAAATCTCGGCACGCTCGTGTTGCTGTGCATTTTGAATCAGATCGGAAGTTGAGAGGATAGCGAGATGATCGAGATCCAGCTTGCCGTACCTGAGGAATTGACCCTCGTTTTACAGGCCAAGCAGGCCAGTCTGGCTGCCGAGGTGAGCATGGCCGCTGCCGTAAAGCTTTATGAACTCGGCAAATTATCAGCCGGTGCAGCAGCGGAACTGGCCGGCATTCCAAAGCCGCTGTTTCTGGGCCGCCTGGCGGACTATGGGGCGCCTAATTTCGATTTGACGGAGGAGGAACTCCAGGAAGATCTAAAAAATGCCTGACGTCATCGTCAATACCTCACCGCTGCAATACCTGTTTCAGCTCAGCTTGCTGGAGCTTCTCCCTTCCCTGTACGGTCAGGTTATCGTGCCTGAAGCGGTGGTGCTGGAACTTGACGGGGTCGGGAACTGGGTTGTTCGCTGCCTCATGTAGAGAAACTTGCCTGGATAACGATCAAGCAAGCCTCAACATCCAGTGCTGCTGCCGCTGGCGGGTGGGTTGGGGGCAGGTGAGTCAGCGGTGCTGGCCCTGGCCCGAGAAATACCCGGAGCGGTAGCCGTCCTGGATGATAAACGAGCGCGACGCTACGCCCGGCTATTGGGTGTTCGTCTGACAGGAACACTTGGCATCTTGCTCAAGGCGAAGCACGCCGGCGACTTGACCGCCCTACGTCCCGTAATAGAGCACCTTGAAAAGCTTGGTTTTCGGTTTCACCGTGATACCCGCAACGCTGTTCTAAAACTGGCGGGAGAATAAACCGAGAAGTCATAAAAAAATAACTTATTGATTAATTGAAGAAGATCATTCCAACCACTCGCTTAAAAACAGGCAGACGGGTGAAAAACCTCCACGCGCTTGTGCTGCTGTGCGTCGGGCTCATGTTGGCCGCATCGCTCGCCGCCAGTGAAACCGACCCCGATCTGTTGACCCCGGTGGAGCGGGCCTGGCTCGTCGAACACCCATGGAAATCCGGGTTTTTCTGAAAGGAAAATCCTGACAGCGCTTGGCTCGCCCCTTCCCCGGAGCGGTTGGAGGGAGGAAGGGTTATTATGGAAATGGTGACTTGACTTTGCGGAGGACACGCCATCACGGCCACCGTGATCGACCGGGTTGACCGGCTGGAGGAAGCGCTGGCGAATTTCATCACCAGCGTCGGCATTGAATTCAATAAGGTGTACAACTCGCAACTGCGCACCGAGGCGGAACTGCGCGCGTTCAAGGAAGAGATGCGCCTCTATCGGGAGCGGGCTGAAGCGGATACCCGAGCGTTCCAGGAGGAGATGCGGGAATTCAAGGATGAGATGCGGGCGTTCAAGGACGAGATGCGGGCTTACAAGGAGGAGAACCGCCGGCAGACGCGGGAGATGAACCGCCAGTGGGGGGACCTGGCCAACAAGCTGGGCACCTTGGTGGAGGACCTGGTCTACCCCAGCCTGCCGCGTATCATCCGGGACACGCTGGGGCGGGAGATCCTCGACCTGGGCGTGTGCCGCAAGCGGCGGCTGGCCGACGGGCGGGTGAAGGAATTTGACGCCGTCGCGGTGACCGCGGACCTGGTGGGGCTGAACAGCACCAAGGCGACGCTGATTAGCGCCGATGTGGATCGGTTCGTTGCCGACATTGCGGCGTTTCGGGAATTTCTGCCCGAATACGGGGCGCTGCCGGTGGTGGGGATACTGGCCACGCTGGCGGTGGAGGAGAGCGTGCTGAACTACGCTGAGAAGGCAGGGTTTCTGGTGCTGGCGGTGGGCGATGAGGTGATGGAAGTGAAGAACCGCCCGGGGTTTGAACCCAAGCGGTGGTGAGAGGACGGCAGGGCGCTGTCCCCGTAGACACCCTGGTCTCGGCGGTGCCGGCCGCGAGCCGCGAGCGAACGACGAGTCCGTTAACAAGGTTGTGGTTCGAATAGCGAAAGGAGCGATACGACGATGACGCCGGCTGTTTCAGCGACGGTCGCCCGAATGTTGCGCGAGTTGGCGGCGGAGACGCCGGTGTGCGTGCGGGTCAGCGGCGAGTGCATGGCGCCCCTGCTCGAATCCGGGGCGATGATCCAGGTGGTCCGCCAGCGGGTCTACTGGCCGGGCGATCCGCTGGTCGTCCACGCGGCTGACGGTCGTTTGCTGGTTCACCGCCTGCTGGGTTGTTATTCCAGGGGGCGGGGATGGCGCTGGTTGACCCAGGCCGACAATGCCCGCCGGCCCGATACCGCCGTGCCGGGGGAACGGATTATCGGCAAGGTGTGTGGCGGGGATTGCTCCGAACGGCTGATTCGGGTGCCGCTCGCCGATCGCTGGCGCGCGGCGCGCCAATTGATCCGCTTTGGGCTGACGCGCGCCCGCTTCCCGCTCTGAAAAAGATGGGCTGAACGGTTTTGCTGCTGCTGGCCGCTGGAGCATCCGAGCCGCAGGTCAGCGCCAGTCCCGGGTAGAACAGGGGAGCACCGAACTGGGTTGGTTGCGCTCCGGCCCACCGCCGGGCGGTGGCGACGGACAGTTGGCGCGCCCGGGCGAATACCGGTGAGTCATTCCAGATTTCGGCGATGGACTGCTGGTGCAGATTGCCCGCTGGCCAGCGCAAGTGCAGGCAGGGAAACACGTTGCCGAACGGATCGACGTGGATTCCCTCGCTGCCGGCCCCGCAGTGGTAACGGTCGGCGGCGTCCAGCGTCGCCGCCGGGGGGGCGCACTCGTCCCTCGGACTCAAGGTCATCGCCGCCGGCTGTTCCGCGCGGCGTTGATCCGCGATCTCCCGCAAACGCGCCCAGCCGGCGGCCGAGGGCTGGAGCGCCATCGGCGCGGTGTCGCCGCCACCGCGCGGGCCGACCGTTGCTGGTTCTCCGCCGTCTCCCACAACTCGTAGGCCAGCTTGCGAATCTGCTCCAGGTAATCAACCGATGAAAACATTTTGAAGGTCCGGGCTAGAGCTTCCTCCTGGCCGAGCCCGGCGCCGGCAGTGCGCGCCGCCAATTCGATCAGCAGGCGCAGGCGCTGCTCGGCGGCCAGCCAGTAGTCCAGCGACCAGTCCCGCTGTTCGGCGCTGGCCGCCCACATGCCGCGGGCGAGTTCGCGCACCCGATAGTGATAGAGGGCACGCAGGGCCGCGGGCCAGGCCGC
>WBUJ01000245.1 GCA_008933795.1 Candidatus Contendibacter sp. | reverse complement strand
GTGGCGGCCAAGCCGACCAAGCCGCTGGTTCTGGCGGCGGTCAAGCCGGCGGCGACCAAACCGGTAGTGGCGGCCAAGCCGACCAAGCCGCTGGTTCTGGCGGCGGTCAAGCCGGTGGATTCGCGCAAATTTGCCAAGTCGACCGGCATGGCGCCGGGCAAGCCGACGGTTCAACCGGTTAGGCCGGCGACCGCCGTGATCGCCAAGCCGGAGAAGCGGGAGATCGCCAAGGTTGCTGCCATTCGCGCCGAACCTCCGGCCAAGCTTCAGAAGGTGGCGATGACCAAGCGGTGAAGTTGAGAGATGACTTGAGACGCGGCCTGTACCGGGCGGGCCCAGGCAAAAAAGGCGATTTTCCAAATCGCCTTTTTTGTTAGCCGCCGAAAGCGGTTACTTGCGCTCGTTCAGCGGTGGGACATCACGACGCGGCGAGCCCACGTAGAGTTGCCGCGGCCGCCCGATTTTCTGCTCCTTTTCGGTGATCATTTCGATCCAGTGGCTGATCCAGCCTGCGGCGCGGGCGATGGCAAACATCACCGTGAACATCTCGACCGGGATCTTCAGCGCGCTGTAGATGATGCCGGAGTAGAAGTCCACATTGGGATACAGCTTGCGCTCGATAAAGTAGGGATCGCTCAGGGCGATTTCCTCCAGGCGCATGGCCAGATCGAGGCGCGGGTCGTGGCCATAGCTGTCCAGCACCTGATGGCAGACGTCCTTGATGATCCTGGCGCGGGGATCGAAGCTCTTGTAAACCCGATGGCCGAAACCCATCAACCGCACGCCGCTGTTCTTGTCCTTGACCTTGGCGATAAAGCTGTCGATGTTCGATACATCGCCGATCCGGTCCAGCATCCGGATCACCGCTTCATTGGCGCCGCCGTGCGCCGGCCCCCACAGGCAGGCGATGCCCGCGGCGATTGCCGCGTAGGGGTTGGTGCCCGAGGAGCCGGCCAGTCGCACGGTGGACGTGGAAGCGTTCTGCTCGTGGTCGGCATGCAGGGTAAACAGCACGTCCAACGCCCGCTCGGCCACTGGATTGACCTCATAACGCTTGCCGGGGAGGCTGAACATCATGTACAGCAGATTGCCGGTGTAGCTCAGGTCGTCGCGGGGATAGATCGAGGGATCGCCGATGCTGTGCTTGTAACAGGCGGCGGCGATGGTCGGCATCTTGGCGATCAGCCGGCGGGCGGTGACCATGCGGTCTTCGTAATCCTGAATATTGAGCCGGTCGTGGAAGAACGCGGAGAGCGAACTGACCACGGCCGTCATCATCGCCATCGGATGGGCGTCGTGATTGAAACCGTGAAAAAAGCGGCGCAGATTCTCGCGAATCCGGTTATGCCGGGCGATGCTGGTCTCGAAGATCTGCTTTTTTTCGGCGTTGGGCAACTCGCCGTAAAGCAGCAGGTAGCAGACTTCCAGGAAGTTGCACTGCTCAGCCAGTTGCTCGATGGGATGGCCACGATACAGCAATTCGCCCTTGTCGCCGTCCAGGTAGGTGATCGTGCTTTGGCAACTGGCGGTGGACATGAAACCGGGGTCGTAGGTGAAATAGCCAAACTCCTTGGCCAGTCTACCGATGTCCACTACGGGAGCGCCGTAGGTTGGCTCCAGAACCGGCATCTGCACCGTTTTTCCGTTGACATCATCCTTAAAGCTGATCGTTGTCATGCGGTAACCTCCAAAAGTGGGATGGTGGAGCCGGAACCGGTCTGGTATCGGCCGCCGCGGCTATCGTGGCCAACCAGCGGCATTCCGGCATTTATCAGCGTATTATTTGCCCTTTTTAAAGCAAGGTAATCATACATTAGGATGCCGCGTTGCCGCAAAAGCGACGCGCGGGACCGGGGGTGGCGGGAAAAGAAAAGGCATCGTTCAGGATGCCTTTGGGCAGTGGCGCCAGGAAAGGTTCAGGACAGGCCGTACTTGCGGCGGAAGCGATCCACGCGGCCGGCGGTGTCCACGATCTTTTGCTTGCCGGTGTAGAACGGGTGCGAGTGGCTGGACACTTCCACCTTGATCAGGGGATAGGTCTTGCCGTCGGTCCACTGGATGGTTTCCTTGGTGGAAATCGTGGACCGGGTGAGGAACGAGAAGTCGGTGGAGATATCCTGAAATACGACTTCGCGGTAGGTGGGGTGGATGTCTTTTTTCATGAATGCCAAAACCTTCGCGGTACGGTGGGCCGATCGGCGCCGGGGTGGCGCGTGGGCATGAGTCCCTGGCGGGCTCCTAAAGCGTTAAACTATAGCGAGTTTCGGGGTTAAGTCGCAAGGCCGCCCCCGCCTCAAATACCGATTTGCTCGGCCGTCGCCGAGCCGTCGCTGTTCTCCTTCAAGCTTTGTTGAGTGGAAATTTCGATGAGTCGCGAACCCAGGGTCGGTTTCGTCAGCCTCGGCTGCCCCAAGGCGCTGGTGGATTCCGAGCAAATTTTGACCCGGTTGCGGGCCGAGGGCTACGGGATCGCGCCGACCTATCCGGAAGCGGATTTGGTGGTCGTCAACACTTGCGGCTTCATCGACGCGGCGGTGGCCGAATCGCTGGACGCCATCGGCGAGGCGCTGGCGGAGAACGGCAAGGTCATCGTCACGGGCTGTCTGGGCGCGAAAGGCAGTGTGGTGCGCGACTTGCACCCGAGCGTGCTGGCGGTGACCGGCCCCCACGCCTGCGAGGAGGTGATGGCGGCGATTCACGCGCATCTGCCGCGGCCGCACGATCCGTTTGTTGATCTCGTGCCACCGCAGGGGATCAAGCTGACGCCCCGGCATTACGCCTATCTGAAAATCGCCGAGGGCTGCAATCACCGCTGCACCTTCTGCATCATTCCCCAATTGCGCGGCGATCTCGTCAGCCGGCCGGTCGGCGAGGTGCTGCGGGAGGCGGAGCATCTGGTCCGGGCCGGCGTGCGGGAACTGCTGGTGGTATCGCAGGATACCAGCGCCTACGGGCTGGACCTGCGCTATCGGACCGGATTCTGGAACGGCCGCCCGCTCAAGACCCATCTGACCTCATTGACCGCCGCCCTGGGCGAACTGGGCGCGTGGGTGCGGTTGCATTACGTCTATCCCTATCCCCACGTCGATGAACTCATCCCGCTGATGGCGGAAGGTCGGGTGCTGCCCTATATCGATGTCCCGTTGCAACACGCCAGTCCGCGCATTCTGAAAGCCATGAAGCGGCCGGCCAACGCCGATGATGCGCTCACCCGCATCCGCCGCTGGCGGGAGATGTGCCCCGATTTGACCCTGCGCAGCACCTTCGTCGTCGGCTTCCCTGGCGAAACCGAGGCCGATTTCGAGCAACTGCTGGCGTTTCTAGCAGCAGCGGAACTGGATCGAGTGGGGTGTTTCACCTATTCGCCGGTGGATGGGGCCGCCGCCAACGCCCTGCCCGATCCGGTGCCGGAGGAAGTCAAGCAGGAGCGACAGGCCCGCTTGATGGCGTTGCAGGCCAGGATCAGCGCCTGGCGGTTGCGACGCAAGGTCGGGCAAATTCTCAAGGTGCTGGTGGACGCGCATGACGGGGAGGGCGGGGCTATCGCCCGGTCCAGTGCCGACGCGCCGGAAATCGACGGCGTGGTGTTGATCGAGGAGGGCGCGGCCTTGCCGGTCGGC
>WBUJ01000048.1 GCA_008933795.1 Candidatus Contendibacter sp. | reverse complement strand
GAAACGACAAGCGGCGGAAGAGGCCAAGCGTCAGACCGCCGCCGAGGCGAAACGACAAGCGGCGGCGGAAGCCAAACGGCAAGCGGCTGAAGAAGCCAAGCGCGAAACGGCGGCGGAAGCCAAACGGCAAGCGGCTGAAGAAGCCAAGCGTCAGGCCGCCGCCGAAGCGAAACGCAAAGCCGAAGCCGATGCGGAAGCCAAGCGTAAGGCCGCCGCCGAAGCGAAACGACAAGCGGCGGCGGAAGCCAAACGGCAAGCCACTGCCGAAGAGACCAAGCACGCAGCGGCGGCGGAAGCCAAACGGCAAGCCGCCGAAGAGACCAAGCGTCAGGCCGCCGCCGAAGCGAAACGCAAAGCCGAAGCCGATGCGGAAGCCAAGCGTAAGGCCGAGGAAGAGGCCAAACGCCAAGCAGCGGTTGAAGCGAAACGCAAAGCCGAGGAAGAGGCCAAACGCAAGGCGGAGGAAGCCCGTAAGCTGGCTCAGGAACTAGCGGCGCGCGAACAGTTTCTCAAGGAAGCCGTGGCGCGGCACGCGACCTTGATCAAGCAGCGCGTCGAACGCTACTGGTCGCTACCCCTGGATAGCAGCGATACCCTTTCCTGTACATTACGAATTACCATGATGCCATCTGGCGCGGTCACCAGCGTTCAAATCGCCCAGAGCAGCGGCGATACCGCCTTCGATAATTCCGCTGTCGCCGCCGTGCAAAAAGCCTCGCCGCTGCCAGTGCCCGGCGACCCCGACGTTCTCGCCAAATTCCGCAACTTCAATTTCCGTTTCAAACCAGGAGGTTAAGCATTGAGACCCTCGGTAATTAAACTGTTTGGGCTAATCGCTCTGCTACTCGTCGGTCGCTTCGCCCTCGCCCAGCCTCTGACCATCGACATCACCAAAGGCATTGAGGGCAGCGGCATTCCCATTGCCATCGCGCCCTTTGGCGGTGGAGCGCCCGAGGACATCGCCGGCATCATCGCTTCCGATTTGCAACGAACCGGCAAAATCGCACCGCAATCGGCGGGAGCGCGGGCGGACTACTCCGTCACCGGACAGGCTCAACCCGGCGGCTCCCGTGGCTATATCGTGCAATTCCAACTGGCGGGCGTCCAAGGCGCTCCGCTGTTGAATTTGTCCTTTGATGTACCGCCAAATCAGTTACGGCCGGTCGCCCACCGCATCAGCGATCTGATCTACGAAAAGTTGACCGGCGAAAAAGGCTTGGCGGGAACCCGCATCGCCTACATCGCGAGCAGCGGCGGGTCCTGGTATCTGGTGGTCGCCGACGCCGACGGTCAAAATCCACGGGTGATCCTGCGCTCCGGCCAGCCGCTCATGTCGCCGGCTTGGTCGCCGGATGGCGGCAAGCTGGCCTACGTCTCCTTCGAGGGACGGCGGCCACAGATCATCGTTCAGGATATCTACAGCGGCGCCCGGCGCGTGGTGTCCGCCGCCCCCGGCATCAACGGCGCGCCCTCGTGGTCCCCGAATGGCCAACGCTTGGCGTTTACCCTGTCCAAGGACGGCAACCCGGAAATCTACGCGCTCGACTTGGCGACTCAAAGTCCCGTTCGCCTGACCAGTGGCAGCGCCATCGACACCGAGCCGGTTTGGCTGCCGGATGGCAGCATCGTCTTCACCTCGGATCGGGGTGGTTCGCCGCAGTTGTACCGAATCGGCCCCGGCGGCGGCGCGGCGCAGCGGCTCACCTTTGAGGGCGACTACAACGCTCGCCCGACGGTTTCGCCCGATGGCCGCACTATCGCCATGGTGCATCGGCGCGGCGGCCGCTTCCACATCGCCGTGCTGGATTTGCAAACCCGCCAGTTCCGGGTGCTGACCGCCGGCGGGTTGGACGAATCGCCCAGCTTCGCGCCCAACGGCAAGATGATCATCTACTCCAACGGTCAACGCCTGACAGCGGTGTCCCTGGATGGCAGCGTCAAACAGGACTTCGCCCTGCGCGGCAACGGCCGCGATCCGGTCTGGGCGCCCTACGGCCGCTAATCTTATCCTTCACTTTAGTTAGGGGAGCATCGCCAATGCAACACATCACTCGCAACCTGATCGCCGCCGCTGCGCTCGCGCTGCTAGCCGGCTGCGCCTCGACCGGCGACACCACCGCCCAAGACCAGACGGGCGCCCAGCCGGATGCCACGACCGAACAGGGCATCACCGCGCAACCGGGGCAAGATGCCTACAGCTATCCCTACGGCCAAGCCCCCAGCCAGTACGATACCTACGACACCGCCGGCGGCGCCAATGCCAGCGGCCAGGCCGGCGGCGGGCGACCCGGTCAAGCCGTAGCCGGTGGCGGTAGCGCGGTCTCGGCGGATCGGATCGTCTATTTCAGCTTCGACAGTGCTGAAATCCTGCCCGAAAGCCAGACGATCGTCGCCGCGAACGCCCGCGCCCTGACCGGTAACGCGCGCATCATCACCCAACTGGAAGGCCACACCGACGAGCGCGGCAGCCGCGAATACAATATCGCGTTGGGCGAGCGCCGCGCCAACGCCGTGCGCCAAGCCATGATCGCCATGGGTGTGTCGCCCCAGCAAATCCGGGTGGTCAGCTACGGCGAGGAGCGTCCGGCCGCCGGCGGGCAGAGCGAACAGAGCTACGCGCTGAACCGGCGGGTGGAAATCGTCTACTGACCGACGAGTCCTTCTCATGACCAAGTACGGTTCTCCGTGGCTGATGGCGCTGTTGCTGGGCAGCGTACTGCTGCCCGGCGCGGTTCGCGCCCAACACTCCCCGGACAACGAGCTGACCTTGGAACTGCTCCAGCGCATCGAGCAGTTGGAAACCGAGGTCCGACAAATCCGCGGGGAGCTGGAACTTCAGCGGCATCACATCGAAACGATCGCCCGGGAACGGGCGATGCCTGGATCTCCAGCGTATCCGCCAGCAAGTAGAGTCGAGCCACCGCCCGCCATGCCAGCGGCGGCGGAACCACCGATGGATGCCCGCAGTCAGCCGGCGCCAGCGCAACCTTCTCCCCCTGCGTCGGTGGCGGCTGGCGCGGAACGGGCGGAGTTCGACGCGGCTTTGAGCGAATTACGCGAAGGTCGTTACCCCGAGGCAATCGCCGCATGGCGGCGCTTTCTCAGCGCGCATCCGAACGGCGGCTTGGCGGGCGACGCCCAATACTGGCTGGGCGAGACCTACTACCTGAGCCGGGATTACGGCGCGGCCAAGGAAACGTTCATCGCGCTCGGCCTGAATCACCCGCAAAGCGCGCGGCTGCCAGATGCTCTGCTGAAGCTGGGTTACATCTACGGAGAACAAGGCGAGACTGCCCGGGCGCGCGACGTGCTGCAAAAGCTGGTGCAAGTCTACCCCAACACCCAAGCAGCCAGCTTGGCCGAGCGGCGATTGCAGTCTCTGCGCTAACTGTCGTCAAGTCTTGCGGTTTTGCCGGATTGTTGTACTATTACCGCCCTTTCTTGGGCCGTTAGCTCAGTCGGTAGAGCAGCAGACTTTTAATCTGTTGGTCGTGCGTTCGAATCGCACACGGCCCACCAGATAAAACTTAAGGGGCTAGGCGAAGACCTAGCCCCTTTCCTTTTGCCTTGAGCCCACCTCCTCTCCATCAAGACCACGGGTGTATGATTAGCCGTTCCCGGTCCGCGAAGCAGCATGGACCCCCGAATCCCGCTTTCCATGGTTTGCAGTTCCATACTCCAAATTTTTAAGGAGATTGTACCCATGCCCAAATCCGCCCGCCCCCGCCGCAGCATGCTGTACATGCCAGGGTCCAATGCCCGCGCCCTGGACAAGGCCCGTACCCTGCCGGCCGACAGCCTGATTCTCGATCTGGAAGACGCCGTTGCCCCCGACTCCAAGGAACTCGCCCGCAAGCAGGTCTGCGAAGCCGTGGCCGCCGGCGGCTTTGGCATGCGCGAAGTGATCATTCGCGTCAATGCCTTGTCGACTCGGTGGGGCTACGAGGACATCGCCCTGGCCTCCAAATCCGGCGCCGACGGGTTGCTCCTTCCCAAAGTCGAAAGCGCCGACGCCATCCGCCATATGGAAGCGATCATGCGCGCCAACGGCGCCCCGGAGTCTCTGCGGATCTGGGCGATGATGGAAACTCCGCGCAGCATCCTGGAATCGCAGCGGATCGCCGAGTCGACGCCGCGCATGGAAGGGCTGGTCATGGGCACCTCCGATCTGGCCAAGGAACTGGACTGCGCCCATACCCACGAACGCCTGCCGTTCATGGCCTCGCTGGGTCTGTGCCTGCTGGCTGCCCGCGCCGCCGGGTTGGCCATTCTCGACGGGGTCTACCTCGATCTGAACGACGAGGCCGGCTTCGAATTCGCCTGCCGGCAAGGTCACGAACTGGGCTTCGACGGCAAAACGCTCATCCACCCGAAGCAGATCGGTCCCTGCAACCAGGTTTTCACGCCCAGACCGCAAGACGTCGCCTGGTCGCGGAAAATCATCGAAGCCCACGCGGCGGCGGCGACGCGCGGCGAAGGCGTGGTGGTGGTCGATGGCAAACTGGTCGAGAATCTTCATGTCGAGAGCGCCCGCCGGGTAGTCGGCATGGCGGACGCCATCGCCGCGATGGAAGCGGCCAACGTCTGAAGCATCAGTAGCCGTTCGCTCCTCTCCCCGCCCTCGCCACCTCTGCCCCTCTCCCGGCGGGAGAGGGGCAGGATCATGCAAGACAACCCTTGATCCCATGCGCATCCCTTGGCTCCGCCTTCTTCTGGCCCCCTTGCTAACTTGCGTGGTGCTGGCCGCCTGCGAACCGTCCTCGCCCGATCCGACCGTTCGTCTCACCGGTTCCACCATGGGCACCAACTACGAACTCAAGCTGGTTCCCGCGCCGGGGCAGATCGTCCCCACCGACTTTAAAACCCGGGTTGACGCGGTGCTGGCCCGCGTCAACCAGCAGATGTCCACCTACGACCCGGATTCGGAGCTGTCGCGTTTCAACCGTAACCCCAGTACCGATTGGATCGCGGTTTCGCCCGAGCTGCAACAAGTGGTCGCCGAGGGGCTGCGAACCAGCGAACTGAGCAACGGCGCGTTCGACATCACCGTGGGGCCGCTGGTCAATCTGTGGGGATTCGGACCGGAACCACGCCATGACCAGGTTCCATCCGATGCCGCCATCGCCCAGGCGCGCGAGCGGGTCGGCTACTGGCGGCTGCAAACCCGCGCGCAGCCGCCGGCGCTAAAAAAGGAGCGCGCCGATCTTTATGTGGATTTGTCAGCGCTGGCCAAGGGCTACGGCGTGGATCAACTGGCGGCGTTGGTGGAAGCGAGTGGCGTCAATAATTATTTGGTAGCCATCAGCGGCGACATTCGCGCCAAGGGCCACAACGGCGAAGGGCGACCCTGGACCGTCGCCATCGAAAAACCCGTGCCCGGCCAGCGCGCGGTCGAACGGCTGATTCGGATCGGCGATCACAGCGTTTCCACCGCGGGCGACTATCGCAATTTTTTCGAGCAGAACGGCCAGCGTTACGCGCACATCATCAACCCACGCACGGGCCGGCCAGTTTTGCAAACCCTGGCATCGGTGACCGTCGTCGGCGACCAGTCCATGGTCGCCGATGCCACCGACACTGCCCTGTTCGCCGCCGGCCCGGATTCGGGTTTTCAACTGGCATCCGAACACCATCTGGCCGCCTTTTTCATCCTGATCGGTCCGGACGGCGGTTTTCAGGAACGCTACACGCCGGAGTTCGAACCGTATCTGGCGCCCAAACAGCCCTAACCCGTCCTCGCCCCCAAGAGTCGCCCGCATGTCCATCCCCGCCCTGGCCCTTCGCAATCTGCGCAAAATCTACGCCAACGGTTTTGAAGCCCTGCGCGGCATCGACCTGGAGGTGGCGGAGGGTGAATTTTTCGCCTTGCTCGGCCCCAACGGCGCCGGCAAATCCACCACCATCGGCATCGTCTGTTCGCTGGTGCGCAAAACGGCGGGGACCATTCGGGTGTTCGGTCACGATCTCGACGCCGATCTGATCGCCGCCAAGCGCTGCATCGGCTTGGTGCCGCAGGAATTCAACTTCAACCAGTTCGAGCCAGTGGTGGAGATCGTGGTCAATCAGGCCGGCTATTACGGTATTCCCCGAGCGCTGGCCTACCAGCGCGCCGAAACCTATCTCCGCCAACTCGGCCTGTGGGAAAAACGGCAGGGGATGGCTCGCCAGTTGTCCGGCGGCATGAAACGGCGGTTGATGATCGCCCGCGCGCTGGTGCATGAGCCGAAACTACTGATCCTCGACGAACCCACCGCCGGCGTGGATATCGAGATTCGCCGCTCGATGTGGGACTTCCTGCGCGAAATCAACGCCCAGGGCGTCACCATCATTCTGACCACGCATTATCTGGAAGAAGCGGAAAGCCTGTGTCGGCACATCGCCATCATCGACCGGGGCGCGATCATCGAGAACACCCGGATGCAAACCTTGTTGGGCCGGCTGCATTTGGAGACCTTCGTCCTCAATCTCCGCCAACCGATCGCTGGAGCGCCGGAAATCCCCGGCTATCCGCTCCGCCGGCTGGACGAGTACACGCTGGAAGTGGATGTAACCAGGGAACAAGGCCTCAACGCACTGTTTCCTCAGTTGTCGGCGCGCGGCATCGAGGTGTCCAGCCTGCGCAACAAGGCCAACCGGCTGGAGGAATTGTTCCTGCGGCTGGTCGATAAATCAGGAGCGTCTTGATTGAAGTAGTTTCAGGATGGAATCATCCGTTTCGCTACTCAAACGGTCAAGTGCATCTTCGTCAACCAAAGAGCCGCAGATATTCCCGCCTTATCTGAGTGGAACCTGCTCCTCGTCGGCCTGCTGCTCGCGTTCAGCGCTTAAGCGATTGTCAGGATAAGCGCGCCTCCTCGGCGACGGCGCCTTTAACTTCACCAACCGGCGCCTGGGCGACTTCAGGATCGCGACCGTCCTGGGAGTCAAGAAGGGCAACTTTCTGGGCTTGAAGTCGCTCGTGGACGAGGGCAAGCTCTAAAGCCTAACCCTCACCCCCGCCCGTCTTCCGCTGGCGGGCGAGGGGTTTCCACACAGCCTCCAAGGTCAGCAAAGCCAGCCGGGTATTCAAACTCAACCGTGCCGGGCCGGGCATTCCGGGTGTGCTAAAAGCCAACGAGAAAGCGAACGCACATAAAAATCCAGATGATCTTTCGCGGAATGCCTTCCCTTGCGAAGAAACCTGCCCCTCCCTCAGCGACGCGGCCCGGCCACGACTTTCGCCTCGTGCAACCGGGAAATTTCCGAATCGCTCATCCCGAGAATTTCCGACAAAATTTCGTCGGTGTGCTCGCCCAGCACGGGCGCTCGCACCGGCGGAGAACGCTCAAATTCGCCGAACTCAAACGGGGAACCGGGCACCCGATACTCCCCGATCCCTGGCTGTTCGATCATACCGAACATCGGGTGTTGCAATGACAGGTCGGGATCTTCCTGGATCGCCTGCTTGAAGGTGCGGAATACCGACCAGGTGACCCCGTTGGCGTCGAAGGGCTTGGCGAAATCCTCCACCTTTCTCGCCCGAAACCAGGGCGCCAACAGCGCGGTGATATCCTGGCGGGCCTTGAACCGGTCGCCTTCCCGGTTCAAATCCAGCCCCAGGCGCTGTCCCAAGGCGTCGAATTCCGGCTTCAATCCAGTGACCTTGCACACGCCGTCCCACTGCCGCCGGGTCAGTCCCACCAGCATCACTTTGCGGCCATCGGCGGTATCGAATTCGTTGCCGTAAGCCCCGTACAGATAGTTGCCATACTTGGGGCGATCGAAATCGTTGACCATCACCTCCCCGATGATCCCCAAATTGCCCAGCATGGCGAGCGCCACGTCCTTCAGGGCGATTTCCACCGACTGGCCCTGGCCGGTCAGCCGGCGATGCCGCTCTGCCGCCAGCAATCCCAAGGCCGCCATCTGGCCGGTGATACAATCCCAAGCTGGTAGAACATGGCAAACCGGGTCGCTGGAATCCTCCGGCCCGGTGGCATAGGGAAAACCGACTCCCGGATTGATGGTGTAATCGACCGCCGGCCCGCCATCGCGAGTACCCAGCACGGTGAGCATGATCAAATCCTGCCGGTGTTGCTTGAGATGCTCGTAGTCCATCCAACCCCGGACTCGGAGATTGGTCAGGAAAATGCCCGCGTTGGGTCCCGGCCCGCAGATCAATTGGGTCACGATTTCCTGGCCGCGCGGGGTACTCACGTCCACGGCGAGGGAGCGTTTGCCCTTGTTCAAGCCCGCCCAGAACAGGCTCTTGTTATCGTGGGTGACCGGCCAGCGATGGTAGTCAAGTCCGCCCCGGATTCGGTCGAAGCGAATCACTTCCGCGCCCATTTGCGCCAGTGTCATCCCCGCCAGGGGCGCCGCCACGAACGCAGTGCCCTCGACCACCCGCAATCCTTCCAAAATTTTTGCCATGAAATAATCGTCTCAGTCGAGTAATCCAGCCAATTTGGCTCTTTCAACCATGGCGCGGCACATCCTGAGCGAAGCCACGTCGATCATCTTGCCCTTGACGCTGATGGCTCCCCTGCCTTCCCGCAACGCGGCTTCGTATTCGTCCAGGACCGTCCGCGCCCAGCCAATCTCTTTTTCCGACGGGACAAAGGTCTGATTCACCGTCTCGATTTGTCCCGGATGGATGCACCACTTGCCGTCGAAACCCATCGCCCGCCCAATTTTACAGGCTTGCACTAAGCCCTCGGTGTTCTTGATGCCGGCGAAAGGACCGTCGATCGCCCGCTTGTTATAGGCCTTGGCGGCGCTCACGATCGAGTGCATGACATGGTGCCAGCGATGGCCCGGATAAATCCGGTCGTTCTCGTCCAATTCCCCAATCGATTCCATCGGCATACGCACCGACGCCGCGTAGTCGCCGGGCCCATAAACGAAGCCTTCCAAGCGTTCGGAGCAGGCCGCGATTTCTCGGATGTTCACGCAGCCCAGCGCAGTTTCGATCAGCGCCTCGATGCCGATGGGGCGTGAAAATTTCTTGTAGCTTTCAATCTGCCCGAGCAGGGTTTCCACTACATAGACATCCTCGGGACGATTCACCTTGGGGATAACGATCAAATCGATCCGGTCGCCGGCTGCTTCCACGATCTCGACCAGATCCCGGTAGGCAAAATGGGTATCCAGTCCATTCATTCGGAACATCCTGAGCTTATTGCCGAAATCCAGTTCGCGGTAAGCCCGAACCACGTTGGCCCGGCTGGCTTCCTTTTCGTCGGGCGCCACGGCGTCTTCCAAATCGATGCAGACCGCATCGGCGCGGGCGGTGGCGGTTTTTTGAATCATGCCCCAATTGGAGGCCGGCGCCAGCAGTACCGAACGTTCCAGTCTTTCGCTCATCGGTTCATCTCCAGGAAATCGTCGCCTGCATGGCGATATTGCCGTCGCCGTTGGCCGTATACAAATCGTGGCCTCCGTTCGGATTGGGCCGACCGCCGACAGACACTCGATCGAAATCGAACAGGGGCCGCATGGCCCGGAAGCCGTAGCTCGCTGGTTTCCGGTTCGGATGGTTGCGCTTGGCCGATTCGAGTAGCAGCAGCGCCTGCAACGGACCATGGACCACCAAACCCGGATATTTTTCCACCTCGGTGGCGTACTTGAGGTCGTAATGGATTTTGTGAGAATTGAAGGTCAGGGCGGAGAACCGAAACAACAGCACCGGATCGACGGCATACGCCTCTTGCCATTGCATATTGTCGGGAATCGGGTTAGGCGCCGCCGGGACGAATGCCTTGGGCATCGGCAGATAAACGATATCCTGCTCTTCCTCGACCGCGACTCCCCGTGCGGAGTGGATCGAGTGCCTGACAGTAACGAAGACCATGCGGCCCGCTTTTCCTTCCTTTTCCGAAACCTTGAGAATTTCGGAGGTTTTGGCAATCTCCTCCCCGATCAATAAATCCTGATGAAAGGTCAATTTTCCGCTGGCCCACATCCGCCGTTCCAAAGCGACGGGCGGCAAAAAACCACCGCGCTTGGGATGACCATCGGAGCCTATTTCCGCTCTGGCGACAAGGGGCAGAAAATACAGCCAGTGCCACAGTTCGGGCAGGGGATCGCCTTCCCCGGTCGCAACATCCTGATAATCCAAGGTAAGGGCAAACGCCCTGGTCGGCGTCGGATAGACACGGTCCCAGATTTCTTCTTTTCTGCCGATCCAATCCTGCAAATTTATGTCGCTCATCGTTCATGGTCTCCAAAATTTCCTATTCATTCAGCCGGTTACCTCTGAAATTAAAATATGGCCCAATTTATTACACTCTTCACCGAACCTTTGTATCACCCAAACTCTTCGCGCCATACTTCAAAGTCGCTACTTTGGACAGTTTCTTGATATCCATCTCTGGGAAAAGCTTGGTTCCAGTTCCACCACCAAGAATTTCAGGCGTGGGTTTATCAAAGGAACCAATCTCTCCATATTGGGTCATGCATCGATCCGTACCCATACGGTGATAGGCAAGAATTTCATATCCGGACCAGGAGGAAAGAACCCACATTTCGTCTTGCAAGTTCGACACGAATACATCCAAAGTAACAGATGGGATATCGCGATACGTGGAGCCAAACATCGGGAAGTATCGCTGTTGACCTGCGTCATTCTCAACCGAGAAACCCAGGACGGCGTTATCCATGCCAAAGTTGATATAGAATTGAATGGAGCGGTTATCGATCCGCACCGATTCCAATATGATGCTGGGTTTCTCATTCATGGCGGATACTTTACCACCTTGCCCACTTTCAGACCCACAAGAGACCAGGATAGCAAGCATTGAACACAAAAGAGCGTGCTTGATCACGCTCAATCCCTGTGTTAAACGCCATGATAAATGGTGTGAGTTCATTAAAAGTCGGTGCTTAATGGGTATGAATTCAAGCGCATTTTTAAGCATTTTTTAACCTCGACTAAAAAAATCACCGGCTAGGAACCGGTGAATTTCAACTAGGCCTGAAAGTCTGAATACAGGTCAAAGATCCGTCATTATGGCTCCGCTTGAAGGCTACTGCGCCCACAGGTTAAAACCTACCAAGGAATCAAAAACTCGCGGTAAATTTACGAAAAGCATGGTCCAAATAGGGTAGCAATTCATGATTAGTAATTGCCAGACTCACCAGTCGACCGTACCACGTCCAGGGCCACCAGGACCACCGCCAGCAGAGCCTGCGGAACCCCATGTATGAGATTCCGACCAGTTCCACCACATATATTGTTTTTCCATTCCGGACGCGGCAAAAGCTGGATGGCTGGCAAATCGGCCAAAAGACTTCTTACTCATGACATTGTACATCCAAATATTCATTTTGGCCGTTTTTGCAGCACAGTCCACGTTGTCGACCGTCGCGGATATTCCGAACGATCCAATCGAGCATGTATACAGCTCCCATGTCTGAACAGTGGGTAGCGGTATTGAGTTTAGCGGTGGTATTACGCCACCTAGCGCACGAGCAGCGGCGCGGGCAGCTATTGAACCCGCATAAACGATAAATGCCTCCCTACAGGTGTCTGGATCCGTTCCTGGTGGGCTGCCAACCCAGATACTATACGCATTTGGATCAGTAGCCGGTGGGTCCGTCTTACCAGGCTTCCATGATGCGGATGTCATATGACTCGTTTTCCAAAGCGGGCAATTCGCCGCGAGATTCGCTTTCGCCTGATTGACAGCATCGATGACAGGCTGCCACCTGCGCACAATCGTAGTATAATTATCCGTTTCGGGCATCACCCAAAGCCTCTCAACGGAAAATGGCGAGAAAAAGTTATCTAGAATTTGGCCAATGGTTGTGCTCATTTTCGTTCACCTCTGACTGCAGTACAAAACGTAATGGTGTTTTGACCAGGGGGTCTGCCGATGAGATGAGGAAATTCATATTACCCGCTTCTTTCTCAGTTCGCCGATTTCCTCTTGATTCATACCCAACAACTCGGTCAATACCACCTCGGTATGTTCCCCAAGCTTGGGTCCCAGATGGCGTATTTCCCCCGGCGTTTCGGACAGGCGGGGAATCACCGACGGCACGATGATGGTTTCGCCCAGATCTTCATCGTCGATGGCGACGAGATTGCGCCGCGCGTGGAATTGACGGTCGCCAAAGATATCCGCGATATTGTTCAGCGGTCCCGCCGGGGCGCCAGTCGCATAACAGCGTTTCAACACTTCGTCGCGGGTCAGCGAACCGCACCAGTCCCGCACGATTTCGTTCACGTCGGCGCGGTTCTCCAGCCGGGTCTTCTGGTCGCCGTACAGACTGGACGATGCGAGTTCCGGTCGCCCCATCGCCTCGGCCAGCCGCGCGAACAGTTTGTCGGTGGCGCAGGCGATGGCCACCCATTTGCCCTCCTCCTTGGTCGGAAAATGCCCGTAGGGACAGGCGAAATCGTTGTGAGTCGGCCCGTGCCGTTCCCGCACCACGCCGAACATGGCGTATGCAGGGGCCAGTTCGTCGGTGCAGCGGAACACCGATTCGTAGAGAGCGGCGTCGATGTATTGGCCGATGCCGGTTTGCTCCCGATAGCGCAGCGCCATGAGCACCCCGAGACAGCCGTACAAACCGGTCAGGTAATCGCCCAGGGTGGTCGAGCCCGGCGTGACCGGCGTACCCTTGGGCATGCCGGACAGATAGGCGATGCCGCCGACGGCGTGGGCGATGCGCGCGAAGCCGGGCCGATCCTTGTACGGGCCGGTCTGACCGTAGCCGGTCACCCGCAGCATGATCAGGCCGGGATTGATTTCGTGCAGCACGTCCCAAGGCAGCCCCCACTTTTCCAGGGTGCCGGGCCGGAAGTTTTCGCACAGCACGTCCGCCTTTTCGATCAGCCGCTTGAAGACCTCCACCCCCTCGCGACGGTGCAGGTCGATGGTGACCGATTTCTTGTTGCGCGCCTCGCTGAGCCAGGCCAGGGTATCGCCGCGCTGGGTGGGCGTGCCGTACCGTCGGCAAATATCGCCGCCCATCGGATGTTCCACCTTGAGTACATCGGCGCCGAACTCGCCGAGAATGCCGGCGCAATACGGCGCTGCGATCACCGTGGCCACATCGATGACCCGGATTCCGGCGAGTGGGAGCTCGGTCTTGTTGGTATTCGTCATGGTGTTCCGCTCCGGCAAACTGTGCTCGAACGAAGGGGCTAAATGATCTTGCGCTGGCGCAGCCGTTTGATTTCGTCCGCCGAAAGTTCGAGCAACTCGCGCATGATTTCGTAAGTCGCGTTGCCCAGGGGTGGCCCCAGATTGGTGATCCGGCCCGGCGTGGCCGACAGCGTGGGCACGACGCCGGGAACCACGACCTCGCCCAACCCGGGTTCTTCCATCTCGACCAGATTGCCCCGCGCCTGGAAATGTTCGTCCTCGAAGATATCGGCGATGCTGTTGAGCTTCCCGACCGGAACTTCGCAGGCAAGGCAGCGATTCAACACGTCTTCGCGCGGCAGCGAACCCACCCACTCGATGACGATCTGGTTGACCTCGTTGCGGGCGGCCAACCGCTTGCGCTGCTGGCCATACAAGGCGGACGACGCCAGTTCCGGCCGCTCCATCGCCTCGGCCAAGCGTTCGAACATCTTGTCGGTGGTGCAGGCGATGGCCACCCACTTGTCGTCCTGGGTGCGGAAATGACCGTGCGGCACGGCGACGAAACTGCCGGAGCCTTCCCGTTCCCGCACCTTACCGAACAGTCCGTAGGAGGCGGCGATTTCGTCCAGTTGGCGGAATACGGACTCGTAGATGGCGATATCGATGATCTGGCCGCGGCCGGTTTTATCCCGGTGGCGCAAGGCCATCATGATGCCGATGGCCCCATACAGGCCCGAAAAATAGTCGCCGAACGGCACCGTGCCGGGCACCACCGGCGTTTCGCCCGGAAAACCGGCCAGATAGGACAAACCGCCAAAGGCGTGGGCGATGTGGGCAAAGCCGGAACGGCGACGATACGGACCCGTTTGCCCGTACCCCGACACCCGCAGGAAGATCAAGCGGGGATTGGCCTGGCTCAACTCCGGCCAGCCGAGACCCCATTCCTCCATCGTGCCCGGTCGGAAATTCTCGATGAGCACGTCCGCCTTCGCGACCAATTTCAGAAAAAGCTGCACGCCTTCCTGCTGGCGGAGGTCGATGGTGACCGATTTCCGGTTGCGGGCCTCGCTGAGCCAAGCCAGGGTGGCGTCGTGGCGCTTGGTCGGGGTTCCGAAGCGGCGCATCGGATCGCCGGCGATGGGATGCTCGATTTTCAGGACTTCGGCGCCGAACTCGCCCAGCACCGACGCGGCGTGGGGGCCGGCCAGGAACGTGCCCAGATCCAGCACGCGGACGCCGCTCATCGGCAGTTTGGGCTCCGGCTCGTGCTCCTGGGACTGGGAAAGCTCCGGGCCTTCGGAGTTCGCCGTTTCGGTTGTTGCTTCCCCATCGGACATCGTGGTTTCCCCCGATTGCTGATTGCCAGACTTCGCCCGCTTCCCCGCCTTCGCCACCACGTTCGCGCCTCCTCTCCGGACCATCAAAGTAATTGCAGTATAGTAAGCGCCCGTGGGTTTACCACCGAAAACGACCGCCAGTGCTCCCGAGCCACCCATCCGCGATGAACCTCCATACCCAATACGTTGCCTTGCAGACCATCCTGCTGAAGGAAACCCTGCGTTTCCTGCGCATCTGGATTCAGACCATTCTGCCGCCGGCGATGACCACGGCGCTGTACTTCATCATTTTCGGCAAACTGATCGGCAGCCAGTTGGGACCGGTGGACGGGCTGAGCTACACCCAGTACATCGCGCCGGGGCTAATCATGATGGCGGTGATCACCAACGCCTACTCCAACGTGGTGTCCTCGTTCTTCAGCGCCAAGTTCCAGCGCCACATCGAGGAAATGCTGGTCTCGCCCCTGCCCGACGCCATCATCGTGCTCGGCTTCGTCGGCGGTGGCGTGGCGCGGGGTCTGGCGGTCGGCATCGTGGTCGCGGCGGTCTCGATGTTCTTCGCCGACCTGCACTGGCAACACCCGCTCGTCACCCTCGCGGTGATCGTCCTGACCTCGGTGCTGTTCGCCCTGGCTGGGCTGATCAACGGGATTTTCGCCAAGAGCTTCGACGATATTTCGATCATCCCGACCTTCGTTCTCACTCCCCTGATCTATCTGGGCGGCATCTTTTACTCCATCAAGATGCTGCCGCCGTTCTGGCAGGACGTGTCGCTGCTCAATCCAATCCTGTATATGATCGACGCCTTCCGCTTCGGCATCCTGGGCGTGTCGAACATCGACGTTCGCGTTGCTTTCGCCATCATCCTGCTGTTCGTCGTCGCCCTGTTCGGCTATAGCCTGTGGCTACTGCGGCGGGGAACCGGCATCCGCAACTGACCCCGCCCCATCGCCAAGACGCAACAATCGCTGTGGTGCGTCTTGCGCGCATTCGCGACAGCTTCATCTATCCTTAATTAGTCAAGGTCTGGCATCCGCGCTGCTGGCCTTGTTCGAGCAAGGGCTTTAACCGCCCGCCCCCAAAAAGACACCAAAGGAGAAATCATCGTATGCGCAACAAAACCACTGTCCAGGCCATCCTCGCCGGCGCCACGCTGGCCCTATTGACCGGCATGGCTCACGCCGAAACCGTGATCAAGTTTTCGCACGTGGTCGCCGAGAACACGCCCAAGGGCCAAGGCGCCCTGATGTTCAAGAAACTGGCCGAGGAACGCCTGCCCGGGAAAGTGAAGGTGGAGGTCTATCCCAACTCCCAACTGTTTGGCGATGGCAAGGAAATGGAGGCCCTACTGCTCGGCGACGTGCAACTGATCGCACCCTCGTTGTCGAAGTTCGACCGTTATACCAACCAGATCCAAGTGTTCGATCTGCCGTTCCTGTTCAACGACATCGCGGCCATCCACCGCTTCCAGAACGGTTCCACCGGCAAGGCCATCCTCAACTCGATGACCCAGAAAGGTCTGATTGGCCTGGGGTATTGGGATAATGGGATGAAGCAACTCTCGGCCAAAAAGCCGCTGCGGGTACCGGCGGACGCCAAGGGTCTCAAGTTCCGCATCCAGGCCTCCGACATCCTCGAAGCGCAGTTCAAAGCAGTCGGCGCCACTCCGCAAAAGCTGGCGTTCTCGGAAGTGTACTCGGCGCTGGAAACCGGGGTGGTGGACGGCGCGGAAAACCCGTGGTCGAACGCCTACTCGCAGAAGTTCTATGAAGTGCAGCCCTACTTCACCGAGTCCAACCACGGCTACTTGGGCTACATGGTGGTGGCGAATAGCAAATTCTGGGCGGATCTGCCCGCCGACGTGCGCTCGACTTTGGAGAAAACCCTCGCTGAAGTCACGGCGGAGGTCAACAAGTCGGCCACGGCCTTCAGCGAAGGTGACCGCAAAAAGATCAAGGATTCCGGCAAAACCGAGATTCTTCAACTGACACCCGAGCAGCGCGCCGCCTGGCAGGCGGCGATGAAGCCGGTCCTGGACCAGTTCACGCCCAAGATCGGTAAAGAAATCGTTGATGCCGCCATCGCGGCCAACAAGCCGTAACCTCCTCCTCTCGACCCAACCACTCCATGCCGGCATGGGGTGGTTGTTTGAGCTTTCGTTTGGAGAGTCCCCCATGCTGATCCGCATCGCTCATCATTTGGAGGAGGGTTTCATCGCGCTGCTGCTGGCGTTGATGACGCTTATCACCTTCAGCCAAGTTGTCGCCCGTTACGTGTTTGGGACAGGCTTCGGCTGGGCGCTGGAACTGACGACCTATCTGTTCGCTTGGCTGGTTCTGTTCGGCGTTTCCTACGGCATCAAGGTAGGCGCCCACATCGGCATTGATGTGGTGGTGCGCCAGTTCCCACACGCCCTGCGCCGCGCCGTCGGCCTGATCGCCGTGCTGTGCTGCTGCGCCTACTGCATCATCCTGCTGGTCGGCGCGTTCGTCTATGTTTACAAGCTCTACGCTATCGGCATCGAAGCCCAGGATCTGCCGATCCCGCGCTGGATTCCCTTCATCATGCTGCCGCTCGGTCTGGCGTTGGCCCTGCTGCGGTTGTTGCAAGTGGCTTGGTACACGCTACTCGGTAAACAGGAAGGTTTGCGGCTGGCCGACGAGGCCCGCGAAGCCATCGAGGCGGTCGAGGGCATCGAAGTGATCGAGGCGGTTGAAACCTTCGAGACCCTGCACCCCACCGCCGCACCGGCTGCCCACAAGGAGAAAGCGCCATGACCTCCCTGTTCCTGTTCACCCTGCTGTTTCTGTTCCTGGTGATGGGGGTGCCGATTGCGTTCTCGCTGGGGCTATCCAGCATTTTGACCATTCTGTTTTTCACCAACGATTCGCTGGCCTCCATGTCGCTCAAGCTGTTCGACACCATGGAGCATTACACCCTGCTGGCGATTCCATTCTTTATCCTGGCTTCGGCCTTCCTGACCACCGGCGGCGTCGCCCGGCGTTTGATCCGCTTCGCCATCGCGGTGGTCGGTCATGTCACCGGCGGGCTGGGCATCGCCTCGGTGCTGGCCTGCATGCTGTTCGCGGCGGTGTCGGGTTCGTCGCCAGCCACGGTGGCCGCCATCGGTTCCATCGTCATCGGCGCCATGGTCAAATCCGGCTATCCGCTGCCCTACGCCGCCGGGATGATCTGCAACGCCGGCACCCTGGGCATTCTGATCCCGCCGTCCATCGTGATGGTGGTGTACGCCGCCGCCACCGAGCAATCGGTCGGCCAGTTGTTCATGGCGGGCGTCGTGCCCGGCATCCTGCTGGGTCTGATGCTGATGGCGGCCATTTATTTCAGCGCCCGCAAATTCAAGATTCCGGTTCAAAAGCGCGCGTCATTTTCGGAATTGATGGTCGCCACCCGCGACGCCATTTGGGGGCTAGGGCTGATTTTCGTGGTGATGGGCGGGATCTACGGCGGCATCTTCACCGCGACGGAAGCCGCCGCCGTGGCAGCGGTCTACGCCTTCATCGTCGCCCTGTTCGTCCACAAGGACATGGGCTGGCATCAAATACCCCACGTGTTCGGCGACGCCGGCAAGGTCACGGTGATGCTGTTGTTCATCATCGCCAACGCCATGCTGTTCGCCCATGTGCTGACCACCGAGCGCATCCCGCAGGTGATGGCGGAGACGATCATCGGCTGGGGTCTGGCGCCCTGGCAGTTCCTGATCGTGGTCAATGTTATCCTGCTGATCGCCGGCAACTTTATGGAGCCGTCGTCGATCCTGCTGATCCTGGCGCCGATTCTGTTTCCCATCGCCGTCAAGCTCGGGATTGATCCGGTTCACCTGGGGATCATCATGGTGGTCAACATGGAAATCGGCATGATCACCCCGCCGGTGGGGTTAAACCTGTTCGTGACCTCGGGGATCACCGGCATGCCGCTGTGGGAGGTGGTGAAAGCCGCTTGGCCGTGGCTGATGGTGATGTTGAGCTTCCTGATGATCGTCACCTACGTCCCGCAGATCAGCCTGTTCCTGCCCCGGCTCATGTTCTAGCCCGGTGTGAGTTGAAAAAAAAAGGGGCGGCCTAGGCCGCCCCTTTTCGTTGATCCGCCCGCCGTCCGCTCAGCTCCAGTAGCGCACTGGCCCGCTGTCGATGTGGACAAAGTTGGAGCGAGGATAGTACCCCACCCCACCCGCGCCCAGCGAACGAGCCGCCCGACACAAATCCCAGGTCCGGCCGCCCGGCACCCGAATATCGAGCGCCATGGCCTGCATGTGGTAGCTCCGACGCGCCACCCTTCTGCTGCCCTCGCATAACCTCCAATTGGTGGATGGCGACCGGTAGCCGCTGATCACGTTGACCGGCTGGCCCAAGCCCAGTTGCAACTGCAAGGCATAAAGCTGGTCCAGTACATTAGGATCGAACAATTTGACCTGATCGTTGTGATGATCGCGCAAGGCCCAACTGATGGCGTTGACGGCCTCGCGGATATAACCGTCGCGTGGCGTCCAATAAACTTGGCGGATGCTCTCGCTCGTGTTGGGGTTATACAGTAAGAGGTAACGTTCGCGTAGAACCGCCGCCTTGGGCAACCCTGGCGCCAAGGCCAACGCGCCGACGCCACCGGCCGCCCACTTTAGAAACCCACGCCGGCCTGAGTCGGGCCACTTCTCCTCGTTATTGGGACTATTGCTTCCTGGTTGGAGCGCTACGTCGGTCCACATGTTCTGGATACCCTCCCAGCAGCCATTTGAGTTTACCCAACTCTAACCAAACCAGGTTTCTTAAATCAAGAATCAGTTGTACCAATACACTTTTGCCATTCAACAACAGAAACGCTATTGCATTTTTTTGTCCAGTTGTATTCATTATCTCCATTGCAACAGAATACCGACACTCGTGGAGAATGAAAGAAACCGATTTATCTTATAAAAATTTATTGATTAAAGCATAGTTAACCCGAAATCATTTTTATTTCGCACTATTTTTATTATTAAAAAAATAATAAACTTTATCTTTAATACAACGAATTATTAAAATGGCAAATTAACCACGACTATTTTAGTAAAGTATTTATGAACAAGGAAAAATTTCCAGTTACACCCGCAATTCGTTTGTTGCGAGAAAACAACATCACCTTCACCAGCCACCTTTACCCCTACGAAGAGCACGGCGGGACCGCCCAAAGCGCGGCCTGTCTGAGGGTGGAGGAACACGCCGTGATCAAGACCCTGATCATGGAGGACGACCGCAAACAACCCCTGATCGTGCTGATGCACGGCGACCGCAAGGTCTCCACCAGGGAGTTGGCGCGGCTGCGGGGAGCGAAAACCATCACGCCCTGCGACCCCACCGTCGCCAGCAAACACAGCGGCTACCTGGTCGGCGGCACCTCGCCGTTCGGCGTTCGCAAGCCCATGCCGGTATACCTGGAAGCCAGCATCCTCGGGTTGCCGCGCATCTATCTCAACGGCGGCAAACGCGGTTTTCTGGTTGGCTTGGCGCCGGACGAGGTTCGGCGCCTGCTGCAACCGACGTTGGTTCAGATCGCGATTGAGGAGTAAATGATGAACGAATTGCGCGTCATCGCCACCGCCCCGGCCGGCGTGGAACCGCTGCTGGCGGCGGAATTGACCGAACTGGGCGCGGCGATGCCCCGGCCTGTTCGCGGCGGCATCACATTTCAGGGCTCGTTGGAACTGGCCTACCGCGCCTGCCTGTGGTCGCGCACCGCCAGCCGGGTGCTGTTGCCGCTGGCCGAGTTTCCCGCCGCCGCCGCCGATGCGCTGTACGCCGGCGTTCACGAACTGCCCTGGGAAGAGCATCTGGCGCCGGCCGGGACCTTGAGCGTTGAATTCAGCGGCGGCGGCCCCGGCATCGATCACAGTCACTACGGCGCACAGCGGGTCAAGGACGCTATCGTGGATCGATTCCGGGCGCGATGCGGCCAGCGGCCGAGCGTAGATGCGCGCCAGCCGGATTTGCGCATTCACGCGCGCTGGCGCGACGGTCAGGTTGCCATCAGTCTCGATCTGTCCGGCGACAGCCTGCACCGGCGCGGCTACCGCGAGGCGACCGTGACCGCGCCGCTGAAGGAAACGCTGGCCGCCGCCCTGCTGCTGAAAGCCGGCTGGCCCGCCATCGCCGCCGCTGGCGGACCTTTGATCGACCCGCTCTGCGGTTCCGGTACCCTGGCGATCGAAGCCGCCTGGATTGCCGGCGACCACGCGCCAGGACTGTTGCGCGAACACTGGGGATTCAGCGGCTGGCTGGGGCACATCCCCGCGCTGTGGAATCGGCTGCTGGCCGAGGCGCGGGAGCGGCGCGACGCGGGCCGGGCGCGCATTCCGCGCATCCGGGCCAGCGACCGCGATCCCAAAGCGGTGCGTGCGGCATCGATCAATGCGGGCTGCGCCGGGGTGGCGGATCGGCTCCAGATCGAGCGCCGCGACTGGTCTACCGTCGAACCGCCTCCCGGCCCACCGGGACTGCTGATCGCCAATCCGCCCTACGGCGAACGGCTGGGCGACCACGGCGAACTCAGCGCACTGTACGTCCAACTGGGCGACCGGCTGAAAACCCGCTTCAGCGGTTGGCGGGTGGCGCTGTTCGCCGGCAATCCCGAACAGGGCAAGCGGATGGGGCTGCGCGCCGTTAAAACCAACGTCTTTTACAACGGCCCGCTGGAATGCCGGCTGCTGCAATTCCAGATTGAGCCGGAATTCTTTGTGGATCGCGCAGCGGCCGACCAGCGCGCCCGCGCCGCCGCGCTGGACCGGGCCGTAACCGCCGGAACCGGGGATTTCGTCAACCGCCTGCGCAAGAATTTGCGCCATCTGAGCCGCTGGGCGGAGCGGGAAGGCGTGAGTTGCTATCGACTGTACGACGCTGATTTGCCGGAGTATGCGGTGGCGGTGGATCGCTACGAGCAGTGGTTGCACGTCCAGGAATACGCCCCACCGCCGACCGTGGATTCCGCCAAGGCGCGCGAGCGGCTGGAACAGGTGATGGCGACGTTGCCGGCAGTGCTGGAGATACCGCCAGATCACATTTTTCTCAAGGTGCGCCAGCGGCAGAAGGGCGCGAATCAGTACCAGAAACAGGCCGCGCAGGGCCGCTTTCACGAAGTCCGCGAGGGATCAGCCCGCCTGCTGGTCAATTTCAGCGACTATCTCGACACCGGCCTGTTTCTCGACCACCGCATCACCCGGCAAATGCTGCGGGAACAGGCGAGCGGGCGGCGTTTCCTCAATCTGTTCGGCTACACCGGCGCGGCCACCGTCCACGCTGCGCTGGGCGGGGCGGCGCAGACCACGACCGTGGATTTATCGGCCACCTATCTGGACTGGGCGCGGCGCAACCTGGAACTGAACGGCATTCGTGGGTCCCGCCACGAACTGATTCAGGCCGACTGCCGGCAATGGCTGATCTGGGCGCGCGACCGCTACGACCTGATCTTTCTCGACCCGCCCACCTTCTCCAACTCCAAACGGCTGGAAGAAACCTTCGACGTACAGCGGGATCACGTCGAACTCATCCGGCGGACGCTGCGCGTGCTCGCGCCGGACGGCGTGCTGATCTTCTCCACCAACGCCCGACAATTCCGGCTGGATGCGGCCGCTCTCGCCGATCTCCACCTTGAAGACTGGAGCCGGCGCACCCTGTCGCCCGACTTCGCCCGCGATCCCAAAATTCACCAGTGTTGGCGTCTCACCCGGCCAAGAGGCGGCTAATGCATTACAATTGATAGGGAAAGCCTTGCTCAACCGCGCCCTTTCCCCGTGGCGCAGGAGGATTCGTATGAATGCCCAGCCGTCCGACCCTGCACTCGCTCCCCCCCCGTCCAGATCGCCGCTCGACCCGTTCGACATTATCGGTTCCAGCCTGGCGGTGCAGCAGGCCTGGTTGCGCCAACCGGAGCGGCTGGCCGCCATCCTGCAAGGGTTGGCCCTGGATACGCACCGGGTTCACGACCATTTCGCCCGAACCAGCCTCGGCCTTCCCAGCGAACCCGCCGTACCCGCCGTCATCCACGACCAGCGCTTTCAAGACCCGGCCTGGGTCGATCATCCAGGGTTCGCCTATCTCAAGGAAATCTACCTGCTCTATGGCCGCTGGCTGGAAGACGCCATTTACACCACCGAGGGCATCGACCCGGCCCAGCGGCGGCGAGCGGCGTTCTGGGTCCGGCAATGGCTGGATGCCATCGCTCCCTCCAATTTCTTCTGGACCAATCCCGAAGCACTGCGGCGCGCGTTCGCCAGCCATGGCTACAGCATCCTCTGGGGGTTGCAAAACTGGCTGCGCGACGCCGCCGTCGAGGACGTGCGGATGGTAGAGCCGGATGCGTTCCAGGTGGGCCGCGACTTGGCCGCCACGCCCGGCCAAGTGGTGCTGCGCAACGATCTGCTGGAACTGATCCAGTACGCGCCGACCACCGACCAGGTTCGCGCCGTACCGGTCGTGCTGGTCGCGCCCTGGATCAACAAGTACTACATCATGGACCTCAGCCCGGATAACAGTCTGGTCCGTTATCTGGTTGGCCAGGGTTTCACCGTGTTTGTCACCAGTTGGAAGAACCCCGGTCCCGACGCCCGGGCGATGACGCTGGACGATTACCTGTTGCGGGGCCTGCGGCCGGCGCTGGAGGCGGCTCGCGCCATCTGTGGCGTTCCCCAGGTTCACGCCACCGGTTACTGCCTGGGCGGCACCGCGCTGGCGATGCTACTGGCTTGGTCGAACGCCGATCCCGCCGACCGCACCGCCAACCCGGTCGCCCACTGGACCACGTTCACCACCCTGGTGGATTTCAGCGATCCCGGCGAAATCGGCGCGTTCCTGAGCGAATCCAGCTTCGAGTTTCTCAAGCAGCGCATGAACACCGCCGGCTATCTGGACGGCGCCGACATGGCGGGCGCTTTTCGTCTGTTGCGGCCCAACAACCTGATCTGGCATTACGTGATCCACAGCTATCTGTACGGCGAGGAACTGCCGCCCAGCGACGTGCTATTCTGGAACTGCGACACCACGCGGATGCCGGCGGCGATGCACGAGTTTTATCTACGCGAACTCTATTTGAACAACCGGCTGGCGCAGGGCAGTCTGGATATCGGCGGCCGCCGGCTCGACCTGGGCGCGATCCAGCAACCGCTGTACGCGGTAGGGGCGGAGCAGGATCACATCGCGCCCTGGAAACAGACTTTCCGACTGTGCGGCTTGACCGGCGGGCCGACGCGCTACGTGCTGGCCACGTCCGGCCACATTCTCGGCATCATCAACCCCCCGGTCACACCGCCCAAGCGGCGCTACTGGGTCGGCGACGCCACTGGCCAGGGCGATGCGGAGGCGTGGCGGGAAAAAACCGAAAAAGCGTCCGGCTCCTGGTGGGAAGACTGGACGCGCTGGCTGGGCGAGCGCTGCGGGCCATTGGGACCGCCGCCGCCGTTCGGCAACGCCGACTACCCGCCCCTGGAAGCAGCGCCTGGACGGTATGTCTTAGAAAAGTGAAGGAAAAGCAATAGAGAAACCGGAGCGGCGCCGGGGACTTGGCTCCCACGCTGGAGCGTGGGAGCCAGACCAACGCTGGGGCTGGGAGCCAGACCAAGACCACAGATAATGGAGAAGCCTAGCGGAATCTGATGCTGGGATTCGCTTCGCTTCATCCCAACCTACACAATTCTTTGGCCTTTGGCCTTTAGCCTTTCGCCCGATTCGGGTTGCGCCATGACACCTCGACTCCGCCATCGTCGCGAGCCAGGATCCGGCACAGCACGAACAATAAATCCGACAGTCGGTTCAGATAGATTCGCACCGAATCGCCGACGTCCTCATCGCGCGCCAGCGACACCACCCGTCGCTCGGCGCGGCGACAAATGGCCCGCGCCATGTGGCAGTCGGCCGCCGCTCGCCCACCGCCCGGTAGAATAAACTCCTTGAGCGGCGGTAACTGCGCATTAAATTCGTTCAGCGCCGCCTCCAGTCGCGCCACGTCTTCCTCCCGCACTGCCTGGTAGCCGGGAATGCTCAATTCCCCACCCAGATCGAACAGTTTGTGCTGGGCCTCTTGCAGGCAGTCGTGAATGGTCTCGCGCAGATCATGCACTAACACCCGGCCGATGGCGCAGTTCAATTCATCCACCGCACCGATGGCTTCGATGCGCGGGCAGTCCTTGGCGACCCGTTCGCCATTACCTAGCCCGGTCGTGCCACCATCGCCGGTGCGGGTGTAGATTTTGGAAAGTCGGTTACCCATCGTCGTACCTCCAAGTCGGCTTTACTCGTCATAACCTCCGGTCGGGCGGCTGGTTAGGCCAACGCCCCTCGCCCCCGCCGGTGTTGCGGTCATCATACCCTACCCCCGTGGTCGCCCGCGCCGCACGGTGTGGCGCACCTCCTCGCTCCACAATCTTCCATCAGCCAGTGCTGATATTGATTTTTAAAATATATATTTTTTTCAATAAGTTAATTAAAAAAATCATTATGTTGGCCAATAATGGAAAATGTTCATAACATATTGAATTTATTAAATTATTTTTTAATTGGCTCCATGCTTTCGCAATAACTCTCTATTTTCTCTTGCGATTATTTCTTTCCCGAGAACCAGTCTCATTTATCGAAAATGAAAAATTTTTTTAACTTTTTGTTTTAGAACAACATTTCCATTTTTTGTCAAAAAAATAAATTTTTGTTTAACTTTTTGTTTTTAAAAGTAAAAACTAAAAATAATCATTGATTAGAAAATTATTTCGAAGTTAAAAAAAATATTCATTTGCCAATTAGATACTTGCAAAACATTTTGCCGTCATGCTTTCATATTGCTGCATTGCTGTATTGCAGTATGTTCCTGCCATAGGCCAGTTACGTTGCAAACACTGCCTTGGGAACGTCAGGCGACACCGGAAACCGAGCTTGGCAGGCTTCGACCCGGAGTTGCTTAGGTCGGGTTCGCGGGGATCGGAGTCATCCGATCCGGGTTAGGAAAACCCCTCGCCGATGCGGGATACGAATCCATCGAGCACTATCAGTTCGTACTGATTAACGACGGAGGTCTCATGGAATTCACGGAATGCGTCAAGGACAGGCTTACTCTAACCCTTAAGTCAGGTCTGTTGTGCGCGGTCGTGCTGATGCCCGCCACAGCTCTGGCTCAATCGCTGGAGACAATCCGTGGCGAGGAGGCCACGAGCGTCACCAATGCCATGACGGTGGCCATGGCCGCCACCGAGCAACGCGGGGTAAACCTCATCCCCACCGATACCGCCAGCGCCGCCGCGTCGGCCCAACAGCGCAAGATCGCCCGTCTCAGCGGGCACATCCAAAGCCGCTATCAAATCCCGGACCATAAGGCGCAGCAGATTGTCGCCGCAGCGATGCGCAGCGGCGAAACGCACCAGGTGGAACCGGAACTCATTCTCGCCATCATCGCCGTGGAATCCACGTTCAAGGAGCGGGCTATCAGTCGGATGGGCGCCCGTGGCCTGATGCAGGTGATGCCCGGTTTTCATTCCGGTAAAATCCGGGAGATCGGCGGCAGCCACGCCTTGTTCGACCCCGCCAAGAACATCCATACCGGATCCCGGATTCTGGCGGACTACCTCGACAACCAATCCGGCAATCTCCGGCGGGCGCTGCTCAGCTACAACGGCAGCCTGCATCTACGCCGCTCGGCCTACCCCGACAAGGTCATGCGCGTCTACCGCGACCTGCGGCGGGTCACGGTCGAGGGCTAATCCTTCCACCCCAACCCTCCCCAGTCACGGAAGCGAGGGTTGGGGCCGCAGTACGGACAAAGGTTCTTCGTCACGAGTTCCGATCATTCATAATAATATGAGTGAATCCGACCACCCGTGCTGGAGCCCATGTCCCCT
>WBUJ01000244.1 GCA_008933795.1 Candidatus Contendibacter sp. | reverse complement strand
CGCGACAACCACGTCCTCGCCGCAGGCGCCAGCCAAACCGTTGAAATCGACCAAAGCATCGGCGTTGCCGGCTAGGCCGACGACTTCTCCCCGCAAGGCGGCGATGGTGGAGCCACCCAGCAAGCCACCCGCAGTCAAACCGTCGCCAGCGCCGCGATTCGCGCCGGCGGAGATTCTTCGTCCATCCATCGAAAAATCGCCCGCCAGCCGAATGGAACAGCCCGGACGCGGCGGCCGAGCGGCAACGGGCGCGTCTGGTCGCCTGGACAGCAACGCCCTGCTGAGTCAGATCGCCGGCCTGGACGCGGAAACCCAGCGGCGGGTAAACAGCGGCGCTCGCGAACGGCGGGTCAGCCTCGCCGATACCCGCTCCCTGGCCGGGTTCTATGCCGCCGACTGGGCGCGCAAGGTCACGCGAGTTGGCGAGATGAACTTTCCCGATGCGGCCCGGCGGTTGAACCCCGGCGCCGGGCCACTGCTGGACGTTGCCATCCGGGCCGATGGCAGCTTGCGAAACGTGCGCGTCCTCCGCTCGTCCGGCAACGCCGAACTCGACCAGGCGGCGCGGCGGATCGTCCAACTGGCCGCGCCCTACCCGCCCTTTCCGCCCGAATTGCGCCAACAGGTCGAATTGCTGCATATCGAAGCGCCGTGGCGCTTCGACCCGGGGGGGCGGCTTCAGGTGCGCTGAGCTTGGCGGCTGATCTCGGTACAAAACGCAATCCTATTGCCAGCCGGTCAGCAGTTTCAGGGCGGGCATCGGCGCTGGAAACACGGAAGGCACGTCAATGCAGTGCGGGCTGCCGGGCCAGGGCGCAATCAGAGCTAGCTACCTGTTGTTGCATGGCAATACTCCGCCAATGTTGCAGTAATTCACGATAGACTTTTCCCCGCTCCGGTCTACGAGCCATATCAGGGTGAGCCAGCAACATTTGCAGGTGATGCACGATGGTGAAGTTCAATCCAGAACAGGGGCGTAAGGTATAGCGCGTCATCAGATAACAAAGTGCTGTTTGGATCAGCGCCACGTCGGGCGGCGCCTCATTGCGAGAGGCTTCAAGATCAATGGATTTCATGGCGGTTATTTCGCTCCATCAGACGACAGGTTGATAGCAGGCTAAGGTGGAACCTGGAATTTTTCCCTCGGATTCCGAATCGACGGCGAGCCAAGCCAGCCGCCGCCAGTGCCCGGCCAAGCGCCGAAGGACGCAGCGTTCTTCTGGCGACCGGCGGTCATCCGGATGAGCGCAGAGCGCTTCGATGTGATGCGCGATTTCAGTGGCCATGGCGGTGGAGCGTCCGTTCAGACTGGCGTGAATCAGTTGTCCGATTCGAACCTCTATTTCTCGTAGCTCAAGCTTGGTAATCGCCAAATCTTGAATCACCGCATGTTGGCCGGGAGACCGTGGATTTCCGTGAATGCCCATGTCGGGCGAATCCGCAAGCGCGGCGACCTGGGTGGGACGTTGGGTCTGCGGGAACGGCGCATCAGTTCGGGGAACGGGAGTGGGACCGGGAGCGGGAATGAATGCGGCCGGTTGTCGCCGGACTGCAAAAGAATGCCTTGTCACGGGAAAAGCCTCCATGGATTAAGGAAGGTTGCTCGTGCAGGCTGGCTGCCATCGCCCGGAGGCATCAGGTGGCTGGCGCGACGTCCGCCCTAGGACGCCGTGGGTGTAGGTTACTTGGTCAGGATCAATTTGCCCTGGCGCGTGATGCGTAGCCGGTATTCCTGTCCAGCGTGCTCAATCAAAATCTCCTGGGCATCGCTGAACAAATCGCCGCTGACCAATCGTTTCCGGGATGTTGCAACGCATGGGTCGGGTCGAGCGAACCAGGGTTCGTGGATAGGCCGGTTCATAACTGCCAGTTCGTGCGTCGATACGGCCCTGCCCCAACGGTAGAGACGCTGCCGTTCAAGCCATGCGCGCAGGCGTGCAGGCATAACGCCCGAACGTAGCATTTGGCAGCGTGGTCGAGACAGCGAAAATCGGCCACGCGCATCGCGCCGCCCACCAGAAGTTGGTAGAGCTTCTCCGCACTGATTTCCAGTCCGATCCAGTGATCTTCCTCGGTAGGGTCCACGGCTTGGACTTCATGGAATCCAGAGACTGGCAGGCGCACCCTTGTGACCGCATTTTGTCTCTTATGCAGTGTTGAAAAGAGGACTTGGGGATCGCCTTGATCAACCCGCGAGGATTTCAGCGCGGCGTGATGCGATTCACACATCGTGGGATTCCATTAGATTAAATTAGTTACGCATCTAATGATAATCATTCTTATTTAGATGTCAAGCGGAACTTCTCCACCACGATAAGCCACCTTCAGTGTCTCCAGCTTGTCCTTGAGCACTTCCAGGCGACCGGTCTTGAGGCTGACGCCCGCTATCGAGTTGACCAGCACGCCGAGGGTCATACCATTGTGCAACAGCACCGACCACACCAGTGAGAGCAGGCCGAACGCCGCGCCGGCGATGACCGCCGTGTTGACGCCGGTGGAGACGCGGAAATGATTGCAAATCAGGTGCAGGGTACCGGTTTTGTCGAACACGAAGGTGTCCGCCTGGGCCAAACTGTCGAGCGCCGAACTGCCGCGAAACAGAATGCCGTGCTCGGCGCCCTGGTACAGAGCGGACTTGATCGCCACCGGGGTGCCGAGCTTCAGGGCACAGGCGTAATCCATCGGGAACACCGAGGCCAGGCGGTTGAGATCACGGGGCGCGGCATAGACCAGCGCGCCAGTGCCTAGCGTCAAGTAGACGCACTTATACCATTTACGGCTAGATTATATTATAATAATTTCTAAACCCGACAACCCTGCTTGAGTGATCCATTGATGAGCCGATCATTGCATATTGAAATTCATGAGTCCGCCGAAGAATTAAAGCGTATAATGAATGAACAGACTCGCGCTAAATTTCGAGAGCGGATACAAATTCTTTATTGGATTAAGACTGAATTTTTTAATTCGTTGCAAGAGTTAGCTGATCATTTAGGGCGATCCAAGTCCGTTATTGTTAAGTGGCTAAAGGAATATCGTACCCATGGATTGACCGGGCTGTTACAATGGAATTACCACGGCGGCCGTCGTTCAAAAATTTCCGAAGCCATGGTAGCCGCTCTCCAGACCCGCCTCAATGATCCGACCCAAAGATTTCATAGTTATGGAGAAATTCAGCAGTGGCTTCTCCAGGAATACAAGGTCGATATTCCTTATTCAACGGTGCATCAAGTGGTTCATTATCGCTTAAAAGTGAAGCTCAAAGTCGCGCGCCCAACCTGCGCTCTTCGCGATGAGGAAGCGGTAGTTTCCTTTAAAAAAACTCTCGCAACGAATTGAAATAATTGATGTTATTCAACAAGTTGACAAAAATACGGCCCGACCATGACGCTATTGGAGCCAAGATGAGAGCCGCTTTTGATTAAAGACGATTACCCGACGGGTTCTCACCGCGCTCGGGATCAAACCCGTCGATCCAGTCCAATGGAACTTTAAATCATTTTATCTGTATGGTGTGGTTGAGCCACTGAGCGGCGAGAATTTCTTTTTGGAATTTTCTCATTTAAATGCGGATAGTTTCCAGGTGTTTTTGAACGAATTCTCTAAAGCTTATCCCCACAGTCTCAACGTGATTC
>WBUJ01000243.1 GCA_008933795.1 Candidatus Contendibacter sp. | reverse complement strand
TTCGTCGCCTGCCGGCGGGAGCACGGCGCGCGGTTGCGCCGGCAATGCGCGGGCGATCTGGGCCAGCGGATGAACCACGCCCTGAACCGCGCCTTGGCCGCCGGCCACCGGCGGTGTTGATCGGTGGCGATTGCGCGTCCCTGGGGGAGGCGGAACTGCGCGCCGCGCTCGGCCTGCTGGCCGCTGGCCACGAGGCGGTGCTGGGGCCAGCGGCGGATGGCGGTTACGTGCTGATCGGCTTGAACCGGCCCTGTCCGATGCTGTTCCGGGGCATCGCCTGGAGCACGCCGACGGTGCTGGCGGCGACCCGTCGGCGACTTGGGCAGGCCGGCCTAGACTGGGCGGAGCTGCCGCCCGGCTGGGATGTGGACACGCCGGCTGACCTGCGACGGCTGCGGTCGAATTTGCCCGCCGCTCAGCCTTGGCTTTGAGCCTCGAAGATTGGTGCGAACATCGCGGTGGCCATCTCCACAAACTCGTCATCCAGCGGATCGGTATCGCGGAACGCCAGGCGGTAATAGACGTTTTCGCGTTCCGGGGCGAGCCGCTGGAAATCGTCGCCTTCCCATTGTCGCCGCGCCGCCCACAAGGCTTTATCGACATCCTGATCCTTGCTCTTGCGGAGCGTTTCGACATAGGCCAGCGCGCTCCTGGGGAAAAAATGCAGCAAGCGCCGCGTCCCCCGCCAGTACCATTCCAGCACCACCCGCAGGTGCGCGGCGGCGGCATCGACCGGTTCCAGCACTATTTCCTTATCCTCCGCCACCCAGCGGCTTTGCAACGTCACGTCCGTCGGCGCCGCGACATTCAGCACCAAGTGATAAAGCCACAACTTCAGGTAATCGTTGGCCTTGATCGACGCCAGCCGATAGCCCACCCGACCCGCTGGGGTCATGCCGGTCAAGCGGCCGCTCAACTCGAACTCGCCCAGCTTCAACTCCAGATCCATCGGCTCCGGATCCCGGCGCGGCAACACCCGCCCCAGGCGTCCGGCAAACCGCGCCACTCGGTTTTGGGCCTGGACGAACACGCAGTCGCCGACCTGGCCGTGCGGCAGCGCCCCGCTCCCCCGCGCCACCGCCCGAATCTCGGCTGCTATCCGCCCGTCTCGATGCAGTTCCAGCATCCGCCCGAGCAATTGATGATTCGCCAGCCCATCCAGCACGAACGGCTCGCGGGTCTCCAACTCCTCCTCGCCCTCGTCGGGCCGGATGCCGAGCCGCTCCCGCAACAGCCAGCGGGCCGGATTGCGGAAGAACCCCACCAGACTTTCCAGCGTCACCCGCCGCAGCGTCGGTTCCGGTTCGAGCAGTTCCGCGGCCAGCAACGGCGCGGGGTCCCGTTCGCCCCGCCCGGCTTGGCGGCTGGCCTCGATCAGTTCCCGCGCGTAACTGAACCAGCGGTCGTCGCCGCCGAAATATCGGCGACTGAAGGCTTGCAGCGGATGGCGTGTCACCAGTTGCTCGCGGGGCCGGCCGCCGTCCGGGCGCTGGAAACTCCGATCCACCACGTCCAGCAACTCGCTCACCAGCACCGACGGCGGCAACGGCGTGTTGTCGCGGATGCTCTGGCCAACATAGCTGAGGTACAGGCAACGACGGGCCGACAGCAGGGTTTCCAGGAACAGGTAGCGGTCGTCCTGACGGCGGGCGCGGTCGCCGCGCCGGAACCGGGTCGCCATCCGGTCGAAATCGACCGGCCGGTGGGGGCGCGGATAGGTGTCGTCGTTCAGCCCGAGCACCGCCACCACCGAAAACGGAATGCTGCGCATCGGGACCAGGGCGCAGCAGGTCACGCCGCCGCTCAGAAACCGCCCCGCCGGACTCTCGGCGGCGTTCAATCCGGTGCGCAGGGCCGACATCACCACCGCCAGCCCTACCGGCTCGGCGAAATCCGCCTGTTCGGCGTTGGCGCGCAGCGTCTCCAGCGCGGCGCGAATCCGTTGGATTTCGTTCTCCTCGCGTTCCCGTGGCGCGAAAAACCGATCCAGCACCGCGTACAGGCTCTCTACCCATACCGCCAGCGACCGGGATTCCCGCAACTGGGCATCCAGCCCGAACAGCGCCTCGACGAAGGTCTGCCACTGGCCCAGCGCCTGCACCTCGCCGCCCTCTACCTCGTCGTGGGGCAGGATGCCGGCGTACAAATCCCGCCCGCGCCCCGGCAGCGCGTAACCGAGCAACAGCCGGTCCAACCCCATCCGCCAGGTATGCTCGGCGGTGGCCGGCAACTCCCAAAGCGCTTTCGTCCCGGCGTCGAGACCCCAGCGAATGCTGGCGTCCCGCGTCCAGCGGCGAATCCGGGTCAAATCGGCCTCGGCCAGCCCGAACCGCCGCCGCACCGCCGGCAACTCCAGCAGGCTCAGCACCTGGCTGGCGTCGAATCGCCCGCCCCCCAAATCCAGCAGCGCAAACAAGCCCTCGACCAGCAACTCCTCGGCGGGCGCGCCCCGGTCGGCGACGCTGAACGGAATCCGCCGCTCGCGCGGCGCGCTGGCGAACACCGCTTCGATCAGCGGCCCGTAGCGGGCGATGTCGGGTGCCATCACGATCACGTCGGCGGGTCGCAACGCCGGGTCCGTCGCGAACAGCGCCAGCAATTGATCGTGCAAAACCTCGACCTCGCGCATCGGCCCGTGGCAGGCGTGAATCTGGAGCGAACGATCCCCGGGCCGCAGCGGCAGCGGCGGGTGCTCGTCGTCGCCCCGCTCCCGCAAATGCAGGATATCGGCCTGCAACCGATGCAGTAAATCCCCGCCCTCCGGCTCGACGAAGCCGTCCCACTCGATGCGCGGATAGGCGTTGAGCAGATCGATGAAATCCCGCCCCTGCTTGCCCAGCGAGGCCAGCAGCGGATGGCCGACCGTCAGATACGCCTCGTCGGGATCGACCTCCTCCCCCAGCCGGGCCAGATCGCGTTCGGCCTGGATGTCGCCCCAGTATTCCTGGCAGGGATCGAGCAGGAACAAATGGATGTCGATATGCCGCGCCAGCGCCGCCAGCAACTCCACATCCAACGGCGGCAGCGCGGACACGCCGATGACGCTGACCCGTTCCGGCAACTGGCCACGGTCGAAATCGCCGCTGGCCAGCCGCACGTGGAACCGCGCCTGCACCCGCACCCGATGCGCCTCGCCGCCGCGCGCCAGCCGCCGCCACAATTCCGCCTGCCAGTGGTCCTCCTCGCCCGCTTCCCAGCGGCCGATCCAGTCGGGTCGGTAGACCAGATACTGATCGAAGCAGTCGGCGATGCGGCCGGCCAGTTCGTAACGGCGGAATGGGTCGCGGCCGTCGCCCAGATAGGCCCGCACCGGCGCGAAGCACGGCGCCTCCTCCAAATCCCGCAACAGCGCCATCAGCCGCCAGTGCAACACCGGACGGTCGAAGCGGGAAGTCGGCGGCAACTGGCGCAACACCACCCGCGCCATCGTCCACAGGAAAGTCGCCGGTAACTGGAAGCTCAAGTTGGCGCAGACCCCCAGCCGCCCGGCCAGCCGCAGCGCCAGCCAGCGCGCCAAGCCGCGGCCCGAGGTGACCACCACCGCGCGCGCCAGCGGCGACCGCAAGGGCTGGCGCAGCAGTTCGGCCAGCCGGTCAGCCAGAATTTCGAGGCGATTGCTCTGGTAGCTGTAAAAGGCCATGGCGCACCGGGTGGGGGGTGGGGACGGTCGTGCTG
>WBUJ01000242.1 GCA_008933795.1 Candidatus Contendibacter sp. | reverse complement strand
CTAGACCCGCTGCTCTCCTGGCGGCGCCGCGCTGGTGGCGGGGTGTTATGCCTACCTCGACATACCGCTGGCGCAGTGGGCGTACCGCCACCAGTTGCGCCAGTACGGCCTGTTCCACGGGTTGCAGGCCCTGGCCGATGGCCTGGTGCTACTCGCGCCGGTGGCCCTGCTGGCCATCGGCTGGCGTCGGGTTCGGGGCTGGACCGCTCCGTGGGATCGGGTGGCATTACAAGCGGCGCTAAGCGTCTTGGGAGTTTCCTTGCTCAAGTATCCCCTCAAGTTCGCCTTTGGACGGACTTGGCCGGCGACCTTTTACCAAAACAATCCTTCGCTATTGCACGACGGCGTCTACGGGTTCCATCCCTTTCAGGGGGGAGTCGCCTACAGCGCCTTTCCGTCGGGCCATGCCGCCGTGGCGGCGGCGGTCGCCACGGTGCTGTGGGTCTACTATCCCCGGTATCGGGTTTGGGCGGTAGGGTTATGGGTGGCAGTGGCGGTCGGCCTGCTGGGCACGTATTACCATTTCGCCGGCGACGTGCTCGCCGGCACCCTGTTGGGCGTCCTCGTAGCATCACTCGTCCGGCGCTTCGATGCCCGCGCGTCGGAATCGCGACCCCCCCACCCCGATTGAACGGGAGCACCGCGCCATGGCCGCCGAGAAAGCCACGCCCCACCTGCTGGTCATCGACGATTGCACCCTGACGTGCCACCTGCTGACCGCGCTCCTCACCGCCGAAGGCTATCGCGTCACCACCGCCCACGACGGTACCAGCGGCTTGGCCGCCGCCCGCCACCACAGCTACGATCTGGCCATCGTCGACCTGCATCTGCCCGATCTGTCCGGCATCGAGGTGGCGGGCCTGCTCCAGCCCGAGGTTCCCTTTCTGGCGCTCACCATCGACCGGTCGCCCGAGGCGGTGCAGGCGTGCATCGACAAAGGCGTGCTCAGCTATCTGGTCAAGCCCCTCGACGCCGAGAGTTTCCTGCGCCAGGTCCAGGTGGCGCTGGAACGGGGCCGGGAGCAGCGCAACCTGCGCCGCGCCCTGCGAGACAATCACATCATTAACAAAGCGCTGGGCGTGTTGATGGGCTACTTCCAGCGTTCGGAAGAACAAGCCTTTCAATCCCTGATGGCGTATGCCAGCACCCACAACGAACGGGCGTTTCGCGTGGCCGGGCGGATTCTCGAGGCCATCGAGCAGATGGGTGGGAGCAAAAACGCCACCCGCCGAGGGAATGGTGCGGGGCGCACGCGCGCGCGATCAGGCCCGGGAAGCGCGGGCCTTCCTTGACAAGTTCCGCGTCTGACGCCTATCTTTTTTGCAAAGATTTTTGCAAAGAACTGAACGAAAGGACTGCACGAGACCCGTGCCCGCGCGGCCGACTCATAAAGCGGGTTGGCCTCGCGATCGCAAAGGAGCCGTATCGCTGTCTCATCATAAAGCGGTGGGCCGGCCACAATCGATCGTCCTATTTCCGTTTCCCGAACCGGGAAATAGGCGGTGTCGTGGGCGCGCTTTACGCGAGGTGAGACCTGATGGCTATCGGCTTCCTACCCTCCCCGGCGTTCGCCGGCTGGCCCTTCCGGGTTGCCTACCGATTCCCCCTGCCAGGAACCCGGCGGGGTGCGACCGTTCGCTCGTCGGATGTCACCAGGGGTTCTGGCAAACAGGCCGATCTCCTCCAGACGTTGACGCCAAGCAGCCCGCCGGGGAGACCGGCTACGGCTCGCCGGCCGGATGGCCGCGTTACGGCAGCATCGCACTCGGCTCTCGCCAGAGGCCCCGGCCTTCCCGGGTCGTCCGACGCCTTGACCGCCCTACCCCACGCGGCCGACAACCTCCTCCAGCGGCTCCTCGACGAAGGGACGGCGATTCAGCGCCGGCTGTACCAACAGGACGAATCCTTACGACCCGCGCTCGATCCCACGTTCTCCCCTCCCCGGAGGAGCGGAGATTCCCTCGATCTCCGGGTTCCCGAGTGGTGGGAGATTCAACGCGCCCTGGCGTTTTCAGATGTCGAGCGCGGCGCGCCCATAGGGGCGACGCTCGCGCCATTCGACCCCACACGGCGGGAGGTCCGGCACGGAGTGGGCCTCCGGTTAGGGCAGAAAGGTGGTCATCCTGCGCGTCATTTCCGCCTTCCTGCGCGTCATTTCCACCTTCCTGTAGCCGGGAATGCGTGGGTGACGCTCCCGCCATCGACCGGCCGCTGGATGCGGCCCCGGATTCCGGCAACAACCCGGTCGGCGCGGGGACGGGCTGGGAACAGCCGGTCGCCAGAACTCCTGGTTTAGGAGGAACCCGCGATGCCAGCATCCCCCCCGTCTGACCCGAAACGCATCGCTTACGACCTCTGGTGCATTCAGGAGGACCGACGGATGGCTGGCCAGCCGCTGGAAAACCTGGATGCGCTCGTCCGCGCGTTGCGCGAGCAGCAGCCCCAGTTGCCGGACGCCGCCCTCCACCAGGGTGTCGAGCATTTTCTGGCGTGGATGTTGGCAGACGCCGCCGGGCGTCTCGCGGGGCGCCAACGCTACTTTTTTCAAGTCCATCGGGGGCCGGTCCCCGCCCGACCCAGGTCCCCCCGTCGAGAACGCGAGGGAAGCCGGCTCGACCGGGTTTCGAGCGAGCGCTGGAGTTGAGAACCGTGGCGGCCCGGGTGACGCGGAAGGCGTGGGCAACACCGGCGACGTTGGGCGGTTCGCGCAAACGCAACACAGTCGCTATAATGGGAAAAATAACCCAACGTCCGTTCCGGGCCACCGCTCGCGAGCGGACCGACCGATCACTGAGGTTTGCCGAAACCCGAAACTTAAAATCACCGCCCCTGAAACCACGAAACCCCCGCGTTACCAGCGCGGGGGTTCCATGGGGAAGCTTGAAAATCGCCGTCCGTCGATCCGCTCGGGACGACAATCAGAAACCTATCTCTGGCTCTGATTATAGCGGATCGGCAGCGACTTTCAAATCCCCGACGGGTGGTGTTTTGCCTTTTCTCAGGGGATTCTGATGAAAGTCCAGACCAGTAGACTGCCGTATCCGGGCGCCCCCGGCAGGGCGGCGTGGCCACCATTGCCGGGCCGCGCCCGTTCCCTTCATTCGCTTGTGCCCAAATGCACTCCCGGGGGGTGCCCTGCTGCGGTCAGGCTTCGCGCATTCCGGGGGCGGTCATGAATCCGCTCGACGACGCGCTGACCGCCCTGGAGCGGGTCACCGGCTACCACCCGGTGAAGTCGGGCGACGGCTACAAAGCCCGTTGCCCCTGCCACGAGGACCGCAATCCCTCCCTATCGGTCAAGATGAACGGCCGGCTGCTGTTGCACTGCTTCGCCGGCTGCAGTTACGACCGCATCGTGGCCGCCCTCGGCCTGACCCCGGAACTGCCTGCGAAGCGGCGGGAACTCGTAGCGACCTACCGTTACTGCGACGACGCCGGGGTCGAGGTTCGCCAGAAGATCCGCTACGCCCCCAAGGACTTTCGCATCCGCCATCAGGACCCCGCCGGCCAGTGGGTCTATAAGGCCGGGCCCGGCCCGGCGGTGCTCTATCGCTTGCCGGAACTGCGCCAGGCCATCGCCGCGGGGGCGACGGTGTTCGTGGTGGAAGGCGAGAAGGACTGCGACCGGCTGGCGGCGGGCGGCCTGGCCGCCACCACCAACATCGAAGGGGCCGC
>WBUJ01000047.1 GCA_008933795.1 Candidatus Contendibacter sp. | reverse complement strand
AAAAACTCAGGATCGATAAAGAGCAGATTTCGGTGTCTGGCATTTCGTCCGGCGGCTTCATGGCGCATCAGTTTCATGTCGCTCATTCCGCCAACGTGAGGGGTGCTGGCATTATCGCGGGTGGTCCATACTATTGCGCCCAAGGCAGTCTCGACACAGCGATAGCAGAATGTACCACTATTGGAGAACAGAGTCGTTGGGGGCCCGATTGGCCGTACCGGTCCTATCGTGGTCCGTGTCCAGCGCCAGTGGGTCAACAGGCGCGATGTAATGAAAATAAGGCCGTTGCGATGGCCGAACAGGCTATCTCGGATACTTTAAAATTCAGTAAGAAAAATAAAATTGATGATCCAATAGGCTTAGCTGACGATAAGGTAATCTTGATTCTCGGGAAATCTGATCGCTTGGTTCCGCAGGGAGTCATGGATGCCATGGGTCTTTATTACGAAATGATTTATAAAAAATACAACAAAGATCCAGAAAATTTTTTAAGTTACCCGAAAAGACTTCCAGCCGAGCATTCAGTGCCAATCGACAACTTTATTGGCTTAAAAGTTGCTACCGGGAATGAAGTCGATGAAAAGAAAAATGAGCAGGTTGGGAACTGCACAACGTTCGGTTCCCCTTATCTAAATGTCTGTACTAAGCAGGATTGTAAAGAGATTTGTTGTACTAAGAGCGATTGCTCTGCTTATAATAATTTGGTTTCAACATGCGGATATGAGTGCGATCCTCAGTGTTCGATGCAATGTGCAGCCTCGGTCGATGCCGTGGCCGACGCTGCGCTTGCAATCCTAAAGCATATCTATGACGACGGTAAATCTCCCTGGAATATTCGGAACGATAAGGTCAAAATAAAGGATTGGGATTGGGACTTGGGAAAACCGGTCGTAGATAGTAATTGCCAGAGATACGACAATAAAGTAGATAAACGTTGTCAATGGTTAAGAAAAACGATATTTGTCTTTGACCAACCTCAGAAACTCCCGGGCGGTCACTTTACCTATCTAGCAGACAAGGGATTTATCTTTATTCCGGAAAAATGCACCAAAGATGCCAAGAGTTGCAAGAGGCTCCATATTGCATTTCATGGATGTGAGCAAGGATATGATTTTCCCAGTGAAATCAAGGCAATATACAGTAAGCTTTGGACTCCTTTTGTAGAGAATGCGGGCTTTAATGAATGGGCGGATGCCAATGATATCGTAGTGCTTTATCCACAAGCACAACCAGTGTCGATACCATTTCAAACAAACCCAAAAGGATGCTGGGATTTCTGGGGCTATGGAGGCATCAATAATGATTACCACACCAAGGAGGGCCGGCAAATTTCAGCCGTTTGGCAGATGGTCGAGCGACTCGTACCCGACCTGCTAAAGAAATCCGTGATGCCTAGTGATTTCTGATTGTCGGACCGAGTGATTAACGACCCTCACGGCAAGCCGTAGGGTCGTGCGTTGCGATGCCAAAACTGGTGTTATGTCGGGGATTCCACCAACCACCGCCGCCACTCTTCATTCGGTCTAAACCGGGACGCACAATGTCGTCCTTTTTCCGTTATGACCAAATCTCCTCCCTTAAGGAAATCAGGGTAGGGTGAGTTCTTTTTTACGACTTTGACCGAACTTGGGCTGTTAAGCCCTTTGTTTCTGAATATACCTTTCAGGTTGCCTTCATTGGTTACGAATTGGAGGCTACCAGCGCCACGATCCGGGATATTCATAATATTGGCTATGACAAAGCCATTGTCCGTGATGTCAAAATCGTCAAAAATGGAAAAAAGGCTCTGGTAAACAACTTCCGCTTTGCCGGCACCGCCATCTTTCCCGTCAATCTTGACCCTTTTCAAGCTGGCGGTCATGACGGGCAACCAGTGCAAGCACGTGTAGTAGACGTATTCGCCCCGAACTTTCAAGCCATTGGGCGTATCCTGATTGGGAGAAGAAAAAGCCAACGGTTCTATCTGGGCTATTTCTCCACTGCTCGAAAGCGATGCTTTGAAAAAGCTTGGATTTTTGATAAAACTGGCAAGCGAGTTTGCTACGTATAGGTTTCCTTTTCCATCGCCATCCAGACCATTAGCGAAACATTTTCCGGGCAGCTTGATCCCATCGGTAAATTGGGGATTCTGGTTTTCCAGGCTGGCGCGCAGGATATAGGAATCGACTTTATAGATCGATTGAGCAAATATCAGTAGCAAAAAACCCAGCCAATTTTGTTCTATTTGGCGTACATCCCCGAACAAGCTTGGAAAAAGCGAGTCCTCGCCTTTATGGATATGGGAACACGCCAAGTATAATGAGCCGCCCTGTGCCGTTATGCCATTCATAAAGCAATTCCGAGGCACATCGGGGGCAATGATTGGAATCTCTTGTTGTCGGTATCTCTTGTCCCCATCCCGAACGATTTCGTAGACCGCCAAGCTCCCCGTTACGAAAAGCCGCCCATCATTGGTGATGGTCAGGTTTTCGGCGTTGAACAAAGGTTTCTTCCCCGGTTCCGGGAGGCCGGGAATCTGCTCCAGGAGTCCGCTGTCCAGGTTGATTTCAGTTTGTGAAGACATCAGGTTGGCTCTCATGGACAAATGTCGCACGGGTTCGTGACGTTCCCGCCTTGGCCTTGGGGCATGGGTTTTACCCAAATCCCGCCTCGGCAACGTTAGCGGCATTCCTCCACCGATCCCGGCGGGCAGCGTCGGCGATTGACCCAGATGGTGCTATCGAGCTTGGCGCCGGTGAAGCGCGCACCGTCGATGCGAGCATCGGCCAGCGTGGCCTCGCCCAGGTCGGCGCCGGTGAAATCCACGCCCAGCAGATTCGCACCATCCAGCTTGACCCCATGAAGATTGGCGCCGCTCAGCACCGCGTTTTCCAGCACGGCCCGGCTGAGCGTCGCGCCGCTCAGGTTGACGTTCGGCAGCTTGGCGTCGGTCAGATCGGCCTGCGCCAGCATGGCTTGGCTCAGGTTCGCGCCGCTCAGGTTCGCGCCAGTGAGATCGGCCTGATACAACCGCGCTCCGCTCAGATCGGCGTTGCTCAGATTCGCCTGGGTCAGCGCCGCCCGATCCAGCCGCGCGCCGGCCATGCTGGCGCCGACCAACCCAGCTTGGTCCAGCTTGGCCGAGACCAGTCGCGTCCCGACCAGCGCCGCGCCGGCGAAATTGGCCCGGCTGAGCGTCGCGTCGCCCAAATCCGCGCCGCTCAGCCGCGCGCCGGCCAGTTTGGCGGCGGTCAGATTGGCCTGGGTCAGCACCGCCTCGCGCAGGTCCGCGCCGGTTAGATCCGCACCCTGCTTGTCGCAGTGCAGCCAGTTGACTCGCCGGGCGGGCGGATCGTCACAGGCGGTCCAAGCCACGGCGGGCCACTGGAGCAGCGCCAGCAGACAGAGCGGCGGCAGTAGAACGACTGCAGAACGGTCATGAATCCTCACGATAGCCCTCTCCCGGCGGGAGAGGGCGCGCTGGAAGCAAACACCAGATCCACCACCTGCCGGAATCGTTCGACGAAATGCAAGGCGAGACCTTCCCGGATATGTTCCGGCAATTCCTCGGCGTCGCCGCGACAGCCTTCCGGCAGGATGATCTCGTGAATGCCGACCCGGCGGGCGGCGATGAGCTTTTCGCGAATCCCGCCCACCGGCAACACCTGCCCGGTCAGGGTCAACTCGCCGGTCATCGCCAGCGGCCGGGTCGGCTGCTGGCCGCGCGCCAGCGACAACAGGGCGGTGGCCATGGTGATGCCGGCGCTGGGACCGTCCTTGGGCGTCGCACCTTCCGGCACGTGCAGATGCACGAACGCTTCGTCGAAGAACCTGGGATCGGCCTGATACTCCTCCAGGTGGGCGCTGAGATAACTGTAGGCGATGTTGGCCGATTCCTGCATCACCTCGCCCAACCGGCCAGTCAGCTTGAAACCGCGATTCTTGCTGTGAACCAGGCTGGCCTCGACGTTGAGCGTCACGCCGCCCATGGCGGTCCAGGCCAGGCCGGTCACCACGCCCACGCCGGACATCGGCGTCTCGGTCTTGAACGGCGGCTTGCCCAGATAGCCATCCAAATCCGGCGGCTCCACAGCGATCGGTCCCTCGCGGCCCTCGACGATTTGCACCGCGCTCTTGCGCACGATCCGCCCCAGTTGCTTTTCCAGATTGCGCACCCCGGCCTCCCGGGCGTAACCCTCGATGATCTGGCGCAGGGCCTCGTCGCCGAGGGTGATCCGGTCGCGCGCCAGCCCGCTGCGTTCCAGCAACTTCGGCCACAAATGATTGCGGGCGATTTGCAGTTTCTCGGCGGTGATGTAGCCGGACAACCGGATAGTCTCCATCCGGTCGAGCAGCGGCACCGGAATCGTGTCGAGCTGGTTGGCGGTGCATATGAACAGCACCTTGGACAGGTCGAAACGCACATCCAGATAGTGATCCAGGAATTCGGTGTTCTGCTCGGGATCGAGGACTTCGAGCAGCGCCGAGGCCGGATCGCCGTGATACGAAGCGCCGATCTTGTCGATCTCGTCGAGCATGATCACCGGGTTGGCGGTCTTGGCGTCGCGGATGGCCTGGATGAACTTGCCGGGCAGGGCGCCGATGTAGGTGCGACGGTGGCCCTTGATTTCGGCCTCGTCGCGCATCCCGCCCAGGCTCAGCCGGTAGAACTTGCGATCCAGCGCGGCGGCCACCGAGCGGCCAATTGAGGTCTTGCCCACGCCGGGCGGCCCGACCAGCAGGATGATCGAACCGCCGACCTGGCCCTTGAGCGCCCCGACCGCCAGAAACTCGATGATGCGGTCCTTGACATCGTCCAAGCCGTCGTGGTCGCGGTCCAGGATTTCCCGCGCGTGCTTGAGGTCGAGATGGTCGGTGGAATAGATGCCCCACGGCAGTTCGGTCATCACGTCCAGATAGTTGCGGGTGACGGCGTATTCCGGCGAGCCGGTTTCGAGGATCGCCAGCTTGTCCAGTTCGTCGTTGATCCGCTTCAGCGCCGCCTCGGGAACCTGTCGGGTGGTCAACCGCTCGCGGAAGCGGTCGACGTCGGCAGTGCGGTCGTCCTTGGCGATGCCGAGTTCCTGCTGGATGGCCTTGAGCTGCTCGCGCAAGAAAAACTTGCGCTGGTGCTCGCTCATCTTCTCCTCGACCTGCTTGCGGATGTGGGTCTGAAGCCGGGCGACTTCCAGTTCCTTCTTGATCAGCACGATAACCTTCTTCAGCCGTTCCAGCACTGGCGCGGTGGCCAGAATCTCCTGCAATTCCTCCTTGCTGGCGGTGGTCAGGCTGGCGGCGAAATCGGCCAGCGGCGAAGGGTCGTGGGTGTTGAAGCGGTTGAGGAAAAACTTCAGTTCCTCGGAATACAATGGATTGAGCGGGATCAGCTCTTTCAGCGTGTTGATCACCGCCAGCGAGTAGGCCCGCAGTTCCTCGACATCGGCCGCGTCGTCCTCGCTCAGGTACTCGACCTGGACGTGGTAGGGCGGTTCGTGGGACAGCCACTTGAGGATGCGGAACCGCTTCAGTCCCTGGGCGATGAATTGCAGGCGGCCCTCGTTGCGGGCCAACTGATGCATCCGGGCGGCGGTGCCGACCTCGTGAAAGTCGCCGGGGCCGGCCTTTTCCGCGCTGTCGGGTTTGACCAGAATCAGGCCGATGACCCGCTGCTCGCGGCTGGCGGCGGCTTCGATGGTGGACAGCCAGGGCTCCTCGTTGAGCAGCAGCGGCAACGCCTGGGCCGGGAAGAACGGTCGTTCGGACAGCGGCAGCAGGTAAAGGGTGCCAGGCAGAATGTCGGCGGCGGCGACGATGGTGTTGCTGGCGGGCGCGTCGCGCTCGTCGTCCTCGCGCACGACTTCCGCTTCGAGAGCTTCGGGTTCGTGGTCGGTCATGATGGTTCCGCGGCTAAAGGGGCTTGCGCTTTAAATGCGGGCGCGGCAGGCAATTATCAAGGGCGGGACCACCGACCGGAACCGCTTCGCTCCTGTTTCACGCCTCGGTCTTGCGCAACTCGATGCGCCGAAACCAGCCGCCGGCCAACGCCGGCCGGTCGGATGCGACCTCCAGCCCCGGCGCCTGGGCCAGCGTCTCCTCGAACACCACGTCGGCGCGGGTGGCCAGCAACCCCAGCAATGGACTGATCAGCCGCCGCAGCGGGGCTTTCTGGCCCGGGCGCAGGAATTTGTCGAGGATCAGCACCCGGCCGCCACGTCGCAGCACCCGGGCCGCTTCCGCCAACACTCGCCCCGGATGGGGCGTGACCGCCAGGATCAGATGCAGCACCACCACATCGAACGCGGCATCGTCATAAGGCAGGCGGCGGGCGTCGCCCTGGTCGAGCCGGAGGTCGAGATCCAGAGTGGCGGCCTTGCGCCGGGCGCGCGCCAGCATTGCCGGAGTCAGGTCCAGGCCGGTGTAGCGCGGCCCTCGCGGCAGCAGCGGCAGATCCAGCCCGCTGCCAATGCCGACCAGCAACACTTCGGCGTGTGATCCCTCGCGCAGGCGCAGCAGGCTATCCCGCCGCGCCCTGGCGGTGAACGGGGCCACGAACGCATCGTAGACGGGCGCGAACAGGGTATAGCTGTAACGCAGCGTCATGCTGGCCTCAGTGCAGGGTGCGCGGAATGGACAGCACGAAGGAGGGGATGTCGGCGTCGAAGGTTACGCCGTCGTCGGCCAGCATCTGGTAACTGCCTTTCATGCTGCCAACCGCCGTTTCCAGAATCGTGCCGCTGGTGTACTGGAAACCCTCGCCGGGCCGCAAATAGGGCTGTTCGCCCACCACGCCCTCGCCGCGCACTTCCTCCACCTTGCCGTTGGCGTCGGTGATGATCCAGTGGCGGTTGAGCAGCTTGGCGGCGATGTTGCCCTGGTTCTGGACCAGGACGGTGTAGGCGAACACGTAGCGGTCCCGCTCAGGATTGGATTGCTCCTCCAGAAAAAACGCTTGCGCGTCAACGGTGATGTGGTAACGGATTTTCTTCGCCATGGGCGGTTGGTTCCGGGTCGGGGTGGCGGGGTTCGGTATCCGCGGAAAGCACGGAAGGTACGGACGTGGTTTCAGGGGGTTAGACGTTCAAGGTTCGGGCCTTGGCTTCGATGGCGGCCAGCAGATTCTCGAAGGACTGGACGAAGGCATTGACTCCATCAACCTCCAACTGGTCGGTGACAGCGCTCAGGTCGATACCCAGCTCCGGCAGCGCCGCCAGTTGCGCCAGCGCCTCGTCCACGTCCTGCTCCAGGGTCGGAGCGACCGCGCCGTGGTCGCGGAAGGCGGCGTAGGTCGCCGGTGGCATGGTGTTGACGGTGTCGGCGCCAATCAGGTTATCCACGTACAGCAAATCGGGATAGGCCGGATTCTTGGTGCTGGTGCTGGCCCACAGCAACCGTTGCGGCCGCGCTCCGGCGGCGCGCAGGGCGGCGAAATGCGCGCCGCTTACGATTTCCAGATATTCCTGATAGGCCAGCTTGGCGTTGGCGTTGGCGATCGTGCCTTGTAACTCGGGCCGCCGCTCGGCCAGGATCGGATCCAGCGCGGTGTCGAGCCGACTGACGAAGAAGCTGGCCACCGAGGCGATGCGATCCAGCGGCAGCCCTTGGGCGCGGCGGCGCTCCAGGCCGCGCAGATAAGCCTCGGCCACCGAGACGTAGCGCTCCACCGAGAACAGCAGGGTAACGTTGACATTGATCCCGTCGGCGATCAGCCGCTCGACCGCGCGCAGGCCAGGAACCGTACCCGGCACCTTGATCATGATGTTCGGCAGCGCCAGCCGGGCGAACAACTCGCGCGCCTCGCGCACCGTGCCGTCCACGTCGTGAGCCAGATCGGGCGACACTTCCAGGCTGACCATGCCATCCACCCCGTCGGTCGCGTCGTAGGCCGGGCGCAGGGCCTCGGCGGCGGCGCGGATGTCCTCGACGGCCAAGGCGAAGAACAGGTCGCGGCTGGACTGTTGGGGATTACGTTGCAGTTCGCGGCGTAGCGCTTCGTCGTAGTCGCTGCTGCCGGCGATGGCTTTCTCGAAGATGGTCGGATTGGACGTGATGCCGCGCAGATCGTCCTCGGCGATCAGCCGCGCCAGCATCCCGGAACTCAGCATGGAACGTTGGATGTTGTCGTACCAGACGCTCTGACCGGCGGCGTTCAGGTGGCGCAGGGGATTAGCGTGGGGCATAGGGTAATCCTCGGACGGCGGGAAAGGGGTTGATGAATTGTAGCAACTCCCAGGCGCGGGGCGGCAAAACCGAACCGGGTGGGCCGGCTTAGCGAGCGGCCAACAGGCCCGCGACCAGCGACGTCAGGAACGCGCATCCGATCCAGCACAGGGACTGGCGGCGCGGCGAGCGCAGGCTGAACCGCAGGCATCCGCAGGCGACGAAAGCCAGGGTCACGGTCCATAGCCCGTGGCGCGCGCCGGGAGCAAGCTCAAGCAGGACGGGATGAGCCGGCTGCGCCACGATCAGCAACCCCGCGCTCCAGGGCGCGTAATCCCAGGGGAAGCGGTCGGGAGCGGCCAGCAGGCGCAGCGCGAACCCGGCCAGCAACAGAATGATCATCACGGCGAGAACCGTTGCCGTGGTCAGGAAACCGGGCGGGGAACCGACCTGCAATCGACCGAAAACCAGGTTGCCGCTGTCGATGGCCATGCCGACCGCCGCCGCCGCCAACAAACCCGTGTAGAGCGATGCCGCGACCGTGCTGCCGTCGAGGCGCTGCCGCGCCAGGGACGCCAACACCAGAATCCAGACGCTGACAAACGCCGTCTCGGGGCCAGCGAGCGCAGGGCCATCGCCCGTCCATGGCGCTCGTAGCACGTCTTGCCAGAACGCCGACAAGCCCAACGCGAGTAATGTCCCCAGCAGGACGATCATCTGGCCAAGGCGGCGATAGATCCCCGGCCGCCAAGCAGCCAGGCCGAGGATCGTCAGCCAAGCGAGCAAGGCGATCACCGATCCCACGGTTAAAAACCACGCGCTAGCAGTTCTTCCGCCTTGGCGACCAGCAGGGCTTCGCACCGGCGAGGTAGCGCGCCGCGCGCCTTGCCGGTTTCGGCCAACGCCGCCCGCGCCTTGTCCCGGTCGCCCGCCCAGAGATAGCCCAGTCCGGATAGCAGGGAAAACGCCGGATTCGCCCGCGCCGACTGGGCGGCGAAGCGGTCGGCGATATCCCGAAACTGCGTGCGATCCTGCGCCAGCGTGGGTAGGGCGCTCAGGTTTTCGATCATCAACCGGGTGCGGTTAATGCAGGCGGCGGTCGCCTGCCGGGGCTGGCCAAGTTGGCGACTCAGCACCAGCAGTTGCGTTTGCCGCGCATCCCAGAACCCCGGATCGCGGGCGACCGCCTCGGCCAGGGCCGTCTCGGCCCCGTCGAGATCGCGCGCCTCCAAAGCAGCATAGCCCAGGATGAAGTAGGCGTCGGCCATGAACCTCGGTTCCAGCCCGGGAATGGCCAGCGCCTGCCGCGCGTTGGCCCGTGCGTCATCGAGCGCCCGCTGGCGCAGGCGAATCCGCGCGATTTCCGCCAGGGCGCGCGACCGTATCGGGGCAGGACCGGCGGTGGCGAGGGGTTGCAACCGGGCGATTTTGGCGTCGGGATCGTTGGTCAGCGCCGCCATCTGGAACGCGCGGCGCGTCGTCTCGTCCACGTCGCGCCACAGGTTCCGGTAGCGCATGAAGACCGTATCGCCGGCCGAGCGCAGGGACGAGTCGGAACGCTCCGGCTGCAGTGCCGCCTCGCCCCGACGGTCGATGTTTGCCCACAGCGCCTCCCATTGCGCCAGAGCGGTTTCCTGTTCGCCGGTTGCACCCTCGGCGCTGGCGCTATCCGGGTCCGGCGGATGCGCCAGACCGACCAGGGTGAGCGCCAGCACTGCCGCCAACAAACCAGCGACCGCAGCGAACAGCGTCCGCCGCGCGTCGTAGGACGTCGGGTCCGACCGGTCAGGGATGGCATTACCAATAAATGGCATGATCGGTGAATTGCGCCGGATGTCGGCCCAGGTAAAGCGGTTCATCGGCCCGCCGCGCGAACCAGCGGAATCGCAGTCCAGCATTTTGCAATCGTGCGTACAGTAGCGTAAAGGTTTCCATCCCGCTCGGATAGACGATGAAAACCGGCGCAGTTCGCGCGTTTTGATAGGTTTGGGTTAAATCGGCGATCAGGCGATCCGCCATGGTTTCCGAAAAAGGCGGTTCCTGATTTAGAACGGCTGGATGATCGAGAAAAAAATTGATCTGAAAGGTATCAATATCGCGGGTGATTAAAACTTCCGGCAACCATTCATAGCGCCCTTGCGGAGTCGTACCCGAGAGGGATTGTGGGTTGGCCAGCAAGGCGTCGATGACGGCGGTCTGATCCCAGCGTGCGACTCGATCCGAGGTGACAAAGAAAAAAGTGGAAAAGGGTGGAAACAAATCCCGCTGGGGTTCCACGAAGCGCAAGGTTGGATTAGGTTGAGCGGCGGGATGAGTGGAGCTGTGGGTTTTATGCTGGACGGCGACCAGCGAAAACAGGGTGACGATCAGAATTACCGCCAGCAGATTGGTGGCGATGTCCAAAAAGGCGCTGTTGGTCAGTTCGTCATGGTCCATGGCTAGCGTTCCCGCCGCGCCAGGCGGTCAGCAGTTGTTCGACCGCGCCGGGCTGGGTGGATAGCGGACGAAACGCCAGCCGAAAAATCGCTTGGCTATCCCGACGGTCGTGCAGCAAAGCCGTAAACTCGGCGAATTCTTCCTCGAAAGCGCGCCGGGTGTCGAAACAGGCGCTGGTGAAAGCAAAAACCAGATTGCGAATCCGGTCTTGCCGCTGGGCCAGTCGGGCGAATAGAGCGGGAAATTGCTGTTGGGTAAAACCGGCCGGTTCGGCGGTGGGGGCTGAATAGAACGTGACTTCCTGTTCGGTGGGACAGACGACCAGATAGTCAATCGCCAATTGCCGGCCACTGGCGCTGGCGGCGACTTCCTGCAATGCGAAAACAACGATAAAAATGCCGATGGTCGAACAGATCAGATCGAGAAACGGCAGCAGGTTCATTTCCACGGCGAAGCCGTTGATCGGACGATGGCGCATCAGGTAGGGGAATCGTAAAACAGGCGGTTGAGGAGGATTTCATAATAATACATGTCCAGCTTCTGCGCCCGGGCGCGCAGCGTCAAGCCGTACAACATGGTGGGAATCACCAGCACCAGCCCGATGAAGGTGGTGTCGAAAGCGAATTTAAGCCCCGCCAGCACACCGCTTAGTCCGCCGCCAGCAGGCGAGCCCGACAGCGCCACCACTTGCTCGAGTCCGCCAATCGCCTCGGTAATGCCGACCACGGTGCCGATAAAACCCAACAGCGGCAACACCCAGATCGCAAAGTTGAGCAGCGCGAAGTTATGCTGGTGTTGCTGTCCCCGCAACAACAATAAATAGTCGCTCAAATTGGCGAAATCTTCCCGGGAATGGGCGTTCCTATACCAGCGCTGCAAAGCCATGAGCAATCCGTTCTCATCGGTGTTGCGCCGCCCGGACAAAAAGCTGCTCAAAACATAAAACAGCGGAGCGCGCAGTCCTGTGGACTGGTTGAATAATTGCAAATGATACCGTTCTATGTGCAGGCCGAGATAATGCAGGGCGGCGTAGAGGGTTGCCGCCACGAATACGCTGATCATCGCCTGACAATAGCTATTGCCGATGTAACGGTTGGTCAAGTCCGAATGAGCGGCTGGATCATAAAAATGCGCGAAGGTCAGATAACAGGCCAAGGTAACCAGTAAGGCTATCGTCAGAGGCAAGGCAATCTGACGTTCGGAAAATAAGCCCTCGCTGGCGAATGCGATCGAGGACGACCGCTCATCGACCATGTTTCAATACCTCCAACTGGGTTTCCAATTGACCGAGCAGGCGAGCAATTTCAGTGCGGGTGGTCTGAAGCTCGCCAAGACGGGCGTTGGTTTCCGCGTAAAGCTGCTCGTAGCGGCGGCGTTCGGTCAGCGACGGAGCGCTATCGGAGTCTTTCAACGCTCTTTCCGCCACCTTGGCGAGATTGGCCTGCACGGCGTCCATGGATGCCGATAATTCCTTCAGTTCCTGGATCCGTGCCTGGAGGACCTGTTTGCTAGCGCTGGCGTTGTCCGATTCCACGCCGACGGGAGGCGAAGATCCGCCGGCGGAATCGGTGGTTTCCGCGAATGCTGTCATGCTTGCCGCAAGAACGCATACGGCAGCCAGCGCGAAGATTCCGCTGGAACGCTGACGGAAACCGCGCATGGATAATCCCGAGTTCTTACTGGGAAATCGGTTGTTGTTGAACGGCGCTTGCCGTCTTGACAATGCCCTGCATGTTTTCGTTGAGGCTGGTCAGGTTGGCGCTGACCTTTTTCAAGCCTTCAATCGCCTTGTCGGCCTGTCCCAATTCGTAATAGGAAAGCACGATGTCCCGGTCGGACTGAATGGAACGCATCAGCGCAACGGAGTTGGCCCGTTCGGTGCTGATCTGCTTGCGCAATTCCTTGGCGGTGTCGATTTTCTTCTGCCAAGCCTCGGCAACCGGCAAAAAGGCCGGATTGGACTCGGATTTTTGCAGGGTCTCCTTGCGGCGTTTTTCCCAAAGCTCCAGCAGGGCATTAAGTTCCTTCCAGATAGCGCTGTCCTCGGCCATGCTGCCATGGACGGCGGTCACGGACGCCAGCATCTCGTCGAGCACCTCACCCCCCTTCTCGATGGAATCGCGGCTGGCCTGGATATCTTTTTCCAGATCAGCCAGATTGGTTTGGAGTTGCTTGGCGACATCGTTCACGTTTTGCAGCAAATTGGCCATATTGGGCTGCGTGGCCTTGGCCGATTCGGTCGTCGAGGCAGCCGGTTTCGCCGGAGCAACCGGTTTGATGGGTTCCGGCGACTGGGCAAACGCCAGGCTGGTCGCCAGACAACACGAAAGCGTGGTGAAAATAATCGCGAGGGTTTTCATGGGCTTTTTCCCAACAGGCTAGGTGGTTGAATACGATGAAAACGGTCTATTTTTTCCAGTCAATCCGTCTCAGTTTGAAACAGGAACCGATGTTTTAAGACTTTTGTCCGTCTTTTCCTCGACGACGGTCATGGCCTTGGTAATATCGTTTAATCCCTCGACCACGGCTCGGGCTGCCGCAATGGCTTCCAACACCTTGCCAATTTTCATTTGTTGAACGATGACGCGATGCTGGCGAATGAGCGTCGAAAGCTTCTCCATGGCCAGATTGCGGCTTTCGGTCAACCGTTTGTCGACTACATCGTATTCCCGAACCGCGCCGTCGAGTTGGGCGATGCTCTGGTCGCGGTTGGGATAATCGGGCGGTTGCCGCTCATACCAGCTTTTCAGCACGATGGTGCCTTCCTTGGCCTGGTTGAGGGCGTCGGCGAATTTGCCGTTGCTGTCAAGCTGATCCAGGACGCCATAAATCTCATCGCGCAAGGTAAGAAACAACTTGTCGACCTGAACTTCTTTTTCGTCCTCGGAAGTCAGTTTGGCGACTTCCTCCAATTTTTCCCTCGCGATTTTGATGCGTCCACCGAGCTGGGCGTTCGAGGCGCGAATATTGGACATTTCGCTCTCGAGAACAACGGTCGGACTCGTTCTGTTGGAGTGGGAGCTATAGTTGCTTTCATCGGCCCAGATGGGGATTGATAGAAAGCTTGCGCTGATCAACAGGCCTGGGATCAGGTATTTCATTGATACAATCTCGATGAAAGGCAGTTTTTTGGAAAGATTTTAAGGGGTTTCCGGGCGCTTTATTTCAAGCAGGCTTCAAGATTAGATTTATATCCTTCAATCAGGCGAACCATCTTATTGTTAAGATAAGCGAGATCCCTGGATATATTGGTTAAATCGGATTCCAAGTTGCGGGATCGGTCGGCATTTTTCAGCAGCCTTTGGATGATATTAGGTCTGGATTCATTATTAAGTTCGCTTTCAACTTTTTTAATCATGATGCCCGCGCAAATATTCAACCGGGTTGCTTCATCAATCCAGCCGTGAATGGGTAATTTTTCCAGTCGCTCGATTTCCTTTGCATTTTTTTCCTTGAATAATGGCGGACATTCCGCCTCAAGCGTTCTCAATTCATCCTTGGCTTTTGCCAGATTTTCATTGCCAGAATCAATAAGTTTCAGGATTCTGACATAATTTTCCCCAAGTGCATGATAACGGTCAAACACTTGCTCATCGGTGAATGGACATGTGGGAGCTACATAGTCCTTTTTAGGTTGCGCGTCGCCTAAAGAGAGACCAGCCACTGGACGTAGCAACGACGATAGCCGAGGACTGAGCAGGAACATGAGTTGTGGATAATAATAGTTCAAGGCCACGACTGAAGCGCCAACAACCAGTAGCGCAACGATGGAGAAAACAGTGACTTTTCTGAAAAATCCGGAGCGACGCCGATTGGGAACGGGAGGAACCGGAGGAATGGGTGGAATTTCGCGAGTGGGAGGCGAAGGTAATGGAGAAGGCGTAGGTTGCTCTTCCGCGATGGCAACGCCGTGATACTCGGCCAGGGATTTGAGTCCACCCTTGAATCCCTGGCCGATAGCGCGCATTTTCCATGTCGAATTGCGGCGATAAATTTCAGCGAAGATCATCGCTTGCTGGTCGGAAGCGCCAGCGATTTTGAAAGTCAGCCCCTCGCCCGCTTGCGGAGAAGCGGTTATGGTGGCGTCCGTAACTTCCTGGAAGCTGCCTTGGTCCAAGACTGCGGCGAATACGCATTTTTGAATGTCCGCTGGTAGTTTATCCAAATTGATAACGAATTCAGCCTCTCTGGAACCCGGTTGCCGCGAAAAATGGATCGCGCTTCCAGGGCTGCGCGGTTGGTTATAAAATAGAAACCATTCATCCGTTGATACGCGGCCATTGGCCATGACCGAAAAACACACTACCTCTAGGTTGGCCCGCCGCGACTTCCAATGGATGTTGACGCGGATGATCCCCGAATTGGTCAGGAACGCATTGGCGCCTTTAGTCAAATTGTTCATGGATGTAAAAAAAGCCCCCGATTGATTTTTGATAAAAAATAACATGTATTCATTACCACGGGCCTTGTCGAGCGAAGAGTTGAAAAAATCCCTTATCGGCTATGATAGAAGAAGATTCATAGTGATGCAAAGTAGCTGGGATGAAAAAAGTCTCCATGGTGGTACGGTCGCTAATGTCATCCGACGCCCGGCAGCAGAGGTCGGCACGGTACGCCACCATAAATCCGATTTGACTGGACCGCTAGGGTTGGCCATGGCCCACGCCGATTCCAGGCAGTGCGCCAGCCGCTTACCTTCGTTGCGGCCGATCACCCCCATCGATACGGTGGGGAGCGAAAAAACCTCACCCCTCAACCTCCCTCTCCGCGAATGAAGAGGGGGAAGGCGCCGGAGGTCGGAAATCGAGGGGAGGAGGGGGAGGCGAGGAAAGCTTCGTTCGTGCTCCACCGCCGCCAGCGGTGCAATCGCTTCATTCGCTCGCGCGCCTCCTCGATTCAGCGCAGCCGAGCCAACGCCGCCGCTTCATCGTCAAAAATCGCGAAGACCTGCTGCAAGCGAGTCAATTCGATCAGGGATCGCACGGCGGGGCTCAAATACAGCAACGCCAAGTCGCCGCTCTTGGCGCGGGCCGCCTTGAACGCCGACACCAGCACCGACAGGCCGCTGGAATCCATGAAACCCACCTCGGCCAGATTCAGGATCAGCTTGCCGTTACCCTGTTCGATGATCTCCAGCAGCTTTTGCCGGACCTGCGGCGCGTCGGCCATGACCAACCGCCCGGACAGGGCGGCGATATCGATGCCTTCGATAATGCGATGCGTCAAGATCATGGAAATGTTCTCCGTGGTTCCGATACAAAGACCCAGGCGCGCGCCGCCTAGACCGATTCGCCGGTCGCCAACGCCCGGCTCATGGATAGCGTATTCACCCCATCCCGCGCTTCGTACTCGACCGTGTCCATGCAGGACTTGATGAGGGTCAGACCCCGGCTGCGCGGACTCAGGGCTGCGGGATCAGGGTCCGCAAGCGCGGGTGCCGCCTCCAGCCGGCCCGGCGCCATGGGCTGACCGCGGTCGCGCACCCGCAGGCTCAGGCGGTTGGGCGCCCATTCGAACTCCACCCACACCGGATGACCAGGCTCGCCGTGGTAGGCGTGCTCGACCACGTTGTTGACCGCTTCCACCATGGCGATTTCGATGGGGGCGGCGGGCAGCGCCAGCAACCGGCACAGTCCGCCCAGCGCGCCACTCAGCAGTTCGATGCATTCGGCTTGGCTCTCGATGGCCAGCGTGATGGTTCGGGTCATGATCGCGGCTCGCGCTCCAAAATCAGCAAGGTGATATCGTCCTGATGATTGTCGTCGCCCTTCCACTTCCGCAGGGCTTGGCCGACGCGCGTGGATACCGTCGCGGCCGGCTGATCGGCCGTCGCTTCCAGCAGTTGGATGAGACGCGCTTCGGAAAACTGTTCGCCGTGCGCGTCGACGCATTCGGTAATGCCGTCCGAATACAGAAACAGCCGGTCTCCGGGCGCCAACTCGAAGGTGATGGCGTCGTACTCAAGGTCGGGCAGCATGCCGACGGGAAAGCCGCTGCCGCCCACCAGATCGGTGCGCCGTTCGGCGCGACGCAGCCAGATCGGGCGGGGATGACCAGCCTGGGTCAGGGTCACTTGGCCCGAGCGCCACTCCAGATGACCGTAAATCAGGGTGAAGTAGAACAGCGGATCGATGCCGGACTGGAACCGCTGGTTCAGGTCCGCCACCACTCGCGGCGGGATGGCGACCGCATCCAGACTGGAATCCTGCTGGCGCAAGCGCTGTTCCACGGCGCCCCGCGACAGCTCCCGTTGCAGGGTGAAGGACAACAGCGCCGCCGGCACGCCGTGACCAGCCACGTCCAGTTGATAGAAGCTCAACCGTTGCCCATCCATGACAAAGTAGTCGAACATGTCGCCGGCCACGAAGGAACTGGGCCGGAACAGCCAGTCCACCGCCACGCCCGGCAGGCGCAGCGGCGGCGGCAACAGAGCTTTCTGCATGGCCGCCGCCGATTCCAGGTCGTGACGGATGGTGGCGTAGGCGTCGGCCAGGGTGCGATTGATCTCGTTAAGATGACGGTTGCGTTCCTCCAGTTGCCATTCCAGCCGCAGGATGCGTTCCCCGGCGCGAATCCGCACCCGCAGTTCCTCGAGGTAGACCGGCTTCACCAGAAAGTCATCGGCGCCGGCGTTCATGCCCTCGATCAGGGAAGACTTGTCCTCGCGGCCGGTCAGCAGGATCAGGTAAACGTAATTGGCGAACTTGGCGGCCCGCACCCGCTGGCACAGTTCCGGCCCGGTCAGGCCGGGCATCATCCAGTCGCTGATGACGAAACGGAGATCCCGCCGTTGCAGGATTTCCCAGGCTTCCAGGCCGTCGCCCGCCAGGATCACCTCGTAATTCCAGCGGCCCAGCATCGCGGCGATGATCCGCCGCACGCTCGGATCGTCGTCCACCACCAGAATCTGCATTCGCTCGTCGCTCATTCGGCGCAGGCTCCATTGCCCGGTTTAAAAGCCGTATTCTATGTAGTATTTCCGGGTCAAAAGCACTAATTTTTCCGAATCAGGCCGCATGGGATGCCGGCAGGAAGTTTGCCGAACGCCCCGAAGCATCGGAGGGCGACCGTGCATCCCGACCGAAAATCACCGCCCCTGCTGGAACGGAGCCACCGATGACCACCGCGCTATCCTCTCGTCGCCAATTGGCGATCACCGGCATGAGTTGCGCCGGCTGCGTCGCCGCGGTGGAAGCCGCCCTGCGCAGCGCGCCCGGCGTGGCCGAGGCCCGTGTCAATTTCGCCGATCGCACTGCTCAAGTCACGGGAAACGTTTCGGCGGCGACGCTGATTCACGCGGTGCGGGCGGCGGGCTACGACGCGGCCGAGTTGCGCGACGAGGCCAGCGCCGAGGCCGAACGCGAGGTGGCCGAGCAGGCGCATTATCGACGGTTGATCCGCAACGCGGTCGTCGCCGGCGCGCTGGCCGCGCCGCTGATGGTGGGAGAGATGGCCGGCTGGCTGCCGGCGCTGGCCACGCCCGCCGGCCAGACCTTTTGGATCGCCGCCGGCCTGTTGACTCTGGTGGCGATGGTGTACAGCGGCGGCCACTTTTTCACCGGCGCCTGGCGGCAGTTCCGCCACCACAACGCCAACATGGACACCCTGATTGCCCTGGGTACCGGCGCGGCTTGGTTCTACTCGATGCTGGTGGCGCTGTTTCCCGCCAGCGTGCCGAGTCTGGCCCAGCACGCCTATTTCGAGGCGGCGGTCACCATCATCGCTCTGGTCAATCTCGGTTCCGCCCTAGAAAGCCGGGCGCGCGGCAAGATTTCCGCCGCCATCCGCCGCCTGCTCGGCTTGCAACCGAAAACCGCTCGGATCATCGAGGGCGACCAGGAGCGCGATGTTCCCATCACCACTCTCGGCGTCGGCGCCCTGATCCGGGTGCGGCCCGGCGAGAAGGTTCCGGTGGACGGCGAACTCATCGCTGGCCAGTCCACCGTGGACGAAGCCATGCTCACCGGCGAACCGCTGCCGGTGAGCAAGCGCGTCGGCGATCCGGTCACCGGCGGCACGGTGAACCAGGGGGGCAGCTTCGTGTTTCGCGCCACCCGGGTCGGGGCCGATACGGTGCTGGCTCACATCATCGCCAGCGTGCGCCAGGCGCAAAACAGCAAGCCGCCGATTGGCCGGCTGGCCGACCGGGTCGCCGCCATCTTCGTGCCCTCGGTGCTGATCGTGGCCGTGCTGACCGCGCTGGCCTGGTTCAATTTCGGCCCGGAACCCCGTGCCGGCTTCATGCTGGTTACGACGCTCACCGTCCTGATCATCGCCTGTCCCTGCGCGCTGGGGCTGGCCACCCCGATCTCGATCATGGTCGGAGTCGGCAAGGCCGCCGAGTACGGCATCCTGATCCGCGACGGCGCGGCGCTGCAACGGGCCGGCCAGTTGACCGTCATTGTGCTGGACAAGACCGGCACCGTCACCACCGGCCAGCCTACCGTGACCGCCGTGGTGACCGCGCCTGGGTTCGAGGAATCGGAGGTGTTTCGGCTGGCGGCCGGGCTGGAAGCCGGTTCCGAGCATCCGCTGGCCCAGGCGATCCTGAACGCAGCCCGCGCGCGCGGGCTGGCTATTCCCGCCGTGGAACAGTTCGCAGCCATCGCTGGCCAGGGCGCGAGCGGCGCGGTCGATGGGCGGGCGCTGCTGGCCGGCAACCGTCGCCTGCTGGAGGAACGCGGGATCGACGCCGCGCTGTTGCACGCCGAGGCGGAACGATTGGCCGCCCAGGGCCAGACCCCGGTATTCGTGGCGGTAGAGGGTCGATTGGCCGGCCTCGTTACAGTTGCCGATCCACTGAAGTCCGACTCCGCCGCCGCCATCGCCCGGCTGCGGGGCCTGGGGTTGCGGTTGGTGTTGCTGACTGGCGACCACGCCGCCACCGCCCGGGCGATAGCCGCGCAAGTCGGGATCGACACGGTATTCGCCGAGGTTCTCCCGACCGCCAAGGCCGACGTGATCGCCGGGTTGCAAGCCGGCGGCGCGGTGGTGGGCATGGTCGGCGACGGCATCAACGACGCGCCGGCCCTGGCCCGGGCCGATGTCGGTCTGGCCATGGGGACCGGTACCGACATCGCCATCGAAAGCGCCGGCGTCACCCTGGCGCGCGGCTCCCTGCACGGCATTGCCGACGCCATCGCCATTTCCCGCGCCACGCTGGGCAACATTCGGCAGAATCTGCTCGGCGCTTTCCTTTATAATACTCTGGGAATTCCGCTGGCGGCGGGCGCGCTCTACCCCATGACCGGGTTGCTGCTCGACCCCATGCTGGCCGGCGCGGCCATGGCGCTATCGTCCTTCACCGTCGTCAGCAACGCCAACCGGCTGCGTGGTTTTCGGCCCCAAGAGAAATTGACATGACCATACTGCTCGTCAACCTCGCCGGACTGGGCTTGATCGGCCTGATCGTCTGGTGGTTCTGGATCGCCCGCGCATGAAACTGCCGCCCCTTCCCAAAACCTCCCTGCTGGGCCGACTGGGATTGGCCCTGACTTCCATCGTGGCGGTCGTGGTCGGATTCGCCGTCGCCTCCGTGCTGTTCACTGTACTGCTGGTGGCGGGCTTGGCGTTCGGCGGCTGGCTGTGGTGGCAACTGCGCCGGCTGGCGCGGCAGGCGCGAAAAGCCGGCCCCGGCTTTATCGAAGGCGAGTACACGGTCGTGTCCGAACACCCCGCGCTGGAAAATCGGAGCGGGCCCCGTCGCGACCCGCTCTCCGCCCCGCCGTCACCCTCCCGCTCCACCACTCATAAAGATCGCCGTGCGCCCCGATCCCATCGCTGATCAACGCACGCGCGACATCCGCGGCGAGCAGGTCAAATTGCTGTACGCGCAGGCCCTGTTGGGGGCGATGACCAGCCTGCTGATCGCCCCGCTGCTGGTGTTGACGATGTGGAACGTTCTGCCGCGCACGGTTCTGGTCGCATGGTTGCTGGCGCTGGAAGCCACTGTCCTGATCCGGCTCGCCTTGACGGTGGCTTTCCAGCGCCGCCCCGATCCGGGCGCCGAAGCCGGACGCTGGGCCGCCCGCTACACCTGGGCCTGCGCCGCCAGCGGCGTCTGCTGGGGTGGTTGCATCATCCTGTTGGCCTTGTCGCCGTCGCTGGTCTACGATGCGTTCATCGCCCTGATCCTCGGCGGCGTGCTCATGGGCGGCGTGTTCACCATGAGTTCGGTCCTGCGCGCCTATGTCGCCTATGCCTTGCCCCTCGGGCTGCCGCCCGTGCTCTGGTTGCTGCTGCGGGACGACCCGATGCGCGTCGCCATGGGCGCCGCCGGCGTGCTTTACCTCCTGCTGGCGCTGGCGACCGCCCAGCGGTTTCATCGGACGCTCGCCCGCTCGCTGCGGCTGGCGGCGGAAAATCTGAGCCTGGCCCAGTTCTTCGCCAAGGCCAAGGAACAGGCCGAGGCCACCAACCGGCAACTGGCTGACCAGCAGGCGGCGCTACGCGACAGCGTGGCCGCCATGCGCCAGTTGTACGAGGTGATCTCCATCCCGCGTCGCCACGCCAGGGATCAGATCCAGGCCATGCTGGCGATGGGTTGCCAACGCTTCGGCATGGTCATCGGCATCCTGTGCCACATCGACGGCGAGCGCTACGAAGTCGCCCACGTCCTGGCTCCCGGCGGTGAAGTCGCCCAAGGCGACGCGTTCGCCCTGGCTGACACTTATTGCAACGATACCCTGCGCGCCCGAATGCCCCTGGGTTTCGAACACGCCTCGGCCGGCCCTTGGCGCCAGCATCCCTGCTACCAGAAGTTCGGGCTGGAAGCCTATCTGGGCGTTCCGGTCCGGGTCGGCGACCAGGCATACGGGACGCTGAACTTCTCCGATTTCAAACCGCGGGCGACGCCGTTCACCACCGTGGATCGCGAACTGATCCAAATCATGGCCCAGTGGGTCGGCGGCATCCTGGAGCAGGAACGCATGGCCGAGGCCGCTCGGCGCCAACAGGCTCTGTTGGCCCACGCCTCGCGCCTCAACACCCTGGGCGAAATGGCGTCCGGCCTGGTTCACGAGATCAACCAGCCTATCACCGCCATCACCCTGTACGCCGAAGCGGGTTTGACCCGCGCGCGCAACGGCCCATTGGGAGTTGTCGAGACGCGGGACGTCCTGGAAAAAATTGCCGCTCAAAGCGCCCGAGCCCACGCCATCATCCACCGCATCCGTCATTTCGCCCGCCAGACGAAACCCCAATACGCCATGGTTCGGTTGAACGACGTGTTCGAGGACATCGCCGACTTTCTGAATCTGGAAGCCCGGCGCCACCGGATCGGTCTTCGCTACGACATCGCGCCGGATTTGCCGCGGGTGCTGGCCGACGCCCTGCAAGTACAACAAGTGATTCTGAACTTGGTTCGCAACGCCATGGACGCCATGAGCGCCAACACCGGACCGGAAGCCAACGCCGTGACGATCTCCGCCCGCGCCGATCCCAAGGAGGTGAAAATCGCGGTTCGGGATTCCGGATCGGGCCTGGCTCCGGATGCGGTCGATCAATTGTCGTACCCTTTCTTCACCACCAAGCCCGACGGGCTGGGCTTGGGGCTGTCCATTAGCCGATCCATCATCGAAGCGCATGGCGGCCGGCTGTGGGCGACGCCCAACGCCGGCCCCGGCGTCACCTTCCACTTCACTCTGCCCGCCGCTCCCGCCGCCGTCTCCGAGCACGCGGTCGAAGTTCTGGCCCTTAACGTGGATTAGCGGGCTAGCGCCGCCATGAACCGTTTTCGATCCATCCTTGCGCGAATCGCCGGCGTCGCTGGCCTCGCTCGCGGCGAGACCCCGAAACGGATCGAAGCCCAACCACGCCTCGCCAACGACGAACTGGAGGAGCGGGTTCGGACCCGCACCGCGGAACTGACGGCCGCCAACCGGGCGCTGGAAGATCAAGTCACCGCCCGCGTCCAGGCGGAATGCGCCCTGCGCGACAGCGAGGAACGGTTTCGCCAACTGGCCGAACATATCCGGGAAGTGTTCTGGGTGTATGGAATCGCGGAGGAGCGGTTGCTTTACGTGAGTCCAGCCTACGAGGACATCTGGGGACATCCGGTGCAAAGCCTGCTGGAGCGGCCGCTGGAATGGGTCGAGGCCGTGCATCCCGACGACCGGCCGCGAGTTCGCGCGGCCCATCTCGAAAAACTTGAGTCGGGCGTGTTCGACCAGGAGTATCGGGTCATCCGCCCGGACGGCGCGGTGCGCTGGATTTGGGATCGCGGTTTCCCCATTCGCGACCTCGCGGGCCACGTCTACCGAATCGCCGGGCTGGCCGAGGACATCACCGCCCGCAAGCTGGCCGAGGACCAGTTGCGCCGGCAGCAGGTGGAACTGGCCAAAACCTCGCGGCTCAGTCTGGCGGTGGAAATGGCGTCCACCCTGGCCCACGAAATCAATCAGCCCCTGGCGGCGATCGTCGCCTATGCCCAGGCTTGTCTGGGCCTGTTGCGCAAGGACGGGATCGATCCCCGGGCGCTGACCGGCACGCTCGAGGAAATCGTCAATCAGGGGTTGCGGGCCGGCGGCATCATCCGCCATCTGCGCGACCTGGTGCGCAAGCATCCGGCCGCCCAGACCGCGATCCAGCTTAACGCCCTGATTCGTGCCGTGATCCACTACATGCAACTGGAACTGCGCCAAGCGGGGGTGGAGCCGCGCCTGGAGTTGGCGGACCCTCTGCCAGCGGTTCTGGCCGACGACATTCAGGTGCAACTGGTGGCGCTCTACCTGATCCGCAACGCCATCGAGGCGATGAATGAAGCCGGCGACGAACCGCGCGAGTTGACCCTGCGCACGACCCTCGATAGTCCGTCCACCGTACTGACCACGGTGTGTGATACCGGGCGGGGGCTCGATGCGAAAGCGGCCGCGCGGTTGTTCCAGCCCTTCTTCACCACCAAGCCCAACGGCATGGGAATGAGCCTGTCGGTCAGCCGCTCGATCATCGAGTCCCAGGGCGGGCGGCTCTGGGCGACGGCGAATCCCGATCGCGGCTTTTCCTTTCATTTCACCCTGCCTGTCCACTCCGCCCAGGGCGATTCGCGCATCGTCCCTAGTCCGCCGCCCACTTTATGAGCGCCGCTCCCACGGTTTTCATCATCGACGACGATCAGGCGGTGCGCGACGCCATCAGCCTGCTGCTGCGCGCCGACGGCTTGGCGGTGGCCACTTTCGCCAGCGCCGCCGCGTTCCTGGAGTCCACCGCCGTCCAGCAGCCCGGTTGCTTGGTGCTGGACGTGCGGATGCCGGGCATGAGCGGTCTGGACCTGCAAAAACAGCTCCGGGCGCGGGGTTGTCGCATCCCGATCCTGTTCGTGACCGGCCACGGCGATGTGCCCATGGCGATCCGGGCGATGAAGGCGGGGGCCTTCGACTTTCTGGAAAAGCCGTTTCAGGGCGAGATGCTGCTGGAGCGGGTACGGGAGGCGCTGGCCCTGGATGCCCGCCAACGGGCTCGCCAAGCGCGGCGCGCCGAGGCCGCAGCGCGTCTGGCCCTGTTGTCGCCGCGCGAGTGGGAGGTGCTGGATCGCGTCGCGGCCGGGCAATACAACAAGGTGATCGCCGCCGAACTCGGGATCAGCCTGTCCACGGTGGAAATCCACCGCAAGCGGGTCATGGAGAAGCTTCAGGCCGAATCGCTGTCGGACTTGATCCGAACGCTGGCGTTGGCGAACGACGGGGAATAACGCCGCGCGCGCGTCACGTCCGGCGGCGCTCCACGAAGGTTCGCAACGCCGCCACCGCTTCCGGCGAGTTCAACAACTCGATGAAATGCCGGCCTTCCAGCGCAATCGTTTCCCGCAAGGTTTCGGTTTCGTTGCGCTTGAGCAGCCTCTTGGCCAAGCGCACCGCCGCCGCCGGTTGTCGGGCCAGCCGCCGCGCCCGGACCAGCGCCAGTTCCAGCGTCGCGTCGGCGTCGGCGCCGATGCCGTTGATCAGCCCCCATTCCAGCGCCTGCTCGGCGCTGAACGGTTCGCCCAGCAACAGCAGTTCCGCCGCCCGGGGGTAGCCGATCAGGCGCGGCAGCAGCAGGCTGGAGCCGCCTTCCGGGCACAGTCCAAGATTGACGAACGGCATCGCCAGGGTCGCCCCGGCCCGGGCGTAGATCAGATCGCAGTGCAGTAGCATTGTCACCCCGATGCCGACCGCCAAGCCGTTCACCGCCGCGACCAGCGGTTTCTCGAACTGGCGCAGCGCCGCCAGGAATTGAAAGACCGGGCTGTCCTCGCCGGTCGGCGGCGCGGCCAGAAAGTCGGCGATATCGTTGCCGCTGGTGAAGCTGTCGCCGCTGCCGGTCAATACCACCGCCCGGAGGGCGACATCCTGGGCGGCCTCGTTCAAGGCGGCGGTCAGCGCCGCGTACATCGCCAGCGTTAGGGCGTTTTTCTTGTCGGGACGGTGAATGCGAACCCGCAAGACCCCTTCTTCCCGTTCGGTTAAAATTTCTGGCGCACTCATTCGATTTCCTCTCCTAGTATTAACGGTAAATATAACGGTAAACCCCCAAAGCCTCGCGCTGCCAGCCCGCCGGTCCAGCGACGAAGCCTTTAGCCTCCAACCTTTAGCCTTGCCAAAGGCGCCGCCATGACCATTGCCCGCAGCGTGTTGCTGACCGATCTGTATCAGCTCACCATGCTCCAGACTTACCACGCCGAACGCATGAATGAAACGGCCGTGTTCGAGTTGTTCGTGCGCCGCCTGCCGCCGCAACGCGGGTTTCTGCTGGCCGCCGGCCTGGAACAGGCTCTGGATTATCTGGAGAACCTGCGTTTCACCGCCGAGGAGCGGGACTGGCTGGCCAGCACCGGCCGCTTCAGTGTCGATTTCGTGGCATCGCTGGCCGATTTCCGCTTCGCCGGTGCGGTCCAAGCCCTGCCGGAAGGCACGGCGTTCTTTGCCGACGAACCGATCCTGCGGGTCACCGCGCCGTTGCCGCAGGCGCAGTTGGTGGAAAGCCGGCTGATCAACCTGCTGCACTACCAGACCCTGATCGCGTCCAAGGCCGCCCGCTGCGTGCTGGCCGCGCCCGGCAAGCTGCTGGTGGATTTCGGCCTACGCCGCGCCCACGGCGGCGAGGCGGCGTTGCTGGCGGCGCGGGCCAGTTATTTGACCGGATTCGCCGGCACCGCCACCGTGCTGGCCGGGATGCGGTTTGGGATTCCAATTTTCGGCACCATGGCCCATTCGCTGGTCCAGGCCTACGACCGCGAGGAAGACGCCTTCGAACGATTCGCCGCCGCCCAGCCCGGCAACGTGACCCTGCTGCTCGATACCTACGACACCGAGGCCGCCGCCCGCAAGGTGGTAAATCTCGCGCCCCGCCTGCGGGAACGCGGCATCGCCATCCGGGGGGTGCGGATCGACAGCGGCGATCTGGCCGAGCACGCCCGGCGGGTGCGACGTATTCTCGACGACGGCGGTCTGCGCCAGGTCACGATCCTCGGCAGCGGCGATCTCGACGAAAGCCGCATCCACGAACTGCTGGCCAGCGGAGCGCCGTTCGACGGTTTCGGCGTCGGCACCCGGCTGGACGCCTCCACCGACGCGCCCACGCTGGACATGGTCTACAAGCTGCAGGAGTACGCCGGTCAGCCCCGGCGCAAGCGTTCCGAGGGCAAGGCCACCTGGCCGGGTCGCAAGCAGGTCTACCGGCGGATGGCGGCGAATGGAATTTTCGCCGGCGATGGCCTGGGGTTGGAGCAATATCCCCAGCCGGGCGAACCGATGCTGATTCCGGTGATGGAGCAGGGCCGGCGGCTGCAAGCGCCGGAGCCGCTGGACGCGATCCGCGACCGGGTTCGGGCGCAACTGGCGGCGCTGCCCGCGGCCTTGCGCGCGAACGAAACCGCGCCGCCCTATCCGGTGGACATCGCGCCCGAGTTGCGGGAACTGACCGCGCAACTGGACCGGAAGCCGCACTGACGCCATGCGCGCTCTATTCGAGCTGTTCCTCGACATCTGCCTGTTTCGCAAGGGTCCGCAAGACCTGCCCGCCGGGATGGCGCTGCTGAAGCTGTGCCTGCTGGGCTATGGACTGTCCGGGCTGGTGGTGCTGCTGCTGAGCACGCCGGCGCCGGTGGCGATCCTGCAAGTCCTGCTGGACCTGGTGTTGCTGGCCGGGCTGCTGCATCTGGCGCTGCTGGCGCGGCGGCATTCCCGGCGCTTCGAGCAAACCCTGAGCGCGCTGACGGGCACCGGCACGCTGATGGGCCTGCTGGCGTTGCCGGTGATGCTCTGGATCGTCCGCCAGGGAGCGGATGGCGATATTCAATTGCCGTCGCTGCTGCTGTTGGCGCTGATGGCGTGGAGCATCGCGATCATGGCCC
>WBUJ01000241.1 GCA_008933795.1 Candidatus Contendibacter sp. | reverse complement strand
CCCGCCAGCCTTCGGAATCCGCAATTGAACTACGCGGCGTAGCGGTGCGCCTTCTAAATGGGCGTCCATCCAGATAGCGCCGTTGCAGGTAAAGTAGCTCTCGGCTATCGACCTGACTGGAATCTCGGTGCAGTCGGTTCAATAAATCATCAATTTCCGGTTGCGTTCGATACGCCGATGGTTGCGCAACCAACCGTTGCGTTAGCGTCTCGTGGCGCGTCTGGTCTTTTTGACCCGAACGTGGAACCGTCGACGCCTGCCGTATCGCTTGGGCTGTCGTCGGCCGATCTTGTTCCTGTTGCATCGTATCCCTCGGCATTCGCCGATGATACGGCAGGTTGTCCGCTTCATGATCACTTCGCCGCTCCCCAGCCGCCGCGCCACGGTCGGCGGCGGAACCGACCTTGACATCAGTGACTTGTCTCCCTATAGTTCCGCGTCTTTGCAGACCCGGATGTTCGACCAGCGCAGGCCCGCTGCCGGGTTCACCGAATTTCCAAAATTCGATTGGAGTAGGGGCAATGGCCACAATCAACCAGTTGGTGCGCAAGCCGCGCTCCAGCAAGAAAGCCAAAAGCAACGTGCCGGCGCTCGAAAGCTGTCCGCAGAAGCGCGGCGTCTGCACCCGCGTCTACACGACGACGCCGAAAAAGCCCAACTCCGCGCTCCGCAAGGTGGCGCGCGTGCGCCTGACCAACGGCCAGGAAGTCACCAGCTACATCGGCGGCGAGGGCCACAACCTGCAGGAGCACTCGGTGGTGCTGATCCGCGGCGGTCGCGTCAAGGACTTGCCCGGCGTGCGCTATCACATCGTGCGCGGCAGCCTGGACACCTCCGGCGTCACCAAACGGCGGCAGGCGCGTTCCAAGTACGGCGCCAAGCGGCCCAAGTCCTGAGTTTCGCGTTAGCCGATTGAGATTGAGGCGGTCATGCCGAGAAGAAGAGAAGTTCCCAAGCGCGTCATCCTTCCCGATCCCAAGTACGGAAGCGAGATGCTGGCCAAGTTCGTCAACATGATGATGGAGCGCGGCAAGAAATCCGTGGCCGAAAAGATCGTCTATGGCGCGCTCGATACCATCGCCGAAAAGGGCAAGGACAATCCGATGGGCTTGCTGGAACAGGCCTTGGACAACGTCCGCCCGGTGGTCGAGGTTAAGTCCCGCCGAGTCGGCGGCGCCACCTACCAGGTGCCCATCGAAGTACGCTCGGTGCGTCGCACCGCCTTGGCCATGCGCTGGATCATCGACGCCTCCCGCAAGCGCGGCGAGAAATCCATGGCCCGCCGCTTGGCTGGCGAGTTGCTGGACGCCGCCGACAGTCGCGGCGCCGCCGTCAAGAAGCGCGAGGACGTACATCGCATGGCGGAAGCCAACAAGGCTTTCGCCCATTATCGCTGGTAAGTTTCGAGGACTGATCCGTGGCTCGTAAAACCCCCATCGAGCGCTATCGCAACCTCGGCATCATGGCCCACATCGATGCCGGCAAGACCACCGTGTCCGAGCGCATCCTGTTTTACACGGGCGTCTCGCACAAGCTGGGCGAAGTGCACGATGGCGCCGCCACCATGGACTGGATGGTGCAGGAGCAAGAACGCGGCATCACCATCACCTCCGCCGCGACCACCTGTTTCTGGGATGGCATGGCCGGCCAGTTCAAGGACCATCGCGTCAACATCATCGACACGCCCGGCCACGTGGATTTCACCATCGAGGTCGAGCGTTCGCTGCGGGTGTTGGATGGCGCGTGCGCGGTGTTCTGCGCGGTGGGCGGAGTCGAGCCGCAGTCCGAAACCGTCTGGCGGCAGGCCAACAAATACGGGGTGCCCCGGCTGGCCTTCGTCAACAAGATGGATCGCGCCGGCGCCGATTTCCTGCGGGTGGTCCAACAAATTCGGGATCGGTTGGGCGCCAATCCGGTGCCGATCCAGCTTCCCATCGGGGCCGAGGACCAGTTCAAGGGTATCGTCGACTTGGTCAAGATGCAGGCGATCCACTGGGATGAAGACAGTCTCGGCATGAAGTTCGCGTATGCCGATATTCCCGCCGACTTGCGAGACGACTGCGAGGCTTGGCGCGAGAAGATGGTCGAGGCCGCCGCCGAAGCCTCCGACGAATTGATGGAGAAATACCTGGAAGGCCACGCCCTCGGCGAGGACGAGATTTACGCAGGGCTTCGCGCCCGCACCCTCCGGGGCGAAATCGTTCCGACGCTGTGCGGTTCCGCCTTCAAGAACAAGGGCGTCCAGGCGATGCTGGACGCGGCGATCCTCTACCTGCCGTCACCGATCGACAAGCCGCCGGTCAAGGGCGTGTTGGACGACGCCGCCGAGAGCGAGGGCGAGCGTCCGGCCAGGGACGACGCGCCGTTTTCGGCGCTGGCGTTCAAGATCGCCACCGATCCCTTCGTCGGCACCCTGACCTTCATCCGCTGCTACTCCGGCGTGGTCAATTCCGGCGACACGGTCTACAACCCGGTCAAGAGCCGGCGCGAGCGCATCGGCCGGCTGGTGCAGATGCACGCCAACAGCCGCGAAGAAATCAAGGAAGTGCTGGCGGGCGATATTGCCGCCTGCGTCGGCCTGAAGGACGTCACCACCGGCGACACCCTCTGCGACGCCAACCAAGTCATCACTTTGGAGCGGATGGAATTCCCCGAACCGGTGATTTCGATCGCCGTCGAGCCCAAGACCAAGGCCGATCAGGAAAAAATGGGTGTCGCCTTGGCCAAGCTGGCGCATGAAGACCCCTCGTTCCGGGTGCATACCGACCAGGAGTCGGGCCAGACCATCATCTCCGGTATGGGCGAACTGCACCTGGAAATCATCGTCGATCGCCTCAAGCGCGAGTTCAAGGTGGACGCCAACATCGGCAAGCCCCGGGTTGCCTACCGCGAGACCATCCGCAAAGCGGTGGAGCAGGAAGGCAAATTCGTGCGTCAGTCCGGCGGTCGCGGCCAGTACGGCCATGTCTGGCTGCGGCTGGAGCCGCGGGAACCAGGCGCTGGCTACGAGTTCGTCAACGGCATCGTTGGCGGCGTGGTGCCGCGTGAGTACGTGCCGGCGGTGGACAAGGGTGTACAGGAGCAGATGGAAAAGGGCGTGCTGGCCGGCTATCCGGTGGTGGACGTCAAGGTCACGATCTTCGACGGTTCCTACCACGAGGTGGATTCCAGCGAAATGGCGTTCAAGATCGCCGGCTCCATGGGTTTCAAGGAGGGCGCGCTGAAGGCGGGCGCGGTGTTGCTGGAGCCGATCATGAAGGTCGAGGTGGTCACGCCCGAGGATTACATGGGCGACGTGATGGGCGACCTCAACCGCCGACGCGGCATGTTGCAGGGCATGGACGATTCGCCCTCGGGCAAGGTGATCCGCGCCGAGGTGCCGCTGGCTGAGATGTTCGGCTACGCCACCGACCTGCGCTCGGCCACCCAGGGCCGCGCGACCTATTCCATGGAATTCGCCAAATACAACGAAGCCCCCGCCAATATCGCGGAGGCGGTGATCAAGAAAGCATCCTGACGGTTGCCGAATAGTTTGAAGCCGAATAGTTTGAATCGGATGGAGTGAGTACGGTGTCCAAAGAAAAGTTCGAGCGCAACAAGCCGCACGTGAACGTGGGGACGATCGGCCACGTGGATCACGGCAAGACCACGCTGACGGCGGCGATCACGAAGGTGATGGCGGCCAAGTTTGGCGGCGA
>WBUJ01000240.1 GCA_008933795.1 Candidatus Contendibacter sp. | reverse complement strand
CCGGCTCGCGCGTCCAATGGAAAGGGGAGCATAAAGTAGCTACAATTTGTCGATGATCACTTGGGATGAACCGAAGCGCCGGGACAATCTCCGCAAGCACGGCATCGATCTGGCCGACTGCGAGGTCATTTTCGATGCGCCGCTGGCGACGGAGGAAGACGACCGCGCGGCGTATGGCGAACAGCGCCTGCAAAGTCTGGAGCTGTTTTACGGGGTGGTGGTATTCCTGGTGTGGGTGGACCGTCCCGCCGCGCCCCATCTGATTTCCGTCCGTAAGGCCAAACGACATGAAGAGCGACGCTACTGGCAAACCATTGGGCACTGACCTCGACAAGCTGCGGGCGCTGGCCGACGCGGACATCGCCATCGACGATGACACGCCTTACGACCCGAACGATCCGGCCGCCGTCGAGGCGTTCTGGAACAACGCCGTGGTCACGCCGGGCGGCGGGGTCCAGGCCACCTTGGCTGCGTTGCGCCGCGCCCGTGGGCCAGGCCAGCAGCCGCGCAAAATGCAATTGACGGTGCGCTATTCACCCGAAGTCGTGGCGTACTTCAGGGCCACCGGCAAGGGCTGGCAGGCGCGGATGGACGAGGCGCTCAAGGAGTGGATCGCGCGACGGTCGGGGTAGCCCTTGACCCTCGGCACCCATGTCGCCTTTGCTTCCGTCCTGTACCTGAGCGGGGCGACCCTGTTCGGCTACCGGCCCGACTGGATCAGTTGGGCGCTGGCTGCCGTGGCCAGCCTGCTGCCCGATATCGACCTGCCGCCCGCTAAGATCGGCCGGCTGTTCTGGTTTATCTCCGTGCCGCTGGAACGGCGGTTTGGCCATCGCACCCTCACCCATTCCGCCGTCATGCTGCTGGCCGTCGCCACCCTGGCCGCACCGCTATGGTTCGTCAACCCGCTGTATTTCTGGGCGGTGGTGGGCGGCATCTGGTCGCACCTGTGGCTGGATATGCTCAACCTCCGGGGCATCGATCTGTTCTGGCCCTCGCCGCTGCGGGTGGTGACGCCGGGCAATCGGAATTGGCGGCTGCAAGTGGGCAGCAAGGGGGAGATGATCCTGCTGTCCGCTTTGCTGGTCGCGGCGGCGGCGCTCTTTCCCTTGAGCCACCTCGGCTTTCGGGATGGCTTGCAGGCCCTGCTCAAAAACTTCGACATCGCGCGGGAGCAGTACCAGCGGGTGGCGGGCACGGACTGGTACGCGCTGGAACTGACCGCCACCGATAACTTGACCCTGCAACCGGTGACGGGGAAATTCCCGGTGGTCGGGGTGTGGCAGAACGGGATCGTGGAACGGGACGGGGCGTTGCGGGCGGTGGGGCCGAGTCCGGCTCACCACAACCTCTATCCGCTGAAGGCCCGGCTGATCCAAGGCGAGCCGCTCCACGTCGTGGCGGAACGGGTGGAGCTGCGCGGGCATACCTTGCGCGGGCTCCTCAGCCGGATTGACCCGAACCGCCCCTACTTCCTGCTGGGGGAGGTGGAGATGCCCGAGGGCCGGGGACCGGCTATCACTGGGCGGCTCGATAGCGTGGACACCTACAACCCCGCGACCTACCGGGGCGGCGTCCTGCGCCTGCACTACGCTCGCGCCCCGGAACTGGAACCGTGGCTGGATCTCGTGGCCGTCCGGGGCGAGGTGGTGGTGCAGTTCTGGCTCCGGCCCGGCGAAGCGGCGGTGACGCTGGGCGCGGGGGAGGAACGGGAGGTGGAGCGGATTCCGGCGCAGTTGAAGAGGTTTTTGTGAACGGCCAAGCTCACCTGCCGCTGCGAAGCGATAGGGGCGCAGAGATCCGGTTGAGCGCCTCGTTAGGCTATTCATAACGGAAGTGGATAACTGCTCTCACGGTTCTCTGTTCTTATTCAATACAAAGATAGTTATCACTCCAAGCATGTGGATCTGCATCCTCATAGATACGAGTGCAGGCTTTTCCAGGAATTGGACCTGCCTGTGACCAACTTAGGATAAATGAAGAATTTTGGGGAACACACAGATAATTATCACCCCACGCATGTGGATCTGCATCTTCATAAATACGTGTACAGCTCATTCCAGCAATTGGGCCGGCTTGCGACCAGTTTAATCCTAAATCACGGCTAGAACATAGATAGTTATCACTCCATGCATGAGGGTCGGCGTCTTCATAGATACGGATGCATACTTGTCCTGAAATAGGACCAGCTTGAGACCATGCGAAAGATGGCAAGCCTTGGCATTTTTTCTGAGCGTCTTTGTAGGCTTTTACAAATCCTTCGTATTGCACTCCAATCATTGTTTCGTAGTAACTTCGGGCCGCCGCGTAGCAACCAAGCATACATGGCTTCTCTATAATTGTATTAAAGGCTGTCTTACATTCTGCTTCTAAGTTATGCAAAATGGTTCTGTCGCATTCGACGTGAGACTTTCCGCATGAATCATAACAGTTATCATGGGCTTTACATGCATGATAGAATTTCGCGCTATCAACTGATATACAACCAGCAATAAGTAACCCAGGTAGTTCATCCGGAATGATATTGCTAGTTGGACCAGAACCACACCATTTTGCACAGTTAGCTGAAAAAGGAAAAAGAATGCTAATAATAATAGCAAGATGAAGATATACCCTCATAATTTAACCCTTAGTACTTTGTCTCATGTCTAACGGGGCGGCGGATAAGCCGCGAAGGGCGGGAGAGCCGCAGGATAACTCACAACCTCCCCACCACCTGCTCCATCCGCTCCTGCCCGACGTTGGTGTAAATCTGGGTGGTACTGATGCTCTCGTGCCCCAGCAGGGCCTTGATGTCCACCAGCTCGGCCCCGGCGTTGAGCAGGTTCGTCGCATAAGTATGGCGCAGCTTGTGGGGTGAAATCTTCTTATCGATCCCGGCTTTCTCCAGCATCCCCCGCAGGTAGGCGCGGGCCGCCTGGGCGGACACGGGTTTCTGGCCCGCCGCGCGGGCGAATAGGTACTCCCCGCGCGGCTGGTCCTTCAGCCAAAACCCGAACACCTGGCCGAACGCTTCCGGCAACAGCGCCAACCGCTCCTTGTCGCTCTTGCCGATGACCCGCACCGGCTTGGCCGCGCCTTTCTCCTACCCGCCGTCCGGCACGGTCGTTCGGCCCCCGTTCGCGATTCGTTCAGCGCCGGCTCAGGTAACCCCCCGGATCATCCGCCTTGCCGGGCGATGGATTGCGTTCGCCGGCTTCACCTTCACGGGGAGTCCCCCCGTCCTTGATCGAGAATCATGCCGCCCCGTCCGGCGGGCAGGAGTGAACCGATGAAAGTCATGAACATGAAGTGGATACTGGGAGCCGTCGTCGCCATTGCGATCCTGGCCCCGCTGCAAAGCGCCAACGCGTGGGGTGGTGGCCCCTACGGCGGGAGTGGCTACGAGGAAAACCACCGCGTCCACTACCGGGGGGGTGACTACCGTGGTTACCGGGGTCACTATCGAGGTCACCGCGGCTACTACGGGCGTCATGGCTACTACGGGCGTCCCGGCTACTACCGAGGGCACCGGCATTACTACGGAGGTCATGGCTACTACGGGCGGCCTCGGTACGGCTATGGAGGGCCGGTGGTCGTAGTTCCGTTCCCGCCGCCCCCGCCGTTCCCTTGGTAAGCCCATTTATTGGCGGCCCCGGCCCGCCGGGGCTGGCGCCTCCAGCCGGTTGACCGCCGCCGCCATCCGGCCCTGGTCCACGGGGGTGTAGATC
>WBUJ01000046.1 GCA_008933795.1 Candidatus Contendibacter sp. | reverse complement strand
CGCCCATGTAACCGTTCACCAGGTTCAGGCTGACGGTCAGGATGATGTTGATCCCGACGTACATCATCACCAACTGGATGTACTTGTTGAACAGGTTGTATTCGGGAATGGCGAAGGCCAGGACGAAGCCGACGGCAATCAATACCGGCAGTAGCCAGCGCTGGGCCATCAGCCACTCCCAGCTTCCGTTACGCGCCTTGTTCATACTTTTTGCGTCCGCGGCTGGCCCAAAATGCCGTAGGGCCGAACGACGATCAGCAGCATCAGCAGGGTGAAGGCGACGAAATCCCGGTACGTCGAGGGAAAGAAGGCCGTGACCATGATCTCCACCCCACCCAGAATAAAGGCGCCGATCATCGCGCCCCGAATGTTGCCAATGCCGCCCACCACGGCGGAGATGAACGCCTTCCAGCCCACCATAATGCCCATGTAGGGATCAATGACCGGATAGGCGAGCGCGTACATGGTGCCCGCCGCTCCGGCCAGCCCCGCGCCGATGGCGAAGGTGACGGAGATGATCAGATCCAGCGGCACCCCCATCAGCGGTACGAAGGTCTTGTCCCAGGAAATCGCCCGCATCGCCATGCCCACCGGCGTGCGGTGGACTACGTAATCCAGCAGGAACATCAGCCCCAGCGACAGAAAAATGATGATGACCTGTAGGGAAGACAGAGACACGCCGCCCAGATCCCAGGTGACATTCTCCAGCAGCGCGGGAATATTCTTGGGATAGGGCGCCAGCGCCAGGGTGAAGTTTTCCAGAAAAATGCCCACCCCCAGGGCGGTGATGATAGCCGACACCCGGGGCGCGTGGCGCAGTGGCTTGTAGGCCAGGCGCTCGATCATCGCTCCCAGCAGCGCCGCGCCCAACATGGTCAGCAGCAGCGTGGGCACGAAAGGCAGGCCCAGGTACACGGCGGCCAGGAAACAGAAAAAGGCTCCCACCATGAACACGTCGCCGTGGGCGAAATTGATCATGGTCAGAATGCCGTAGACCATGGTGTAGCCCAAGGCGATGAGGGCGTAGATACTGCCCAGTTGCAGGGCGTTCAAGGTCTGTTGCAGCCAGTAGACGATGCCTTCGCTCAAGATCGTGACTCGCGGGCGCTGCGGTTGCAAGAAGAAGGGCGGCCTCGCCGGGCCGCCCTTGGATTACGTCAAGGCTGTCTCTTCAATCAGGGATTGGCGTTGGTGAAGTAGGTGAACTTGCCGTCCTTGATTTGCAAAATCACGGCGCTCTTGATCGGATCGCGGGAATCGGCCTGGAACTTCATGTCGCCAGTGACGCCCTTGTAGCTGGGCAGGGTGGACAGCGCGGCGCGGATGGCTTCGCGGTCGGCCTTGCCAGCACTCTGGAGCGAGTCGAACAGCAGGCCGAAGGCGTCGTAGGTCAGCGCGGCCACATCGTCCGGCTTGGCCCCATAGACCTTCTCGTAGTCCGTGATGAACTTCTTGGCGACCGGCGCGGCGTTGTCGGCGGCGTAGTGGGTGCTGAAGTAATAGCCGTTCAGGTCAGCGCCGCCCAGCGTCAGGAGTTCGTTGCTGCCCCAGGAGTCGCTGCCGATGAAGGGCACGGTGATGCCCAGCCGTTTGGCCTGCTGCACTTGCAGCGGCACCTCGCTGTAGTAGTTGGGCAGGAAGATCACGTCGGGCTTGGCGTCCTTGATCTTGGTCAACTGCGCCGAGAAATCCTTGTCGTTGGTGGTGTAGGTCTCGAAGGCGACGATCTTGCCGCCCTGTTTCTCGTAGCTTGCCTTAAAGACTTCAGCAATGCCCTTGTTGTAATCGGACGCTACGTCGTAGAGCACCGCCGCCTTCTTGGTTTTGAGGTTCCCCAAGGCAAACTTGGCCAGCACGCCACCCTGGAAGGGATCGATGAAGCAGGCCCGGAATACGTATTTCTTGGGCTTGTTGGTCGCGGTGTCCAGCGTGGTTTTGGGAGCGGTAGACCAAGGGGTGATCAACACCGTCTCGGAACTCTCGGCGATCTCTGCGGCCGGAATGGCGTAGCGGCTGGCGTTGGGGCCGACAATGGCCAGCACCTCGTCCTGGGTGATCAGCTTCTGGGCGGCGGCGGCGGACTGGTCGGCCTTGCCGGCGTTGTCCTCGACCACCAGAACCACCTTCATTTTTTCCTTGCCGACTTGCAGGCCGCCAGCAGCGTTGACTTCCTTGACGGCCATTTCGGCGGCGTTCCGGCAGGACGCGCCCACGGCGGGCATATCGCCGGTCAACTCGGCGATGACGCCCAGCTTGATGGCCTTCTCGGCGCCCCAGGCGGCGACGCCCAGGGAGACCAGTACCGAAAACAACAGCAGGGACAGTGCTTTTCTCATCGGTTTTCCTCTCTTGAAAGGGGTTGATTCCCGGATAGTGGCTCGTTTTGAGGGTAAAAGCACGGCGAACTCGGCCACGACCCTGACGCCAGTCTCATCCGTCCAATAAGGATTATAGCGTCGCCGCTGCCCTTTGCGCGGCTGTTTACAGCGAACCCTTCGCCTCCCACTCCGGCGCGATGATTTGCTCGGAACGTCTCTGGCAAACGGCCTCCAACTCCTTAAGGATGGTTTCCATGCCGATCAGCCTGTCCAGAATGTCGCGGATGTCGCGCAAGGTGAGCAGCACGTCCATGTCCATTTCCAGATATTTTTCCCGCTCCTTCCGTTCCGCCCGCTCGATGGCGGCCTGAATGCTCTCCGACGACTCCACCTCGGTGCCCAGCAGGCGAATGAACAACCGTAACTTCTGCCACTGCTGGGCAATCCAGCGACCGTACATATACAGCAGTTCGTAACCATCCTCGACGGAGTAGGCCTTGTAGCGGAACTTGAGCTTAAGATCATCGAAACTGCTGTGCCGGAGCACCCGGCCTTCCTTCCAATCGTCCACTGTCTGCTTGAATTCGATCGGCAGAAAATCCACCCCGGCCTCAATCCGGTTCTTGATATATTCCAGCTCCTGGATTTCCTTCGCCACCGCTTCGGCTTGCAAGCGCACCTGCTGGTGAATGACCTCGGTGCGGGCATAGGTTTTCCTCGGCGGCGGTTTGCCGCCAGGCGGCGCGGCGGCGGCCAGCCGGCTGCCTTCCCGCTCCGCCTCGACCCATTCGGCGATGGCTTCCTCGACGGCGCGCAACCGGGATTGGGCTTCCTCGGCTTCCCGCCGTTCCACCGCCGTTTGATGCAGTTGCACCCGCTCGGCCTCGGCCTGTTCGGCCGCCGCCCACTCGGCGATGGTCTGCTCCACCGCCACCTTGTCCTGGGCCGCGCGTTCCAGCGTCGCTTGTTCCAGCATCGCTCGCCTGGCCGCCAGTCGCTCGGCTGCCACCTGTTTAAGCGTCGCCTTTTCCGCCGCCGCCGCCTTCTCCGCCGCCGCCTTCTCCGCCGCTTGTCGGGCCGCCAGCGCCCGTTCCGCGATCAGATGCTTTTGCCGCCGAACATAACGCAGGGTAAACCAGCCAGCCAGCGCCAAGAACGCCAACACGCCCAACGCCACCATCACGCCCATCAAATTCCAATGACTCATAATCCCGTTCTTCCAAACCGCCAAGCGCCCGAAGCTGTACCGGATCACCCGGTCTCAAGCCGGTCTCATACTCCAGAACCGGCGGAAAGCGTCACTCCTCCTCGCCGCCGAACAATTCCAGCAACCGCGGCAGCAACAACGCCAATTCCCCGGTCATCAGGGCGAACTCGGCGTCGAACACGGCTTCCGGGGAAGCGGCGGCGGTATCGCGCAAGGATTCGCGAACCACGTCAAGAAACTGGAGCCGGCGCACCACCAGCGTCTCATCGAGGACGAAGGCGACCCGCCCCTCCCAACTCAGTCCGAGCCGGGTCGCCAGCTTGCCGGCTTGCAGGTGACCGCGAAGCTCGTCGCCGGCCAAGTCCTGGCCCCGGCAGCGCACGATCCCGCCCCCATCACCGTCCTCGCGCAATTCGCAGACATCGCCCAAGGCGAACTCGGCCGGCGCTCCACCCTCGGCCAGCCAAGCCGTCATGATCGCCGTCGGGGACCATGCAACCCGGGGCGGCGCGACAGGCAGCGTACCCAGGGTTTTGCGCAGCATCCCGGCGATTTCATCGACCCCCCGGGCACTGGCGCTATCCACTACCAGCCAACCCGCCGCAGGGTCCAGATAAGCATAGCCGAGGCGGCTGCGGGCCAGGGCGCGAGGCAACAAATCTTGCACGAGCTGGTCGCGCAATTCCTGCTTTTCGCGTCGGCGCACCATCCGCCCCTGCTGGTCCTCGATCGCGGCGATGCGCTCGGCCAGCGCCTGGTTGACCACCATCGCCGGCAATACTTTTTCCTCGGTTCGCAGGCATACCAGAAGGCGGCCATTCACCCCATGCACCAGATCCACCGCCTTGCGACCCAAGGGCGGCGCCCAGCCGGCGGCGCTAGGCTGATGGTTGGAGCAAGGCTGAAAGGCATGTTGTTCCAGCCGGGCCGCCAACGCTTCGGCGGTCAAGGGAAACGGCTCGAGCAGCCGCAGCAGCGTCAGGTTTTTAAACCACATGAGCAATAATCCGTTCCCGCAAAGATCAGTATTATCCGCCAGATGTCAATTTATCGCCAAGGTTAATGGTCGGCCTCCGATCCCGGTATTCGGAATATCGCACTACCGTTTTAACCGGATTACCGAATCGACGCATGGCGAGCTGGGCGAGCGAAGCGAAATCCACCTTCAACGCAGATCAGTCGAAGCGCTACCCTTTACGGATTGCGTCACAATAAAATTTGCGCTATGTTGCAACGCAACAATATCGGTAATCCACGATAACCCACGGAGCGACTCACCATGACCCATGACGCAACGACCCCAATGTCCGGGCAGTATCAGAACCTGCTGGCCCCGGTCATCAAGGCCAACAAACTGTCCGCCGCCAACCTGGAAACCCTGGTCAACTTTCAGATGAGCGCCCTGCAATCCTATGTGGACATAGCGATCGATCGGATGAAGGCGGCCGCCGAAATCAGCGATCCGGCCAGCCTGCAAGCCTTCATGACCAGTCAGGCCGAGGCTATCGCCAGCCTGCAGCGGAAGTTCGTGGACGACGCCAGAATCTTGAGCGAGCTGACGGTGCGCTTCAAAACCGAATTCGATCAATTGGCGCGGGACAGCTTGTCGGTCATCAAATAATCCCCGCGCGGCATCTTCCAAACGGTTCCGCGCCGCGCGGAGCCACGTTATTTCGCCAAGCGCGCCAGCGCTGTCCCCGCCCGGCGCGTCTGCTATCATCGCCCATCGTTTCGCCCCAAATCGCCACTGCCCTTCCCTCACGATGCCCAAAATCCGGATCGTCGTCGGCCTGTCCGGCGGCGTGGATTCCTCGGTCGCCGCCCTGTTGCTGGTCGAACAGGGCTACGACGTGCAGGCCGTCTTCATGAAAAACTGGGAGGACGCCCAGGACACCGGCTACTGCGCCGCCGCCGAGGATTTGGAGGACGCGCGGGCGGTGTGCGAAACGCTCGGCATTCCGCTGCACCCGGTCAACTTCACCGCCGAGTACCGCGACCGGGTGTTCCGTTATTTTCTGGACGAATACCGCGCGGGTCGGACGCCCAACCCGGACGTGCTGTGCAACACCGAAATCAAGTTCAAGGCGTTCCTCGACCACGCCCGGCGGCTGGGCGCCGACCGCATCGCCACCGGTCACTACGCCCGCTTGGCGGAACAGAATGGGCGGTTCCTGCTGCTCAAGGGTTGCGATCCCGGCAAGGATCAGAGTTATTTCCTGCACGGCCTCAACCAAGCACAACTGGCCAGCGCGCTCTTTCCGGTCGGCGGGCTGCGCAAGTCCCAGGCGCGGGAACGCGCCGCCGCCGCCGGCTTGATCACCCACGATAAAAAGGACAGCACCGGCATCTGCTTCATCGGCGAGCGCCGGTTCCGCGACTTCCTGAGCCGCTATCTGCCCGCCCGGCCTGGCCCGATCCAGACGCCGGAGGGCGAAACGCTCGGCGAACACGCCGGCCTGATGTTCCACACCATCGGCCAGCGTCAGGGACTGGGCATCGGCGGGCGACGGGAGGGCAGCGGCGAACCCTGGTACGTCGCCGGCAAGGACCTGGAACGCAACGCGCTGATTGTGGTCCAGGGCCGCGATCACTCCGCCCTGTTCCACCGCCGGTTGCGCGCCGCCGCGCCGCACTGGATCGCCGGCGAACCGCCCGTTACACCGTTGCCTTGCCGGGCCAAGATTCGCTACCGGCAACCGGACCAGCATTGCGTGCTGGAACGGCTGGACGCCGACGCGCTTGACGTGGTTTTCACCGAACCCCAACGAGCCATCGCGCCAGGCCAGTCGGTGGTTTTTTACCGCGACGAGATTTGTCTGGGTGGCGGAATCATCGCCGCCGCCTACGATTGAATCGATCCCCGCCACTTGAACCCGAAATCTCATGCCCCAAACCGACCACGACCGCGCCATCGCCCTCGCCGGCGTGATACAGGCTGTCGATCTCGTCCGCAATATTGCCCGGCGCGGCCAGGCCAATCCAGACGATATCGAAACCTGCTTGGCCAGCCTGATCCAGATCGACGCCGCCAGCAGCGCCGCCATCTACGGCGACGTCGCCCGCCTGCGCGCCGGATTGCGCCTGCTCGAACAGCAGCTTAACCACCCACAGGACATGGAGTTGACCCGCTACGCAGTCGCACTGCTCGGCCTGGAACGCAAGCTGGCCCGGCGGCCCGAGTTGCTGGCGGCCATCCGCGCCGGCGTCGAGGACGCGATCCGCAACCTGCCGCATTTTCCGGTCGACCACGGCAACACCATCGCCCGTTTCGCCGATCTCTACCTGAACAGCCTCAGCACCCTGACCCCGCGCATCATGGTCAGCGGCGACCCAGTCCACCTGAACAACCCGGACAACGCCAACCGGATTCGGGCGCTGCTGCTGGCTGGCGTCCGCGCGGCGATCCTCTGGCGGCAGAGCGGCGGCGGCCGGCTAACCTTGCTGCTGCGGCGCAATCCGCTGTTGCGGGAAACCCGGCGGCTGCTGGCCAGTCTGGATTGAACCGCCACCGTTTCAATTCTTCCGGTATGCCTCCATCACGTTGGGCAATTGTCCGATTTTGTCGAGCACCCGGCTGAGTTGCACCACATCGGTGATCTCCAGGGTCAACCCCATGCGGGCAATGGAGGTGTCCCGATCGGTCAGGGTGTTGGCGCCCAACACGTTCACCTGGTCGTTGGCCAGAATCGAAGTGATGTCCCGCAACAGGCCGGAACGGTCGTGGGCGACGATCATCACGTCCACCGGGTAGGTCGCCGGCGTCTCGCCCCAGCTCACCTCGATGATACGCTCGTGATGCTGGCTGGCCAGCGCCAGCAAATTGGCGCAATCCTGCCGATGGATGGTCACGCCGCGCCCCTGGGTGATGTAGCCAGCAATCGGCTCGAACGGAGCCGGCTGGCAGCAGTGCGCCAGTTGAGTCAGCAACCGACCCACCCCGCGAATCCGCACCTCGCCCTTGCCCGTGCCCGGGTCGGTGGGTCGGGGCTTGCGAGCGATGGGCAGGCTATCCCCTGTCGCTGGAGCCGCCGGCAACAGGTCCTGAATCCGCGCCACCACCTGCGCCATGGTCAGAACGCCGTGCCCGAGGGCTGCGAACAGGTCATCCGGCTTGGCGAAGTTGAGTTTTTCTGCCACTTTCTCCAGCTTGAGATGGCGGATGCCCAGCCGCTGGAACTCCCGCTCCAGCGTGGCGCGACCGGCGGCAATGCTCTTGTCCTGATCCTGCTGAATGAACCACTGCCGAATCTTGGCCCGCGCCCGGTTGGTTTTGACATAGCCCAGATGCGGGCTGAGCCAGTCGCGGCTGGGGTTGCCGACCTTGGCGGTCAGCACCTCCACCTGTTCGCCGTTCTTGAGTTCGTAGCTCAGCGGCACGATGCGGCCGTTGATCTTGGCGCCCCGGCAGCGATGGCCGACCTCGGTATGGACGTGATAGGCGAAATCCAGCGGGGTCGCGCCTTGCGCCAGTTCGACGATGGCGCCCTTGGGAGTGATGGCGTAGACCCGATCCTGAAACGCCTCGGCCTTGAAGCGCTCCAGCAGGTCGCCCTCGTCGGCCTCGTCCTCCCGGTATTCCAGCATTTGCCGCAACCAAGCGATCTGCTGGTGGGCCGCGTCGCCCGGTCCCGCGCCGCCTTCCTTGTAGCGCCAGTGCGCGGCCACGCCCAGCTCGGCGTGCTGGTGCATGGCGGCGGTGCGGATCTGCACCTCCACCGCCCGGCCTTCAGGCCCCACCACCGCCGTGTGCAGGGACTGATAGCCGTTGGGCTTGGGATGGGCGATGTAGTCGTCGAATTCCCGATGGATATGGTTCCAGTGGGCATGCACCACGCCCAGCGCGGCGTAGCAGTCGTTCACCGTGTCCACCAGCACCCGCACCGCCCGCACGTCGAAAATCCGCTCGAAGGCCAGCTTCTTGCGCTGCATCTTGCGCCAGATGCTGTAGATGTGCTTGACTCGGCCGCCCACCTCGGCGCGGATGCCGGCCTGGCGCAAGTAGTCGCGCAACTCCTCCATGACCCGAGCGATGTAGCGTTCCCGGTCGGCGCGGCGCTCGTCCAGCGCGGCGGCGATCTGCTTGTACGTAATCGGATCCAGATAGCGCAGCGCCAGGTCTTCCATTTCCCACTTGAGCCGGCCGATGCCCAGCCGGTTGGCCAAGGGGGTGAAGATATCCAGGGTTTCCCGGGCGATGCGCCGCTGTTCGTCGGCGGGCGCCCGGCTCAACTGGCGCAGCGCGTGCAGACGCATCGCCAGCGTGATCAGCACCACCCGCACGTCCTGGGCCATGGCCAGCAGCATCTTGCGCAGGCTTTCCAACTGGCGGCCGGCGTGCTGGCCGCTCTGGTGCAACTCGCCGATAGCGTCCAGCTTGACGATGCCGTCCACCAACTGGGCCACGCCAACCCCGAAATTCTCCCGCACCGCCGCCCGCTTGATCTGGCCAGCGGCCACCGGTTCGTGCAGGAGGGCGGCCGTCACCACTTCGTGATCCATGCGCAGGTCGGCCAACAGATCGGCCACTGCCAGATCCGGCTCGCCACCCAGCGCGTAGGCCTGCCGCACGCTCTCGATCTGCGCGGGCGACCACGGAATCCGCAAGGTGTTTAGCCACGTATCGAAATCCGCGCCGCTCAGCGCGGTCTGCCTGGAAGCGACCATGAGGCATCCCCGGAAAACGATTTGAAACCGCGCAACCGCTCCGTCGCCGAGCAGCAACAGGGCGGATGAAACAGGGTTTGGGACAGATGGATGGAGGGGCGGCAGGAATTGGGAAGGCGCGGTTGGCTGGCTTCGCATCCTCCCCGTTGCCGAGGCGTGGGGGAGGACCGATGGGTAGGACGCGGCCTAGTTGTTCTTGGCGCCCTGATCCACCCATTTGCGGATCGCGACCAGCTCCGCTTCCGGCAACTTCACCTTGCCATGGGGCATCTGGATGGAAGGATTCACGCCGGGACGGCCTTCGATCAACCGGTTCAGGCTGCTGTTGAGGCTCTGACCGGGGATGACGACCGGCCCTATCTTGGTGCCCTTCATCAGTTCCTCATAGGTGCTCAGCGCCAAGCCACTTTTCTGATAGCCCTCCTTGTCGGGCGCGATATGGCACTCCAGGCATTTCGCCTTCAGAATCGGATACACGTCGTTCTTGAAGCTCACCGGCTTGTCGGAACCGCCGCCGCAACCCGCCAGCGCGCCGAACCCCAGGACCAACGCGGATGCAAGCAATTGACGAGAATTCATGGATCGCCCTTTGGATGAGTTGTTTTCGATGAGTTTGGATGATGCCGCTCTAATCTTATCAAACTACGGCGACGCGGGGATGTCCGGCGGCGCGAATCGCCGTTCGGACCCCGAACGGCCGGCCGGGATCCTCGATCCCTGCCCGAATCGATCCGCGAAAAACGCCCATTCCAGGCGCGATGGCGTTTCCCGCCTGTCGTCCGCTTATCCTCACGGAAAACCACCCTTTAACGATTCGGCGTTATACTAGGTAGTCAAAACGCACGGCGCCCGATTTCGGACGTTCGCCATTTTCCGAATATCCAGCGACGCCGTGGCGCTTGCGATATCGCCCATCAAAACCGTTCGCGGTCCGCGGCGCCACCCGCCGTCGCGCCTGGCCTCAACCGTCAACATAAAACAGGATGAAAAACGTGACGAGCCCGAAACTCCAACCCGAACTGCAACGCGTCGTCGAAGCCCGCCATCATGATCCCTTTGCCGTGCTGGGCCGTCATCCCCAGGACAAAAAGGTCGTGGTGCGCGCCCACCTGCCTTATGCCCAGGAGGTCCACATCGCCGAGGGCAATCTGCCGCTGCAACGGATTCCCAACACCGATCTGTTTGAGTGGCAGGGCAAGCCCGAACAGGTGCCGGAACGCTACCGGTTGATCTGGCGCGATTCCGACCACCACGAACATATTTCCTACGATCCCTACTGTTTCCCACCCCAGCTACCCGATTTCGATCTGTACCTGTTCGGTGAGGGCAAGCACTGGCACGCCTACCGCTTCCTGGGCGCGCATCCGCACGAGACCGATAACGTCGCCGGCGTCTTGTTCGCGGTCTGGGCGCCCAGCGCCGAGCGGGTCAGCGTGGTCGGCAATTTCAATCGCTGGGATGGCCGGGTTCACCCGATGCGGGTGCGCGGCGGCAGCGGCGTGTGGGAGTTGTTCATCCCCAACCTGTACCCGGGCGATCTGTACAAGTTCGAGATCCGCAACCGCCACAGCGGAGCGATCTTTCTGAAGTCCGATCCCTACGGCCAGCATTTCGAAATGCGGCCGAGCACCGCCACCATCGTCGCCAAACCCGACACCTACGCCTGGCGCGACGCGGACTGGCTGGACCAGCGCCGAAGTTTCGACTGGCTGCACCAGCCGATGTCCATCTACGAAATCCACCTTGGTTCGTGGCGGCGCGGCCCGGAAGGCGAGTTTCTGAATTACCGGGACTTGGCGCACCAACTGGTGGATTACGTCAAGGAACTGGGATTCAGCCATATCGAGTTGCTGCCAATCACCGAACATCCCTACGATGCCTCCTGGGGTTATCAAACCTCCGGCTACTACGCCCCCACCAGCCGCTTCGGCACCCCGGACGATTTTCGCTATTTCATCGATTACTGCCACCAGCATGGCATTGGCGTGATTCTCGACTGGGTGCCGGCGCACTTCCCCAAGGATGCTTCCGGCCTGGCCCGGTTCGACGGCGAGGCGCTGTACGAGCACACCGACCCCCGCAAGGGCGAGCATCTCGACTGGGGCACGCTGATCTTCAATTTCGGCCGTTACGAGGTGAAAAACTTCCTGTTGTCCAGCGCCCTGTACTGGATCGAGGAATTCCATCTCGACGGCTTACGGGTGGACGCGGTCGCTTCGATGCTGTATCTGGACTATTCGCGCAAGGAAGGCGAATGGATTCCCAACAAGTACGGCGGACGCGAAAATCTGGAAGCGATCGATTTCCTGCGCGAACTCAACACGGTGGTGCACAGCGAGCATCCTGGCGCGATGGTGATCGCCGAGGAATCCACCTCCTGGCCACAGGTCACCCGGCCCACTTATCTGGGCGGTCTGGGCTTCAGCATGAAATGGAACATGGGCTGGATGAACGACACCCTGCGCTACATGGCGCAGAATCCGATCCATCGCAAATACCACCACGACCTGCTGACCTTCAGCATGCTGTACTGCTTCACCGAAAACTTCATGCTGCCGTTCTCGCACGATGAGGTGGTACACGGCAAGGGATCGATGATCAACAAGATGCCCGGCGACGAATGGCAGCGTTTCGCCAATCTCCGGCTGTTGTACACCTACATGTTCACCCATCCCGGCAAGAAGCTGCTGTTCATGGGCACGGAGTTCGGCCAGGGTCACGAATGGAACAGCGCCAACCCGCTCGACTGGTGGCTGCTTCAGTTCCACTTCCATCAGGGGATGCAACTGCTGGTCAAGGATTTGAACCAGCTCTATCGCAGCGAGCCGGCCCTGCACCATTACGAGTTCGAATGGCAGGGTTTCAGTTGGATCGACTGTCACGACGCCGACCAGTCCATCCTAAGCTACCTCCGCAAGAAGGACGACGATTTCCTGGTGGTCGTGGTCAGCTTCACGCCGGTGCCGCGCCACGATTACCGGATCGGGGTGCCGCGAGCGGGCCGTTACACGGAAATCTTCAATTCCGATTCGCAGTTCTATGGGGGCAGCGGAGTGGGCAATGGCGGCGTCGAGCTGATCGCCGAAGAACGACCCTGGATGGAACAACCCTACTCCATCAGCATCACCGTGCCGCCGCTGGGAGGAACCATCTTCAGGCCCGAACCTCCGCCGAAACTCGTCGCGGGGGCCACCCTCGAGACCGAGAAGCCGCTGGCCGACGCAACCCCGATCGCGGCGCCGCCAGCGCCCGAAACGCTAGTCGCGGCTAAACCCGCGCCCAGCGCCGAGGAAGAGGAACTGGCTCAGCCGGAATAAACGGGCGAGGCTGATGCCGGAAAGCACCGGGGCGCGGATCGAAACCCGCGCCCCGGATCGTTTTAGAGGCTGCACGAAAGCGCCTCTCAAATATAACCGCCGGCAATCAACTCGGAAACGATGAGCTTCTGAATCATCTTCTCCTTCTGGCCGGTCGGCTGATCCAGCTTGAGGCGGGCCAGATAACGCAGGGCCCCGGCCGGCGGCGCCCCCACCGTCATCGCCTTGACGACGGTCTTCATCAAATCGCCCTTGGTCGCAAACCGCGCCTTGAGGCTTTTGAGCACCCGCCCCAGAACGATCTCTTCCTCGGTAAAGTCGGTGCCCAGCGGGAAATCCGGACACAACCCCATCTTCTTGAACTTGTTCAATCGGGCCTGAATCCGCCCCGGCGTATTGTAACGATGCCGTTCTGGAATCTCGTAATCCTGGGGAATCTTGCCGGCTCGCTTGGCTTTTCCCAGCAGTTCCGGCTGAAAGCGCGAATCGGCGATATTCAGCAAAGCGGTGATCACCTCCCGGTCCGATCGGCCACGCAGGTCGGCAATGCCGTATTCGGTCACCACGATGTCGCGCAAATGGCGCGGGATGGTCGTGTGGCCATAATTCCAGACGATGTTCGAACTCGCGGTCAGCCCACTCTCGCGGGTGCTGCGCAGCATCAGGATGGAGCGAGCGCCCGGCAACTCGTGGGCCATCGCCACGAAGTTGTACTGACCGCCCACTCCGCTGATCACCTGGCCACTCTCCAGGCCGTCGGACACCGCCGCGCCCAGCAGCGTCACCATGATGGTCGTGTTGATGAATCGGGCATCCCGTCGCTGCAAGGTCGCCAGCGCTTCGTTCCCCCCATACAGATGATTGACCCGCCTCACCGTGGTCATGCCGATTTGCCGGCTGTCCGCCTCGGGCATCGTGCGCAGCGCCTCATAAAAGCTGCTCGGCCCCATGAAGAAACCACCATGCATCACGATGCCGCCCTTGAGGTGGTTGCCGAGTCCATGCGCCACGACCGCCGCCCAGGTTTCTGGCTGGTCCAGATTGGCTGGAATCGGCGCGGCGTCGCCGATGAGCAGTTGGCCGTCCGCATAGCGGACCCAGTCGGCGAAAATCCCGAACCGGCGCAGAAATTCGACCTCCTGTTCGCCCAGGCGGGCCGGAATCTCGCCCCGCTCCAGCAACGCCCGCAGAGTGCGTTCGTCCACCGCCTCGGTGATCGCCCCTTCGTTGAGCAGGCGCTGTAAGGGGATGCTGTCATAGACCCGGCGCTTGAGGATGCCGTCCTGGTACAGATACAGGAAACCGTTGACGAACATCTCGCTGGAACCGTACAGCCCCTGTTCGAACGGCTCGACGCCGCCAAGGCGTCCAACCAGATCGTCGGCATCCTCCGAGATCCGCAGCTCGGCTAGCATCTGCCGATAGAGGGCGTTTTGCCGGTGCCGCAACTGACAGAAATAGACGATGGCGTCGCCCAGACAGCCGATGCCGATCTGCAGGGTGCCGCCATCGCGGATCAGGGTGCTGGCCTGCAGGCCCAACAGGTAGTCGGCGTTGTCCACCGGCATGTTGGGCGCCCCGAACTGCCGGAAGTCGTAGCGGGGATGATCGAGCACCAGATCGAACGCGGACGGCCGGACCATGGCGTCGTTGTACATGAACGGCATCTCGCGATTGACCTGGGCGATGGTGACGATCCGCTGACCACGGCGGCGCGCTGCCTCGATCATCGGAAACAAATCCAGGGTCACCTCGGGATTGCTGCACAGGCTCAACCACCCTTCGCCATCCACTTCGCGCTTGGCGACCTGCTGCGCCAGCACGTTGACGCCATTGTCCATGATATCCCGAGCCGCATGGGTATAGTTGGTGCTAATGTAGTTCTGCTGCTGCATCGGCACATTCAGGTAACCGCCCGGCTTGAAGAAGAATTCGGCGATTTCGATGTTGGGCGGGACCTGGCCCTGGCGCAAATCGACCGCATACTCCAGATCGGGGTAATTGCCGAACACCCGCTCGACGAACGGTTCCAGAAACCGTTGCTCCAGATCGCTCGACCCCTTGGGAGTTTCGACGGTAATCGCGGTAAGAATCTTCAGCCACAGGTCTGGATTCGCCTTCACCCGTCGGTAGAGCGCATTCACCAGCGGATTGGGCTTGCCGATCCCCAATGGAATGCCGAGCACGATTCGTTGGCCGACCCTGGCGATGATTTCATCGACGCAGCGCTCGACATCCTGAAAATAAGACGGGCTTGGTTGTGGCATGATCCGATCTCTCTCTCAGCCAGTTGATTGACAGTGCGGAATTATAGCAGCTATCCCAAGCCCGGCCCCGTGACGGGCCGCCGGTGAAGGGACTACACTAACGGCTGTTTCGATCGCCGCGTCACGCGGAATCTTATGCCGAAGGAGGATTGCCGATGTCAGACAACAACACGCTGGAAACCAACAAGGCCCTGGTCCGGCGCAATTTCGAGGTCATCTGGAGCCAGTGCAACCTGGATGCCGCCGATGAAATCATCGCGTCCGAGTACGTCGGTCATATCGCCACCCTGCCGGATGCGGTGCGCGGCGTCGAAGCGTTCAAGCAAGTGATCATGCTCTTTCACCTCTCCGCCCCCGATATCCGCTTCGAAATTCAGGACCAAGTCGCCGAGGGCAACAAGGTCGCCACGCGCTGGATCGCCCGTGGCACCCACAAGGGCGAATTCATGGGCATCGCGCCCAGCGGCCAGCGGCTTTCGGTGACGGGCATGAGCTTTCACCGCATCGAAAACGGCCGCGTTCACGAATCCTGGGACGATTGGGACGCGCTCAGCATGTTGCAACACATGACCGAGGATGTTTTTCAGTCGCTGTCCATGCGGATTTGAACGACTTGGCGCCCGGCCGCGCCCGCATGATTCGTCCCCCCGCGTTTCGCCCGGCCTGGTGGCTGCCCGGCCCGCACGCCCAGACCCTGTGGCCGGTGCTGTTCCGGCGGCGCCCGCGCCTAGCGTTGCGCCGCGAGCGCCTGGAATTGCCCGATGGCGATTTTCTGGACCTGGACTGGACCATCGGCGAGCGCGGCCCCATCGTCCTCATCCTGCACGGCCTGGAAGGCTCCAGCGCTTCCCACTACGCGCGCGGTCTGCTGGCGGCCCTAGTCCGCCACGGCTGGCGCGGCGTGGTGATGCACTTTCGCGGCTGCAGCGGTCAACCCAACCGGCTGGCGCGCCGGTATTGCGCGGCCGATACCGCTGACTTGGCTTATGTAGCGGACTGGCTGCGGCGCCGGGAACCAGACACGCCCTTGGCGGCCGTCGGTTATTCGCTGGGCGGCAATGCCTTGCTCAAGTGGCTGGGAGAAGCCGGCTCCGATCTTCCGCTGCGCGCCGCCGTGGCGGTTTCGACGCCGTTCCTGCTCGACCACACCGCGCGGCGGTTGCAACAGGGCTTTTCGCGGCTTTATCAGCTTCATCTGTTGCGAACGCTGAAAGGTGGTTATCGCGCCAAGTTCCGCCACCGCTCCGATGGGCCGATCCCGCTGGCCGAACTGGCGGCAATCCGGGATTTTTACGGCTTCGACGACCGAATCACCGCACCCCTGCACGGCTACGCCGGGGTCCACGACTACTACGCCCGCGCCAGTTGTCGTCCCGACCTGGGGCGCATCCGCGTCCCGACCCTGATCCTGCACGCTTCGGACGACCCCTTCATGCGGCCGGAGACGGTGCCGGAAGCCAGCGAACTGTCATCCAGCGTCCGGCTGGAGCTTAGCCCCGGCGGTGGCCACGTCGGTTTCGTCGCCGGGCCGTGGCCGTGGCGGGCCGACTACTGGCTGGAGCGGCGCATTCCCGCATTCCTGGCGGAACACCGGTAGCGCGCCACCCTTCACGTCGCCGCCATGACCTTGGCGTGGACGAATTGGTAAACCCTGCCCACGGTCTCGAAGGTCTCGGCGCTGATCTCGTCATCGGCGATCTGAATCCCAAACTGTTGCTCCAGGGCATGGATCAGGGTCAGCACCGCCATGGAATCGAATTCCGGGATGCTCCCCAGCAACGGGGTTTCCAACTCGAAGGCCCGCACCCGATCGCCCAGTTGCAAAATTTCGCCGATCAACAGCTTCACCTCATCGAACTCCACCATCCAGACCGTCCCCCGAGTGAGCAACCCCGAACATCGCGCGGTCCTGGAATTCAAACAGTCGTCGTCCGCGCACAAAGACTGTCAAGATAGCGGCGACGCCGACAAGAATCCAGTCATCCGTCGACCGTGGCGGCAGGTTTGCGGGCCAAGGCCACATGGCCCACCACCTGTTGATCGTTCTCCTGGCGCAGGACGGCGTCCGTCCGCGTCAGCAGTTCCAGGCCAGCGCCCGCCAGCGCTCGCTCCAGGTATTCCGCCGCGTGGCTATAACGGCCGCTTTTGTTGAGAAAATAGCCGTCTGGCGCTGCGTCCGCCGAGGTTTGCTCCACCGTGAACGCCAACCAGCCGCCCGGACGCAGGGCACGGGCCGCGGCGGCCAACACCGGCTCCAGCACGCCAAAATAAACCAAGGTATCGGCGGACGCGATCAGATCGTAAGCGCCGGGCCGCTCGTTCAGAAATGCGGTCAGTTCCGCCACCGCCAAGTCATCGTATCCGCCCCGCTCGCGCGCTTTCTCGATCATGCGCGGCGACAAGTCGATACCGGTCAAGCGCCGGGCGTAGGGCCGCAGCACCGGCTGACACAGCCCGGTGCCGCACCCGGCGTCAAGCACATCGAGCCGGGCAGCCGGCGCCCCCAGGATATCGGCCAACCGCGCCCCGATCACCGCCGGGGCCTGGTAGCCAAGTTGCTCCACTAGATGTTCGTCAAAACAGTCGGCGTAACGATCGAACAAATAGGTTACATACCCATCGGACGCGCGCTCTGGCGCATCATCCCCGCCAAACCACGCGGCCCGGCGGTGTCGGGCAATCGGATCGTCCGGTATCAACCGCAGCCAGTATTGCAGCAGGGTTAAGGCCTCCTCCGAATCACCCAACTGGAATACTGCATTGCCGAATACGACCCGCGCTTCATCGTCATCGCCCAGACGATGCAGGAGCGTACCCAGCGCCCTGACCGCTCCCAGATGAGCGGCATCGTGCTGCAAGGCCGAGCGCTGGGCCTGGACTGCTTCTTCCAGCCGGTTCAGGTCCGCCAGGATCAAGCCCAGGTGATAATGGATGTTGGCGTCGGCCGGTCGCCACGCGCTGGCCTGTTGATAGGCGTCGAGCGCTTCCGACAACCGGCCCAGCCCCCGCAGCACCGCCCCCAGATTGGCGCACGCCTCCACCTCGTCGGGCTTGAAGCGGATGGCCTGTCGGTAGGCGGCGATGGCGTCCTCGTGCCGTCCCTGAATCAGCAGCACATTGCCGAGATTGGTATAGGCCGCCGCGTAGCCGGGCGCGCGGGCGATAGCCCGGCGGATCGAAAGTTCCGCCTGAACCGACTGGCCGCGCTGCTGTTGGAGAATCCCCAAGAAATTTAAGACCTCGGGATAATTGGGCCGATGGGCGAGAATGCGCTCGTACAGCGCTTGCGCCTCGATCAGGTTGCCCCGACCATGACAGGCCATGGCTTGGGACAGCCATTCGGCGATTTGCGTATCGGGCAGATGGTTATCGAGCGCCCCGCTGGAACCGGTGAACCGATCATTGTCATCATCGTGGCTCAAGGCGCCTCCTCATTCTTGTGCTGTTGCAACTTCATCGCCAGCGGGCGTCTTGCGCGCCGAGGCCAGAAAACCGACCACCGGCTGGCCGCCCTCCAGGCGCAAGGTCACGGATTCCAGCGTCTCAACTTCCATGCCGACCCCAGTCAATACCCGCCGCACATAGGCTTCGGCATGGCGATAGCGACCGCTGGGATCGAGGCGGAAACCATCCGCCGTTGCCGCCTCTTCCAGCCGCTCCACGGTGAACGCCAGTCGCCCGCCTGGGCGCAAGGCCGCCGCCGCAGCAGTCAGCACCGGCTCCAGACGCCCGAAGTAAACCAGGGTGTCGGCGGACACGATCAGATCGTAAACCGCTGTCCGGGCGGCTAGAAACGCAGTCAGTTCCGCCACCACCAGCGCATCGTAATCGCTGCGGGTTCGCGCCCGCTCGATCATGCGCGGCGACAGGTCCACCCCAACCAGATGATGCGCATACGGCCGCAACGCCGGCCCGCACAGCCCGGTGCCGCAGCCGGCGTCCAAGATGCTCAGCGACCTCTCCGGCTGGCCCAGCGCCGCGACGACCGCCTGGGCGATCAGTTCTGGCGCTCGATACTCCAGGCGGAGCAGATGATCGTCGAAGCCATCGGCCATGCCGTCGAACAGACTCTGCACGTAAGCATCGGCGGCCCGTTCCGGCGCATCGCAGCCCGAATGCGCCGCCAGCATGTGCCGGGCGACCGGATTGGCCGGGTCCCGCGCCAGCCAGTCCCGAAACAGCGCAGCGGCTTCCTCAGTACGGTGCAGCTTGTAGAGCAGGAGGCCCAGATTCTTGTAGGCCATCGCAGACGCCGGTTGCCAGCGCAGGGTTTCCTGATAGGCGGCGATGGCCGCCTCGTACTGGCCCTGGGCGTGCAGCGCCTTGCCCAGATTGAAATGCGCTTCCGCCAAGCCAGGAGCCAGGCTGATGGCTTGCCGGAACGCGGCGGCGGCCTCCGCAAACCGGTCGGAACGCAGCAGCATCACGCCCAGATTGCAATGGGCGCTGGGGTTGCCGGGCGCCAGTTCGATAGTCCGCTGGTAGGCCGTCGCCGCCTCGTCCCAGCGATCCAGCCCCGCCAGCACATTGCCCAGATTGTTCCAGGCGTCGGCGTAGCGCGGATTGCGGGCGAGCGCCTGCTGAATCAGTTCGGCGGCTTCCGCGTGCCGGCCCCGCTGCGAAGCCAGCACGCCCAGAAAATGCAGGGCGTCAATGTTATTCGGATCGCGCCGCAGCGCCCGCCGATACAAGCTTTCTGCCTCGTCCAGCCGCCCCTGCCGATGGGATTGAATCGCTTGCGCCACAACTTCGGGCGCATTCGCGCCGGGGCCGGAGGCACTGGCGGCAGCCCGGCGCTGCTTGCGATTCATGGGCCGCTACTCGAAGGCGTAGGCGAAATCGCCATCCTTGACCTGGACCTGCACCCGCGCCACCGGCTTTCCTTCCACCATCCGGGTCAGGAACTCCTGGCTGAGCGCCGGCAGCACGGTGTTGGTCAGGATCGCGTCCACCATGCGCCCGCCGCTCTCCAACTCGGTGCAGCGGCTGACGATCAGCTTGATCACCTCGTCGTCGTAGCCAAACGGTACCTTGTGGTTCTCCAGAATCCGTTTGGTAATGCGGCCCAGTTGCAGGCGGACGATGTCGCCAATCATTTCATCACTAAGTGGATAATAGGGAATGGTCACCAGCCGACCCAGCAGGGCCGGCGGAAACACCTTGAGCAGGGGTTCACGCAGCGCCTTGCCCAAACCTTCGGCATCCGGCAGCAGGTCGGGGTCCTTGCACATGCTCATGATCAGGTCGGTGCCGACGTTGGTCGTCAGCAGAATCAGCGTATTCTTGAAATCAATCAACCGCCCTTCGCCGTCCTCCATCCAGCCCTTATCGAACACCTGGAAGAAGATTTCATGCACGTCGTGGTGGGCTTTCTCCACCTCGTCCAGCAGCACCACGCTGTAGGGCCGGCGGCGCACCGCCTCGGTCAACACCCCACCCTCGCCGTAACCGACATAGCCCGGCGGGGCGCCCTTGAGGGTGGAAACCGTGTGGGCCTCCTGAAACTCGCTCATGTTGATGGTGATGACGTTCTGTTCACCGCCGTACAGCGCCTCGGCCAGCGCCAGCGCGGTTTCGGTCTTGCCCACCCCGGACGGGCCGGCCAGCATAAACACGCCAATCGGCTTGTTGGGATTGTCCAGCGCCGCGCGCGAGGTTTGAATCCGCCGGGCGATTATGTCGAGGGCGTGACGCTGGCCGATGATGCGGCGGTTGAGAATATCGGCCAGGCTCAGCACAGTTTCGATTTCGTTCTTGACCATGCGCCCGACCGGAATGCCGGTCCAGTCGGCGACCACCGAAGCCACCGCCTGGGCGTCCACGCTGGGCAGAATCAGCGGCGTTTCGCCCTGCAACGTGTGCAACTGGGCTTGCAGGTCTTTTAATTCCGCCAGCCAGGTTTGCCGTTCGGGATCCGGTTCCGCGCTGGTGGAAACATCGACTGCGCCACCCTCGCCGCGCAGTTTGGCCCGCAGTTCCAGAATCCGGTCCACCAGACCTTTCTCTTCCTGCCAGCGGGCGTCCAGTTGCGCCAGTCGCGTTTCCTCGGCCTGCAATTTTTCGGTCGCAGTGGCTTGGCGCTGGGCGGTGTCAATCCCGACCGCCGTTTCCCGGCCAATGATCTCCAGTTCGGTTTTCAAGCCCTCGATGCGGCGACGGCAATCCTCCACCTCCGCCGGGACCGCGTGCAGGCTGATCGCGACCCGGGCGCTGGCGGTGTCCAGCAGACTGACCGCCTTGTCCGGCAACTGGCGGGCCGGGATGTAGCGGTGCGACAGCTTGACCGCCGCTTCCAGCGCCTCGTCGAGAATCTGCACCCGATGGTGTTGTTCCATGGTCGAGGCCATGCCGCGCATCATCAGGATGGACTTCTCTTCGCTCGGCTCGCCGACCTGCACCACCTGGAACCGGCGGGTCAGGGCCGGGTCCTTCTCGATGTGCTTCTTGTACTCGGCCCAAGTGGTGGCGGCGATAGTGCGCAGCTTGCCGCGCGCCAGCGCGGGTTTGAGCAGATTGGCGGCGTCGCCGGTGCCCGCTGCGCCGCCCGCGCCGACCAGGGTATGCGCCTCGTCAATGAACAGGATGATCGGCTTGGGCGAGGTTTGCACTTCATCAATCACCTGCCGCAGCCGGTTCTCGAACTCGCCCTTCATACTGGCGCCGGCCTGCAACAGGCCCACGTCCAGCACCCGCAGGGTCACATCCTTCAGCGGCGGCGGGACATCGCCCGAAGCGATCCGCTGAGCGAAACCTTCCACGACAGCGGTTTTGCCGACTCCGGCCTCGCCGGTCAGGATCGGGTTGTTCTGGCGGCGGCGCATCAGGATATCCACGATTTGGCGGATTTCCTCGTCGCGGCCGGAGATGGGGTCCAACTCGCCTTTGCGCGCCCGCGCGGTCAGGTCTACGGAAAAGCGTTGCAACGCCTCCTGCTTACCCATCTGCGCCGGAGCCATCGCCTCGCTGGCCTCGCCGGGCGCCGCGCCGCCGCCGACCTGCGAACCATCCGACGCCCGCAAGCCGGATTCCGGGGACGCGGCCACGATGTCGGCGAACCGTTCGGTCAGCGTGTCCAGCTTGATCTTGTCGAACTCGCGCGAGATCGCCAGCAGGGCGTTGCGCAAATCCGGCGTTTTCAGCATTCCGACCAGCAGATGCCCGGTGCGCACCTGCGAATCGCTGAACATCAGCGTGGCGTACACCCAAGCTTCCTTCACCGCCGCGTCCACGTGGGCGGACAGATCGGAAATCGCGGTGGCGCCGCGCGGCAGACGATCCAGCGCCTCGGTGAAATCCTTGGCCAGCCGGGACGGATTCAGGTTGAACTGCTGGATGGCCCGGTGCAGATCCGAATCCGGCAGTTGCAGAATCTGGTGCAGCCAATGCACCAGTTCCACGTAGGGATTACCCCGCAGTTTGCAAAATACGGTGGCGCTTTCGATGGCTTTATAGCCCAGGCTGTTCAGTTTTCCGAACAGGGCGACGCGACTGATTTCGGCCATGGATTCGGGCTCCTTAAATCATGGAAAATTAAAATAACCGTTGGAGTACAAAGTATTCAATCAGGCTCTAACTTTCTCGACTTGGCCCGGTGCAACACGATTTGCAGCCTCCAATATACTGATAATATGTGGAGCAAGGTTAGCAATGCTATTGGAGCGAGGCATCGAGTACAGCAATAGCTTGCTCGCGCTTCACTGAGGGAAACTGATGAAGAAATTCCTCTAAAGTATCGCCGCCCTCCAGATAGTCAAATAGAGAACGAACTGGAACACGAGTACCTATAAATACGGGTACGCCACTGAGTATCTCAGGATGGCGATGTGTAATGCCGTCAAGTATGGTTATGTGAGTCCTCTGGGTTATTTTTAATAGTATGGTTACCAGTCAATCCAAGCAGGCTTCGCTTCACTCTATCCGCCCTACGCTCTACCCACCCTATACGTATCCGATTACCCACATCTTTTTATTATTAATTAATAAACTATCCGTTCATTATTCGCTAAATCTGTTTCTTCTCTCACAATTTTTCTCTTGCCTTTAAAAGCCAGTTTGATTTCCTAATTGCGAGGCCATACTCTTTAACACAACTCACTTACAGTAGGTTATCGCATCCAGTTTCAAATCATCAGCATCGCGGGCCAGTGGTCGACGGGTCAGCCAGGTGGTCCAGCCCAGCCGGGTTCCCTGGCCCAGCACCAGCGGCGGCACTTCTTCCTTTTTCAGAATCGGGTTGAAATCCCACAGCAGTTCGTCGCCCACGTAATTGCGCACCCAGGCCACCAACCGCCGCAGACTGTCGCTGCCGGGCAGAAATCGCTGAAATTCCGCCAGCCCCATCGGCCCCATGACAATGCGGAACTTGTACTGACAATCCCACACCCGTTCACCGATCACCGCCGTCATGCCGAGCAGGCCCGTGGTCGGGGTTTCCCCCAAGCGGCAGCGGGACGCTTCGGACAGGGGCAGCCAGTGACCGACAAATGACTCGACGATCACTGGCAGCTTGAAGAAATCCGTCAGAATCGCTTGCAAACCCTCGGGATTGCGGGTCTGACCGACCAGCCGACCGGCGTAATGAAACTTGGCCAAGTCCGGAACCGCGTCCCGGTTCCACAGCGACGGCATCCCCAACCCAAACGGAGCGCCGACGTAGACGTTGAAGCGATCCGTCTCCGGCCGGTCGAAACTGACGGTCGGTTGCGTATCCGCCCAGGCCCGGTAGAACAGACACAGCATCCGGTGATGAAAGACATCGGCGAACCAGACAAAGGTGCGGTCGCCATGATTGCGCCAGCGGTCGCGGGCGTACTCGGTCAGATGCAGCGGCAACGGCCCCTGCGGACCAAACAGCCCCAGGAAGTATTCGGACAGCCGGGGCGGTTTGCCATCGTCGCCGCCCGGAACGAACGCCGCCAGCGTGGCTGGCGCGAAGGCCAGCGAGGGCTCTTGCGCCAGTCGCACCGGGTCATCGGCCAGTTGCGTCGATTTCCCCAGCCGCGGCCGGTCGCGATACAGGCACTCCAGCCGCCGCAGCGCCTGAAAAAAATGAAAGGCATGGGGCGCGCGCCGCAACGCCTCGAACAACTCTACAGCGTATGCCGCCGTCCGATCCGGGCTGGCCATCGCACGATCTCGCCCCGTTCGGTCGATTTGACGACCGTCTCGGTAAAGGAGTTGATGGATGCGTACTTGGCGAAGAACTGCTCCAACACCGCGCCCAGAATAAAGCTGCCCACCCCCTCGAACGCACTCTCGTCCAAGGTGACCGCTACCTCCAGGCCGCGGGCGAAGGCGATGGGACCGGGAATCGGCGCCCGCCGGGTGATCGGCGTGGCCTGAATGGAACACACCCCGTCGATTTGCTTGCGCACGGCGGCATCGGCCAGATCGCTATAGAGCGCCAGCAACTCCCGCAAGGCCACCGCGCCCTGGCGGGCGTCGCTGTCGGCGAGCGACAGATAATTCAAGGTGAGATGGCTGATCAGCCGCCAAGCGGTATCGCCGTGGGCATGGGACGGCCGCGGCGGAGTGGGGCCGGCCAGACAGCGCACGGACCCGACCGGCGCCCCGGACGCCAGAGTAAAATCTGCGTCGCCGCGGCCGACGGGCATGTGCAACGGCAGATCGCGATTGGTGCACAAGGTCGTGACCGCCAGTTGGCGCAGGCTGCCGCGATAGGGCGTCTCGTCGGCATCCACCAGCGCCAGGTAGGTTTCGCTGCCGACATAGCTGGAACGCGGCCCGTGGCGTCGCTGCCGGTCGGACAGCCGGCGCGGCAGGCGATGCACCGTGTAGAACGAACGCCGGTCGCGCTGGCTCAGCCGGTCGTAGCTGGCGTAGAACGGCAGAAAGTCCTGCTCCTCGTTCTCCGCGCCGATGCCGGTGACACCGGTGACCTGAACCACTTCGAAATCCATCGGCCGGGTGCGATCCGCCACGACATGATGCTCGGCCACCTGATCGCTCAGGTGAATGCGGTCGGCCCGCTTGGGAAACAGGTTGATGGCCGGCGTGCAGAACAGCGCGAAATTGGCGGTGGTCACCGCGTTCTCCAGCGCCGGATCGGCCCGGTTGAGCAGGATGAGCACCTCCAGTTCACGGCCGGAGCAGCGCCGCGCCGCCGGCCCGAGCCCGCCCAGTTCCACGAACAGGTAGCGCTGGGGAAAGGCGAAATATTCGTGTAGCAACCGGTAGCCGTGAAAGGACGGCGGCGGACAAGGCAACAAGGCCTGCTCGTCCTCGAAGCCTCGCTGCCGGATCGCGCTCCCCGCGATTTTTTCGTACCAGGGCGCTGGCCGCTCGCCCGGACGGGCGACCACCAGCACGGTATTCGCCAGCAATTGTTCGTAAAGCCGCCCCGGCAAGACATCGCCGCCACGCAGGAACAGTTCCAGGCGATCCAGCGCCAAGTTGCCAATGGGTAAATCCGGCAGGGTGGTGCGCAAGCGCAGCCGGACCCCGGCCCGCACCCGGGCCAAATCCGCCGGCTCCAATTGGGCCGCCGGCTCCCGGCCCGCGAAATACTGGGCCTCGACCAGTTCCAGCGGCCAGAGCGTGACCTCGTGCGCGGTTCGGTATTCGCACGGCGTCTGATCGCCCTTTCCCAGGATGCTGCGCAGTTCGCCGCCCCGGGGAACGACAAAGCCTTTTTCCAACGCGCCCTCGGTCGGATCGGGCTGGAACTGGACCACCGCCATCGACGGCGTGGGCGCCAGATAATGCGGATAAACGATTTCCAGCAAATGTTGGGTGAAGCGCGGAAACTCGGCGTCCATCTTGAGTTGCACCCGCGCCGCCAGAAACCCGAATCCCTCCAGCAGCCGTTCGACATACGGGTCGGCGCACTCAAACCCCTCCAGTCCCAGTCGGCCAGCGATCTTGGGGAATTCGCGGGCGAATTCGCCCCCCAGCTCGCGCAGGTGCTGCAATTCGCGGTTGTAATACTCGAGCAGGCGGGGATCCATCAGCGCTCCCGAGTCCGGCTGGATTCCTCAACCTTGATCTGGCCGCTTTCCAGGTCGATCTCGGTCTTCAGATACAATTGCAACGGGATCGGCTGCGCCCACAAATCACCTTCGATTTCGAAGGTCAGGGCATTGTGGCTCATGCGCTCCTCGGTGAGGGCGGCGCGGACGCGCAGCGAGTTTCGATAAATCCGCGGCTCGAAATCGGTGACCGCCTGGCGCAGGCTTCGCTCCAGCTCGCCCACGTCCAAGCTGCGGGCCGTGGCGCCCGACAGCGGCGGCAACCCGTAATTGATCGCCGACCGGGCGGCGAAGGGATAGCGCTCGATCTCCTCGTCGTCCACCATCCGGGTGGCGTTGAACAGCCAAGCCAAGTCGCGCAGGACGCTCTCGCGCAACCGGTTCATCGACAGCACCCGCTTATCCCGGGATTCCTGCGGGCGATCCGGCTCGTCATCGGTCAACCGATCCAACAGCGAGGGCTGCAACCGCTCCTTCGGCGTCAGTTCAGCCATCGCCGACGCCAGCCCCGGAGGAAGTTTCCTCCGCCGGACTTTCTTCGACGTTCAACTCGATGCGCCGAATGTCCAGCAGCGGATACTCGCCCTGATCGGTCGCCAGCATCCGCTGGCCCAGCCCCAGACAAACGCCCGCATCGCCTTCCAGCCATTCGGTCTTGCGTCCCAGTTGCACCAGGGGATCGGCGCCGGCCTCGGAACCGGGATAACGCGACGGAATCAGGCCGACGGTTTCGCCGCCGTTGGCCCAGGTAAACCGTGCCGGCATCCACACGTAATCCCGTAGATCGGCGGGCTGCTCCAGCGCAACGGTCCGAATCCGCTGGAACGGAATCCAGTAATAGCGGCCGTTGACGACGGCCTCCAGCACCGGCCCCAATCGCGGGTCGGCATCAGCGAGCCAGGCGAACGGCTGGCCATCCAGCGTTCCCGTCGTCGCCGGCGCCGCCTCGAACGCTTGGTCGCGCGCTGTCTGGGCCTGGGCGGGGTGACCTTCGGCGCTCAGCCGCAAGGCTTCCAGCAGGAACGCCACCCACGGCGCGGGATCGCCGAACACCAGCGGCGAGCGCCGGCCAGCGAAAATGTCCGCGCGCAACATTTCGCAGCGGATGGCCTCGCGGTAGGTCTGCACCATCGGCAGCGACGAGGCGTCCATTTCGCCCAGCACGTTCAACTGGTTCAACGCCCGTTCCCACTGCCCCAGCACCGCCAGCAATTGAAACAGGAAAATGCGGTATTTGGCGTTGGCGGGCTCCTTGCGCACCTGGGCCTGCAATTCGGCCAGGGCATCCCGCACCCGTCCTTCGCGTAGGCTCTGCTCGGCTGGCATCATGCGGCGCCTTCCAGATCTTCGAGGATAAGGGAAATACCGCGCATCC
>WBUJ01000239.1 GCA_008933795.1 Candidatus Contendibacter sp. | reverse complement strand
AAGTGAATTCATCGGCCGAGCGGCTGTGCGCCGCCCTGGGTTATGCGTTTCGGCGTCCTGGGTTGTTGGAGGAAGCGCTGACCCATCGCAGCGCCTCGCCGCGCAACAACGAGCGGCTGGAATTTCTGGGCGATGCGCTGTTGAACTTGGTGATGGCCGAATATTTGTTCCAGCGCTATCCCCAGGCCAGCGAGGGCGAACTGAGTCGGCTGCGGGCAACTTTGGTGAGAGGCGTGGCGCTGGCGGAGCTAGCCCGCAGCCTGAAGCTGGGCGAGGAGTTGTGGTTGGGGCAGGGCGAACTGCGCAGCGGCGGTCCACAACGCGAGTCCATTCTGGCGGACGCGCTGGAGGCGATTTTCGGGGCGGTTTACCTGGACGGTGGGTTGGACGCCTGTCGCGCGCTGATTTTGCATCTGTATCGAAATGAACTGACGGGATTGGCCAGCGCCAGCGAGTTGAAGGATCCCAAAACCCGCCTGCAGGAATATCTGCAAGCCCGTCAGCAGCCCCTGCCGGTCTATAGCGTGCTGGAAATCCGCGGCGAACCGCATGCCCAGAGCTTTACGATGGAGTGCGCAGTCGCCGACCGTCGCGCGGTCGCGGTAGGTGGCAGCCGGCGCAAGGCCGAACAGGACGCCGCCCGTCAAATGCTGGAGCAACTGCTTCCATGATCGTTCCCACCCACGCCGGCTACGCAGCCCTGTTGGGCCGGCCCAACGTCGGCAAGTCCACGCTGCTGAACCGGCTGATCGGCCAGAAGATCAGCATCACCGCGCCCAAGCCGCAAACCACCCGCCACGTCATTCTCGGCATCCAGACCCTGCCGGAAGCGCAGATCGTGTATGTGGACACGCCTGGCCTGCACCGCCAGGGGCGGCGGGCGATGAACCGCTACCTGAACCGGGCGGCGGCCAGCGTGCTGGGCTACGTGGACGTGGCGGTGTTCCTGATCGAGGCCCTGCGCTGGACCGACGAGGACGAGGACGTGCTGCGGCGGCTGGCCGCTTTTCCGGGGCCGGTGGTGCTGGCGGTTAACAAGGTGGACCGGATCGCTGACAAAGCGCGGCTATTGCCATTTCTGGGGGATAGGGCCGGCCGGCGCGCGTTCGCCGAGGTCGTGCCACTGTCCGCGCTCAAGGGCGATAACGTGGCGACGCTGGAGCAAGCCATCGCCCGCCTGCTGCCGGTCGGCGACTTCCTGTTCCCGGCGGATCAGGTCACCACGGCCAGCGAGCGCTTTCTGGCCGCCGAACTGATCCGTGAAAAGCTGACCCGGTTGCTGCGCGAGGAACTGCCGTATGCCTTGACGGTGGAGATCGAGCGCTTCGCCGAGGAGGAGCGGCTGACGCGGATTCACGCCATGATCTGGGTCGAACGCGCCAGCCAGAAAGGCATCGTCATCGGCGAGAAGGGCGCCACGCTGCGCGAAGTCGGTCGCCAAGCCCGCCAGGACCTGGAACGCCTGCTGGGCCGCCCGGTATTTCTGGAAACCTGGGTCAAGGTGCGCGAGGGCTGGTCCGACGATGAACGCGCCTTGCGGAGTCTGGGTTACGCCGATCCGGCTTCGTCCTGAGCCGGTTGTTCCCGCCTCATGCGCGTGCTGTTGCAACCCGCGTTCGTTCTGCATCGCCGTCCCTACCGCGATACCAGTTTGTTGCTGGAAGTTTTCGGCCAGGATCATGGTCGTCTAGGTTTGGTGGCGCGCGGCGCGGTTTCGCCCCGGTCGCGGCTGAAAGGCTTGCTGCAACCGTTCGCGCCGCTGTTGCTGTCCTGGACCGGCGCGGGCGAACTGGCGACGCTGACCGCCGCCGAGGACGCGGGCCATCCCATCCCCTTGCCGCCGAATCGGGTGCTGGCCGGACTCTATGTCAATGAGTTGCTGCTACGGTTGCTGCCACGCCTGGACCCGCATCTCGGCCTGTTCGCCGCCTATGAAACCCTGCTGGCGGAACTGGCCGCAGCGGACGGCGAGGAGCCGTCGCTGCGGCGGTTCGAGAAGCGGTTGTTGGACGAACTGGGTTATGGCCTGACGCTGGATTGCGAAGCCGCCAGCGGTGCGCCCATCGTCGCCGAGGAACAGTATTGCTACGTACTGGATCGGGGACCGCTGGCCGCCAGCCCGTCCGAGGTCGGGGTGCCGATTTCGGGCCGGGGCCTGCTGGCTCTGCACGACGGCATGTTGAACGATCCCGCCGTGCTGCGGGAAGTCAAGCGGCTGACCCGCGCCGCGCTGGCCGTGCAGTTGCGCGGGCGGGCGCTGAAGACGCGGGAGTTGTATCGGGTGCGGCGGGAATCCCCGCCGAAGGCATTCTGATCGCTTTGGATTGCATGGATATTACTCGCCGATACTGGCCAGTACCTTGGCAATCAGCGCCGGCTCTAGAAAAAGGCCAGCGGCTTGGGCCTGCATGACCCAGGGGCGTGCTTGCCCGATCAGGCCCCGTTGTTGGGCCAATAGAATGACGCCCAGCGTGCCGATCACCGAGACACCCTGCGCCCGGGCGCACGCACGGCCCGCCTGATCGTCGAGAACCGCCGTGCGGGCATTCCCCAGGCAATGAGCAATGAGCAATGACTTGAGATTCGCCCGCACCCAATCCCCAGGCCGCAACCGTGATTGGCAAAGGCAGATCCGGCACGATCCGCCCCTTGGCCCATTGCAGGGTTGTGGCAGCGGTGGGGTCTCGATTCAGGCCGGCGCCCACTTCCGCGATAACAGCTTGTGGAATCAACACGGTAGGCGCCAGGCTTTCGAGAAAATCCAGTCGGCTGATCCGCGAGAGGATGATCAGCGGCGAGGCGTTAACCACCCAGGGTTCAGGCACGGCCGATTTCCTCCAACACTTCCTCGATGGAGTATTGGCCAACGGGGATGCGACGGCGGGCTAGCTCGTCGATGAATTCGGCCCGGGACAGGCCGGCGATTTCAGCGGCTTTGTCCTGGGCGATCTGGCCTTGCGCGTACCAGTGGCAAGCGGCGGCCAGCGGCAGTTCCCGGGCAAAGTCGCGCGGCGCTTTGCGAAGCGTGTTGTAAACATCGTCAGGGAGGTTCAAGGTTATTGTGGTCATGTCCTAATCCTCACTGCGTTGAGGCGATTACCAAAAAATCGCGCGGAGAAGAACGCGCGCTACGCGCGATAAAGGGTAAAATATTAAAGATCAAAGGGTTATAATGATCTAGCGAGGCGGAAACCCATGATGCTGCCATGGCCCAACAGCGTGTTCCAGTGGCGGTCGGCGGAACGCACCCTCGCGGGAGTGTTGTACCAGGAGCCACCGCGCAACGACCAGGGGTCGTTTGTATCTTTAAAGGTGCATTTTTGCTCCGCGCCGCCATATTTCTCGTCATACGCCGAGCAGGTCCATTCCCACACGTTGCCGCTCATGTCGTACAGCCCAAAGCCGTTGGCCGCCTTCTTCCCGGCGGGGTGAGTTTTGCCATCGCTGTTTCCGTTATACCAAGCTAGCCGGTTCACATCGTTGCCGCCACAGTAGCGTTGCCCCTTCACCCCACCGCGACACGCATATTCCCATTCCGCTTCGGTCGGCAGTCGGTAGTTTCGGCCCGTCCGCTGGTTCAATTGACGGAGGTAATCCTGGATCTCGTTCCACGAGACCCTCTCTACCGGACAGTCGGCACAGCCTGAAAAATGGGAAGGGTTTCCGCCCATCACCGATTGCCATTCTGCTTGCGTAACTTCGTATTGCCCCATCTCGAAGGTCTCGACACAAACCTGATGCTGCCG
>WBUJ01000238.1 GCA_008933795.1 Candidatus Contendibacter sp. | reverse complement strand
GTTCACACCATGCGCATGGTGATCGCCGATGTCAGCGACTCCTCTCTTGACTCCGTGGTGTTCCTGCAAGGCGGCTCCTTTTCCAACGCAGTGAGCTACAACGTCACCGCCACGGTTAGCGGCGGCAACGGCACGGTGAGCTGCACCCCCGCCAGCGTCACGGCCGGCGCGAGCAGTACCTGCACGGCCGTGCCCAACGCCGGCTATCAGGTTCTGAGTTGGGGTGGCGACTGCGCGACGGCTGGCAGCGCGGTTCAGTGCACCCTGAACAACGTGCAGGCGCACAAGAGCGCCACGGTCAGCTTCGTGGCCGCGCCGCCGAGCACCTACAGCGTCAGCGCGACCGTGAGCAGCGGCAGCGGCAGCGTCAGTTGCAGCCCCGCCAGCGTCAGCACCGGCGGCAGCGCCCAATGCACCGCCGTGCCGGGGACCGGCGATCAGGTCGCCGGCTGGACTGGCGCCTGCGCCAGCGCCGGGACGAATACCCAGTGCAGCCTGACCAATATCCAGGCCAACCAAAGCTCCACCGTCAGCTTCAGCGCCCTGCCGCCGGCCAGCTACCACGTCAGCGCCAACGTCGTCGGGGGTAACGGCAGCGTCAGTTGCAGCCCCACCACGGTCAGCAAGGGCGAGAGCAGCACCTGCACCGCCGTGCCCGATGCGGGCTACCAGGTCGCCGCTTGGACCGATGCCTGCGCGTCCTGGGGCAGCCAGGCCCAATGCTATCTGAGTAAGATCCGCGCCGATCAAAGCGCCACGGTCAGCTTTGCGCCGATCCCCCCGGCCACCTACAGCGTCAGCGCCACGGTCAATGGCGGCAACGGTCATGTCAGTTGCAGCCCCACCAGTGTGACCGCTGGCGACAACAGCACCTGTACCGCCGTGCCGGATGCCGGGTATCAGGTGCAAAGCTGGAGCGGAGCCTGCGCCACGGCGGGCAGCGCCGCCCAATGTGACCTGAGCAACGTCCAGGCCGACCAGAATTCCACGGTCAGCTTCAGCGTGCTGCCGGTGCCGACCTTCACCATCAGCGCCACGGTCAGCGGCAGCAACGGCACGGTCAGTTGCGCGCCCAGTCCGGTCCCACAGGGCGACAGCAGCAGTTGCGACGCCGTACCCAATCCCGGCTACCAGGTCGCCAGTTGGACCGGGGCTTGCGCCGCCAGCGGCCAAAACGTCCATTGCGCCCTGAGCAACGTGCAGGCCGATCAGACCTCCACGGTCAGCTTCACGCTCATCCCGCCCAGCACCTACCACGTCAGCGCCAGCGTCGTCCTCGGCCACGGCAGCGTCAGTTGCACGCCCAACACCGTCACCTCCGGCGGCAACAGCACCTGCACCGCCGTGCCCGATCCCGGCTACCAGGTTGCGAACTGGGCCGGCGATTGCGCCGGCTGGGGGACTCAGAGCCAGTGCTACTTGACCAAGATCAAGGCCGACCAGACCGCCACCGTCAGCTTCGCCCCGTTGCCGCCGGCGAACTACACGGTCAGCGCCAGCGTCAGTAGCGGCAACGGCCATGTCAGTTGCACCCCGACCACGGTCACGGCCGGTGACAGCAGCAGTTGCACCGCCGTGCCCGACGCCGGCTGGGCGGTCCAGATCTGGGGCGGGGACTGTGCCAGTGCGGGCAGCAGCGCCCAGTGCAACCTGACCAACATCCAGGCCAACCAGAGCGCCACGGTGAGCTTCGCGGCCCTGCCGGTTCCGACCTACGCCATCAGCGCCAGCGTCGACGGCGGCAATGGCAGTGTAAGCTGCGCACCGAGCACGGTCCCGCAAGGCGACAGCGCCAGTTGCACCGCCGTCCCCGCTGCCAACTACCAGGTCGCGGCCTGGACCGGCGCCTGCGCCGCCACCGGCCACACCGTGCATTGCGCCCTCAGTAACATCCAGGCCGATCAGACCTCGACGGTGCGCTTCGAGCCGATTCCGCCCACCAGTTACACGGTCAGCGCCACCGTCACCGGCGGCCATGGCGCGGTCAGTTGCACGCCCGGCACCGTCACCGCGGGCGGCGCGAGCCGCTGTACCGCCGTCCCCGATCCCGGCTACCGGGTGCAAGCCTGGGGCGGGGATTGCGCCGCCGCCGGCAGCCAGACGCAGTGCGCGCTCAGCGCGATCCGCGCTAACCAGGTCGCCACGGTGAGTTTCCTGCATGCGCTGCCCGGCAGCTACCAGGTCAGCGCCACGGTCGCCAGCGGTCTGGGGTCCGTCAGTTGCTCACCCACCACCGTGGCCAAGGGCGCGGCCAGCACCTGCACCGCGACCCCGAATGCGGGCTACCAGGTGGTGAGCTGGGGCGGTGACTGCGCGCCGGCGGGCAACAGCGCCCAGTGTTACCTGCCCAAGATCCAAAAAGACCAAACGGCGACGGTGAGCTTCGCGGCCAGGACGCTGGCGACGGTCCGCGTCTCCGCCGTGGTCGACGGCGGCAACGGCAGCGTCAGTTGTACGCCCGGTGACGTCGCCATCGGCGGCGCCAGCATCTGCACCGCCGCTCCCGATGCGGGCTATCAGGCCGACCACTGGGACGGCGCCTGCCTGCTCGCGGGCAGCAATCCGCAATGCCTACTGACCAATGTGCAGAGCGACCAGCGCTCGACGATCCGCTTTCAGGCGTCCTTGGTGAGTTTCGTCGAACCCGAGACCACAGCGATCCCGACCCTCTCTGAGTGGGGGCTGCTCCTGCTCGGCACACTGCTTGCGTTCGGCATTTGGCTGCGCGGACCAACGCGACTTGCCGGGCGTCGTTAGACATTGAGTTACGAAGGCGTCATCCAGCAGCGCGGTTCGCCGACCAAGAACCGCGCTGACTGGCTCGCCGCCGTCCTCGTCTTGGCGCAAGCCAATTAGGCCCAAGACCCCACCCTCGGTCTGCAAGACTTGGTCGGGGCTACCGGCAGCAACAGCGAGCAGGCTCGCCAGTCATACAGGTCAAAGACTTGGTTTTTAGACCGCTTCTCAACATCCGAAAGGAAGCCAGGAAGAGGCGGGGGCGTTCCAGACGCCATGATGGCTACTGCTCCGGTCTTGAGATCGGTCGTTTGCACAGCCGCGAACCCCGCTGTCAGGAAAATCCTTACAGGGAAATCCGGATTTTTATTGAAAAGTCGGAACGTTATGATTCCGGCTAACCCGCGTGATGGTCGGTTATCGCTTTTCAAAAAACCATACCCGCCACAAATCCACTCAGGAGTTCGCACCATGCCGCATCGTATCCTTGGTTGTTCCGCAGTAATGCTCGCCGCGGCCCTGATTTTTACCCAAGCCGCGCTGGCGCAGGACCCGGCGCCGGGCCTGCAAGACCTGGTCGGGGCGCGGGGCAGCAGCGGCGAACAGGTCCTCCAGCAGCGAGGCTATAAATACGTCAAGGGCGAAAAGTCCGGTGGCGACAGCTACACGAACTGGCGTCATGCCCGCAGCGGGCAGTGCATCACCGTGCGCACTGCCCAGGGCCGCTACCAGTCCCTCGTCACGGCGCCGGCTTTCGATTGCCGGGGTGGTGCGGCGGAGCGCGCGCCCGCGCCGGGACCCGGCGCCAGCGGCGGCCGCTTCGCGACGGTGTGCGGCGTCATCGTGGGGGGCAGGCACTACCGCTACAAGTGCCGGGTCGAGGGCGCCGCGCCCGGTGGCCGAGGCAGGACCGTCCTCCGTTACCCCGACCAAACCATCACGCTGAACTGGCGCGGCGGACGGCGCGTGAACGTGACCTTCGAGGGCATGAAACCCCAGCCGTTGACGTACAACACCGCCGAGGGCGCCACGCAGTTCCTTTTCGAGGACAAGACCTACTTCTACGTGT
>WBUJ01000237.1 GCA_008933795.1 Candidatus Contendibacter sp. | reverse complement strand
GTTAACCCCCCCCGGCATCGCCGCCTAACCAAGCCCGGAAACCCGCGATAATTCACCCGCTTGCGCCGCTTTCCGTTGCGTGATTTTGTGGTTTTTTCGCAACCATCCCGCCAATTTCCCCGCGTTCAATTCGGCAATTGCCCTTTTTCTGTCCCTACAGTTCGCGGAAACGTAGTCAAACAGCGGGCGGAGGGGCATACTCCATGTGATTCTTACACGTCATGTAGATTTAGAATCGTAAAATCGGGGATTTAGATATGAGTTGTATAGAAAAGCGCCAGCGTAAGCGGGGCAAGTCCTATCGGGTAAAAGTTCGGTTGAAAGGGGTATCGAAAAGCGCCACCTTCCCAAAAAAAGATGACGCGGAACGCTGGGCATCAAAAACGGAAACGATGATTCGGGAAGGGCATTTCTTTAGAACTGAGGAAGCGAAACGACACACCTTGGCGGAACTGATAGAGCGATACATCAGCGGCGCTTTGGCCAGCAAACGGGATAAAGCGCAGCGCGCCGTACAATTGAGGTGGTGGAAATCGAAGCTAGGTGACCATCCTCTAGCGTATGTGACCCCGGCTTTGATCGCGGAACAACGCGACAAGTTGTTGCACCAGCCGCTAGCGAACGGCGCGGCCCGAACTCCAGCAACCGTCAATCGTTATTTGGCCGCGCTTTCGGCTATGTTCACGGTTGCCGTGAAAGAATACGGCTGGACAGAAGACAACCCCGTAACAAGGGTGTTACGTGGCAAAGAATCGCGCGGGCGAATTCGGTTCCTATCAAACGAAGAACGTGAACGGCTGTTGACGTTTTGCCGTGAGAAAAATCCCCATGATCTATATCACGCTGTCATGTTGGCCCTGGCTACTGGCGCGCGCAAAATGGAAATTTTGGGGTTGCGATGGAATGAAGTTGATTTGAAACGTGGGGTTATCACGCTGCTGGAAACGAAAAACGGGGAGATTCGAGTATTACCAATTGGAGACCATGTAAAGTCTATATTACATGATAGGTTTAATGCCCGTAATCTTAATTCTCCTTTGGTGTTCCCTGGTAAAAATCCAAACCGCCCCATTGACCTACGAACGTCTTGGAATTTTGCCCTGATGATGACGAAGATAGACGACTTTCGCTGGCACGATTTGAGACATTCAACCGCCTCTTACTTGGCAATGAATGGCGCAACCATTCAAGAAATAGCGGACGTGTTAGGGCATAAGACCCTCTCCATGGTCAAGCGATACAGCCACCTATCGGAACAACATACAACTGGGGTAATCAACCGCATGAACAACGCGATTTTCGGCAAGATGGATTCACCCCAACCGCCTAGCGACTCCGTTAACGCCCCGTTAACGCCCCGTTAACTGGGTCATTAACGGCTGAACGTTGCCACCTTGGCGGCCCTGGTCACCTCCACAACGAGGGGCGGTAGACCGTCACCGGCTGGCGCTGGGAGTTGGGTAGATCAGCGTCACCTTGTCAGCCGGTTCCAGGTTCGCCCTGGTCAACTCGACAACGAGGGGCGGGCAGACCTTCACCGGCGGGCGCTGGCCGTTGCCACCATCGCCGCCTTGCCGGCCCTGGTCACCTCCACAACGAGGGGCGGGCAGACCTTCACCGGCGGGCGCTGGAAGTCGGGTAGATCAGGAACGCCCGCCGTCGCCGCCTTGGCGCTGGCGCTGGAAGTCGGGTAGATCGCCGCCACGTCGCCAGCCGTTGCCGGTTCGCCCTGGTCAACTCGACAACGAGGGGCGGGCAGACCTTCACCGGCGGGCGCTGGAAGTCGGGTAGACCGTCGCCACCATCGCCGCCTTGGCGCTGGCGCTGGAAGTCGGGTAGATCGCCGCCACGTCGCCACCATCGCCACCTTGGCGGCCCTGGTCAGGCCAGCCGGGCAGATAAGATGACGGCATCAAAAAGCCGGTATTTTTGACGGTACTCAAGAAAACCAGCGGAATTTTTCTCTGATACTTCAAATGATTATGAATTCAGTTTGATTCCTGTTCGGGCCATTTTTTCAATCGTTGAACGCAAAGCGATTCCCCTATCCCGCAGGCTTTAATCGCGAGGCCGTGCGTTGTGAGGAAAGCCGTCAAACCGCCAGATTGTCGATCAGCCGCGCCCGACCCAGCCAGGCTGCTGCGAAGATCCGCAAGTCAACATCGGTAGGGACCGGACGTTGCAAGTCGTCGGGCCGGCGGATTTCAAAATAGTCCGGACGGAAACCTGCTGCCGTCAGCCGCGCCTTCGCCTCATCTTCTAGCCTCGCCCAATCCCGTTCGCCCGCCCGCAGCCGCTCGGCGGTCGCCCGCAGGGTCACGTACAGCGTAGGAGCGATGGCCCGTTCTCCAACGGACAAATAGCCGTTGCGCGAACTCAGCGCCAGGCCCTCGGGTTCCCGCACCGTCGCTACGCCGATGATTTCCACCGGCATATCGAGGTCGGCGGCCATCCGGCGGATGATGACCAGTTGTTGCCAGTCCTTTTCGCCGAATACCGCGATGTCCGGTTGCACCATGTTGAACAGCTTGCTCACCACCGTGGTGACGCCGGTGAAATGACCGGCCCGGTTGGCGCCGCACAGCACCGTCGGCAGGTCCGGCACTGTCACCTGGGTCATCTTTTCCAAGGGGCGCGGATACATCTCGGCCACGCTGGGCGCGAACAGCAGGTCCAGCCCGGCGGCTTCCAACTGGCGGGAATCGGCGTCCAAGGTGCGGGGATAGGCGGCGAAATCCTCGTTGGGGCCGAACTGCATCGGATTGACGAAGATGCTGGCTACCGCGCGCGGCGCCAGTTCACGAGCGCGCTCGACCAAGTGAATATGGCCCCGGTGCAGGTTGCCCATGGTGGGTACGAAAGCGACCCGTTCCCCGGCCTGTTTCCAGGCCGCGACCTGGGCGCGCAGCTCGGCGATGGTGTGGACAGTTCGCACGATAGCTCTCCTCGACGATCAGGCGATGCAGTGTTCGGGGCCGGGGAATTCGCCGCTCTTGACGGCGGCCACGTAGGCGGCAACCGCCGCTTGCAGGCTGTCGCGGCCAGTCAGGAAGTTTTTGGAGAACTTCGGCCGGCGGCCAGGCGTGATGCCCAGCATGTCGTAGAGCACCAGCACCTGGGCGTCACAGTTCGGACCCGCGCCGATGCCGATCAGCGGGATTTCCAGTGCCTCGGTCAGCCGCGCCGCCAATTCGGCTGGAATGCATTCCACCAGCGCCACGTCGGCGCCGGCGTCCTGCAGGGCCAGCGCCTCGTCGAGGATCTGGCGGGCGGCGGCTTCCTCGCGGCCCTGCACCTTGTAGCCACCCAGCTTGTGTACCGACTGCGGCAACAAGCCCAGATGGACGCAGACCGGAATCCCGTTGCGGCTCATTTGGCGCACGGTTTCGGCCAGCCAGCCGCCGCCTTCCAGCTTGACCATCTGCGCGCCGCCTTCGCCCATCAACCGGGCAGCGTTGTACACCCCCTGCTCAACCGTGGCGTAGCTGGCGAATGGCATATCCGCCATCAGCAGCGCGGTCTGGCGACCGCGCGCCACCAGCCGGGTGTGATAGATCATGTCCTCCATCGTCACCGGCACGGTGGTGCGCTGGCCCTGCACCACCATGCCCAGCGAATCGCCGACCAACAGGACTTCCACGCCCGCCGCTTCCAGCAGCGCCGCGAAACTGGCGTCGTAGGCGGTCAGGACCGCGAATTTCTCCCGGTCGCGTTTCATCTTCGCCAGGGTGGTGATCGTGATCGGCTTGCGGGTGGGCTGTTCCTGGTACATGGCGTGCTCTGGGTGGGGCCGCGCCGCGCTGGCG
>WBUJ01000236.1 GCA_008933795.1 Candidatus Contendibacter sp. | reverse complement strand
ATCGTACCCCGTTAATCGGCGCTGTCCAGACGGGCGATGGCCTGCGGCGGACAGCGCGCCAGCAGTTCGGTCAGCGGCCCGTGGCCGGGAATCATCAGATGCGGGGCGATGTCGCACAGCGGATAAAGCACGAACGCCCGTTCGTGCAGGCGGGGATGCGGCAGGGTCAGTCGAGGATCATCGCTGGTCAGTTGATCGTACAACAGCAAATCCAGGTCCAGGGTGCGCGCCCCCCAGCGCACGTTCCGGGTTCGCCCCTGCGCGAGTTCAAGCGTCTGCAACGCCATCAGCAATTGTTGAGGGGTCAAGCCGGTGTCCAAGGCGGCGACGGCGTTGATGTAATCTGGTTGGCCAGATGGATCGCCGACGGGCGCGGTGCGGTACAGCGGCGATTGCGCCACGCACCCGCTGGCGAGAATCCCGCTCAGCGCCTGGAGCGCGCGCCGCACTTGGCCAATTGGGTCGTCCAGATTGCTGCCGATGCCGATGTAGGCCCGCGCGGGTCGCATGGGACCGATCCCCGAACTCAGGCCTCGGGTGCCGGTTGGGCGGCCTGATCGCCCTTGCGGGAGCGCGATTTACGCCGACGGCGGGGTTTGCCGGTTTTGGCCGTAGCCGCCGGCTGGGTGGCTTGGGCGCGACCGGCGGCGTCCAGCGCCAGCAACCGGGTCCACCAGTCGGCCAGTTCCGCCGCCTGTTCGTCCGCCTCGGCGCGCAGCAGCAGGAAATCGTAGCCGGCGCGGAACCGGGGATGGTCCAGCAGCCGCAGCGGGCGCTTGCCGGTGACGACCGTCAACCGTTGCTGCAATTCCCAGATTTCCCGCATCGGCAGGCTGTAGCGGCGGGGCAGGGCGGTATGGCGGATTTGCGCCTGAACGACCCGTTCGGCGGCTTCCTGCAACACCTCATGCTCATCCAACCCCTCCGCTTCCAGGTGGCGCATCTGTTCCCGCAGCGGCTCCCACAGCAGAGCGGCGAACAGGAACGCAGGGTTGACCGACTTGTTTTCGGCCAACCGGCTGTCGGTGCTGGCGAGCGCCCTGGCCAGGAGGGTTTTCGGGTAATGGCGCTGCTGGTGGTTCAAACAGTGCTCGGTCGCCGGGAACAGCCAGCCAAACAGGCGGTAATGGCGCAGCAGCTCGAAGGTCTGGATGGCGCAGCCACCCAGGAACAGCTTGAGAATTTCGTCGAACAGCCGGGCCGGCGGGATTTTTTCCAGCAGGTGGCCCAGCCGGTGCAACGGCGCTTCGGTGGCGGGATCGAGCCGGAAGCCCAGTTTGGCGGCGAACCGCACCGCCCGCAGCAAACGCACCGGATCTTCGTGGTAGTGTTGCGCCGGGTCGCCGATCAGCCGGATCAGGCCAGCCTCGAGATCGGCCATGCCGCCCACGTAGTCGAGCACCGCGAAAGTGGCGATGTCGTAGTACAGGGCGTTGATGGTGAAATCCCGCCGCCAGGCGTCGTCCTCGATGCTGCCATAGACGTTGTCGCTGAGAATGCGACCGTCGGCGGCCCGTTCCACGCTGGGGCCGTCGCCGTCCTCGCTGTCGCCGCCGTGGGCGCGGAAGGTGGCGACCTCGATGATTTCCGAACCGAACTGAACGTGCGCCAGTCGGAACCGGCGGCCGATCAACCGGCAGTTGCGGAACAGCTTGTAAACCTGTTCCGGGCGGGCATCGGTGGCGACGTCGAAATCCTTCGGTTCGCGGCCGAGCAGCAGGTCTCGCACCCCGCCCCCGACCAGACAGGCACGATGGCCGGCCTCGCGCAGCCGGTACAGGACTTTGACCGCGTTGGGGCTGATATTGGCCCGCGAGATGTTGTGTTCGGGGCGAGGGATGATGATGAGTGGGGAGGTTGGGCGTGTGGATTCCAAGGCGCGTTCGCCAACTCTTGTATGCAGCGGAAGCGTGGGTATAATACTACTTTCCTTCCAAGACGCCACCCGTCATTCCGCTCCCTTCGTCTAGTGGCCTAGGACACCGCCCTCTCACGGCGGGAACAGGGGTTCGAAACCCCTAGGGAGCGCCAATAGAATCAATCTGTTAACTTATCAATTCTCGCGCTTTCGGGCAGCTTGTCTGGAATGTGTCTAGAATACGCCACCGTTCGCGGCAGTTAGCGGCTACCAGCTTTCACGGTGTATGCTTGTATCCAGGCTCGCCAAGGGCCGGGGTTCTAACTGACAGTCGGCAAATGCGCCTACCGATCCCCCGGAGTTACTGGCGGGCCTTGCGCATTCTGGCTCCAGGTGAACTGGGGCAGGCTGGTTTGGAGTAGAATGTCATCAGGCGAGGTAGTAGTAGGCGGGTGGCCGGCAACTTCGGTTGAGGTGCCCGATTCGCCGACTGCCTCGCCTATACCCAGCGCCCGGCGCTGGCGGCCATTGACCGACAGCCCCCCGACCCCGCGCCCTGTTGCGCCCCGTCTTCCGGGCCGCCCTTGAGCGGGACGTAATGTTGATACGCCCGGTTCCAGGCCGCCACTTGGTCGGCGGACAGGATGCCGGCGTTCAGCAGCAGCGTCTTGGTGCCATCGGCGATAGCGCGGAACCGTTCCGCCAGGTTCGAGAACGCGGCGAAGTCCGGCAGGGCGCGATAGCGCGCCAGAAGGTCGGTGGCCTGTTGATTCATCAGGCCAGAGCCGCCGTCGGGATACTTCGGGTTGATCTTGGCGATGACGGCATTGCGCTCGGCGGCGTGCTGGGCGATCAGGTATTCCGGGATGCTGGGCTGGAAGGTCGCCGGCAACGGCTGGCCGTCCAGCAGCGCGCCGATCAGATCACCGCCGGTCACGGCGTATTTGGCCTTCGCCGCTTCCTGCACCAACGGGCGCAGGGTGTCGTTGCGGAAGTCCTCGGCCCGCGCGGCGAACCGCTTGACGCTACGTTCCTCGGCCCCGTACACGTCGGCGTCCGGGGTCAGGTTAATGCCGCGTTGCTTGAGCCAGTTCTGGACGGTCTTGAAGCGCAGAAACCGATCCTGAATGGCGCGGCGCATCATCTCGATGCGGGTCATTGGCGGCGGAGCGACTTGCGGCGGCGTGCCGGGGGCAATGGCATACCGAATGTCCGCGTGGTGGGGCGAGAACGCGCCGGTGTTGCCGATGGCTGATTTGATTTGCTCCGAATCGAAAACTATCCAAGACGTTAGATTGTCTTTACCCGCTTCTCGCATGTTGTCGATGCGTGCTCCATCATGGTCAGAATCCATAAGCGCGTCGTCCATGGCTGATTCTAAAGTGAGACCGCCATCGTTTCCGGCATCGATTTCCGCCGGATTCAATACGCGAAGGAAAACCTCCTCAACAACCTCATGACTTCCAGCATGTTTTGCCCAGTATTTTGCGTGGTCGAAATCTTCCGCAAAGAAAAATCCCCACTCCGTGCCAGCGCCGCGCGTATTGCTCCCAAGCATTTTCCGGTCAAAAACGCTTCGAGCTTTGTCCGTCCCGTGATACACCACCAGCGGATCGCCGTTCGCGTCCACGACCTTGGACGCCTTGCTTTTTTCAAGGAAGTCGCTTATTTTTTTATACAGGCTCGGCGCAATCCCAGTTTCGGACGTATTGGCAGGGGCAGTCGTAGACTGAGCATTGCCTCCGTGAGCGCCGGGCCGCTTCCACATCGTTTTATTCAGCAATCTCCCGTCGTCAGACGCTACGACTTAAACAAAATCAATAATCCCGTCAATCTTCTACCTGATTAGCAAGATTCTTCAGCCCACCCTATATTTGTCCTGCAAATCAGGAGCAAACTGGCACCCCCTTCACGCTGGGTAGTGAGCTACAGGTAATGCTTGCAAGGAACCGATGCCCCTTAACTG
>WBUJ01000045.1 GCA_008933795.1 Candidatus Contendibacter sp. | reverse complement strand
CACCCAGCCCAGCCCTCGTTCGCGGGTCCAGGAGCGACCGCGCCGCGACTCAGATGAGCGCTTCGGGCCATTCATTGCTGGAGCTATCGGTAACGGGAACGATCAGCACCGGCCGCTTGGACAGCAAGGTCAGCCGGCGCGTGGTCGAACCCAGAAAATCGACGCGCCGGGCGCCGCCGGTGTGGGTGCCCATGACGATCAGATCGGCCTTGCAACGGTCGGCCTCGTGCAGGATGACTTCGTAGGGAACGCCGCTGATCACGCGGATTTCCGAGATGACCTCGGTCTGTTCAAGCGTAGCGCCGAGTTCTTCCGCGCAGAACGCCTCCAGTCGCTTGTGGAATTTCTCCAGGACGCCGCGGGTCGCTTCGTGATGCAGTTCGTGGGCCTTTTCCGGCGACAGATAGGATTCCATCAGGAATCGAACCGAGTTGTTCAACGGCTCGACCACATGCAGCAGGACGATCCGGGCGTTATGCTGCCGGGCCAGGCCGACCGCGAAACGAAAAACCGGGCGCGTGTGACTGCCTAGAGCCGTGGTGTACAGGATGGTCTTGATCTGGGGAAGCATGAGCGCACTCCGCGTTCGGGGGCTGAAATTGTCACAGGGCCGAGGGTCGGGATCACGGTGGTCATCGACCCACCCCGCATAGTGTAGTTGCTAACGCAGGTGGCGACAGGCCCTTCTCGGGGCATTGGGCCGGATCGAAGGGGCGCCAGGAAAGGGGGGCCGGTCTCATGGGTATCTATCCCTAGTTTTGCCGCCGTCAAAAAGGGGAACTAAACTATAATCGTCAATATAATCGTCAATCGAAAAACCGGTGGAGCGTTTCCCGCGTCTTCCGCCAAAACCACCGACGAGCGCGACAATGAGCGATCAAAACTACGATGTCATCGTGATCGGCACCGGCCCGGGGGGCGAGGGAGCCGCCATGAAAGCCGCCAAGGACGGGAAGTCGGTGGCGGTGATCGAAAAACACCACTTGGTCGGCGGTGGCTGCACCCACTGGGGCACCATTCCTTCCAAGGCGCTGCGCCATGCCATCAACCGGATGTTGGAGTTCAATACCAGTCCGGCCTTCCGCAACGCGCTCGGCCATGCCCTGAAACTGTCCTATCCCGACTTGTTGCGCTCCGCCGAATCGGTCATCGCCCGCCAAACCACCATGCGCCGGGATTTTTACGAGCGCAACCGGGTCCGGCTCTACCATGGCCACGCCAAATTCCTCGACGCGCACACGCTCGAGGTCCGCGCCGGCTCGCAAAACGAGCCGGCGGTGCTGACCGCCGCCGCCTTCGTCGTCGCTTCTGGCTCACATCCGTTCCGGCCCCGAGACATCGACTTCGATCACCCGCGCGTCTTCGACAGCGACACCCTCCTCGGCATGTCCACCACCCCGCGCTCGATCCTGATCTACGGGGCGGGGGTGATCGGCTGCGAATACGCCAGCATCTTCCGCAACATGGGCTGCAAGGTGGATCTGGTGGACACCCGCGCCCAACTGCTGTCCTTCCTCGACGACGAGATTGCCCACGCCCTGAGCTATCACCTGCGCGACCAGGGGGTGATGATCCGCCACAACGAGGAATACGAAGCGGTGGAAGGGTTGCCGGACGGCGCGGTGATGAGCTTCAAGTCCGGCAAGCGGATCAAGGCCGACGTGCTGCTGTGGGCCAACGGCCGCACCGGCAACACCGCCAACATGGGACTGGAGGACTTGGGGATCGTGCCCAACAGCCGTGGCCAGATCAAGGTGGACGACAACTACCGCACCGCCTTGCCGCACATCTACGCGGTGGGCGACGTGATCGGCTATCCCAGCTTGGCCAGCGCCGCCTACGATCAGGGCCGATTCGCCGCCACCCACTTGGTCAGCGGCGCGTGCGATCATCATCTGGTCGATTACATCCCGACCGGCATCTATACCTCGCCGGAGATCAGTTCGGTGGGCCGCGCCGAGCGCGAACTGACCGAGGCCCGGGTGCCCTACGAGGTGGGCCACGCTTATTTCAAGAGCCTGGCGCGCGCCCAGATCACCGGCCGCACCGTCGGGATGCTCAAGCTGCTGTTCCACCGCGACACCCTGGAAATTCTCGGTATCCATTGCTTCGGCGACCAAGCGGCGGAAATCGTCCACATCGGCCAGGCGATCATGGCGCAGCGGGGCGAGGCCAATACGATCCAGTACTTCGTCAACACCACCTTCAATTATCCGACCATGGCCGAGGCGTACCGGGTAGCGGCGCTCAACGGTCTGAATCGGCTGGCCTAAATGTGGAGGAATCCTGATGGACATCACCCCGTATCTCAAACTGATGGTCGATAAAAGCGCCTCCGACCTGTTTTTTCACGTCGGTGCGCCGGTCAACATCAAAATCGGCGGCGTGGTGCGCCCGATCGGCAACAAGGTGCTTGCGCCCGGTCAGGTGCGCGAGATCGCCTATTCGGTCATGAAGGACGACCAGATCAAGGAATTCGAACACGAATGGGAACTCAACTTCGCCATTCCGCTGCAAGGGGTCGGCCGGTTCCGCTCCAACGTGTTCAGGCAGCGCGGCGAGGTGTCCATGGTGATTCGCTACATCAAGGGCGACATCCCGCAAGTGGAGGAACTGGGCCTGCCACCGCTGTTGCGGCAGATCGTGATGGAAAAGCGGGGCCTGGTCATGCTGGTGGGCGCCACCGGGTCCGGCAAATCCACCACCCTGGCGGCGATGATCGACCATCGCAACGCCAGTTCTCCAGGCCACATCATCACCATCGAGGACCCGATCGAATTTACTCACCAGCACAAGAAGTCGGTGATCGCCCAGCGCGAGATCGGCATCGACACCCACGACTACGAAAACGCCCTGCGCAGCGCGATGCGCGAGGCGCCGGACGTGATCCTGGTCGGCGAGGTGCGCGCCCGCGAGGTGATGAAATACGTGCTGACCTTCGCCGAGACCGGCCATCTGGTGTTGTCCACCCTGCACGCCAACAACGCCAACGGCGCGCTGGATCGCATCGTCAATTTCTTCCCCGAGGACGTGCGACCGCAACTACTGCTGGACCTGTCGCTGAACCTGCGCGCCATCATCTCGCAGCGCCTGATCCGCTCCCTGACTGGCGGTCTGGTGCCGGCGGTGGAAGTGTTGTTGAACACGCCCTACATCGCCGATCTGATCCAGAAGGGCAAGATCGATTACATCAAGGACGCGATGGAGCAGTCCACCGAGTCGGGTACCCAGACCTTCGATCAGTCGCTGTTCAAGCTGTACCGGGAAGGCAAGATTTCCAAGGACGAAGCGATCAAGAACGCGGATTCCAAGAACAACGTCGGCCTGAAAATCCGACTGGCCGAAAGCGCCGAAACCAGCAGCGGCGCCCGGCAATCAACCAACTTGGCCGATCTGGCCATTCACGACGAGGAGGAGGAAGGTCGGGGGGGAGCGTTTGGCCTCTGACCCGTTCGCGTCCGCCCGCCGCATGGCGGACATCGCGCCGTTCCATGTCATGGCGCTGTTGGCCCGCGCCAAGGCGCTGGAGGCCGCCGGCCGCTCGATCATCCACATGGAAGTCGGCGAGCCGGATTTTCCGACCGCCGCGCCGATCATCGCCGCTGGCCAGCGGGCGCTGGCGGAAGGCCGCACCCGTTACACCGCCGCCGCCGGTCTGCCGGAACTGCGCCAAGCCATCAGCGACCACTACCGGGAGCGGTACGGGGTCGAGGTTCCCGCGCGGCGCATTCTCGTCACCCCCGGCGCTTCGGGCGCGTTGCAACTGGCAACAGCGGTACTGATCGATCCCGGCGACCGGGTGTTGCTGGCCGATCCAGGTTATCCCTGCAACCGGCATTTCGTGCGGCTGGTGGAAGGCGAGGCGGTGGGGATTCCGGTCGGGCCGGAGACCGGGTATCAGCTTACCGCCGAGTTGGTCGAACGCCATTGGGACGAACGGACGGTAGCGGTGTTGCTGGCCTCGCCGGCCAATCCCACCGGTACGGTGATTGCGCCCAATGAGGTGGCGGCCATCGTCGCTGCGGTCGAGACGCGCGGCGGGCGGGTGATCATGGACGAGATTTATCACGGGCTGGTCTACGGTGCGCCGGTGCAAACCGCGCTGGCGGTTTCGGAGCGGGTTCTGGTCGTCAACAGCTTTTCCAAATATTACGGGATGACCGGCTGGCGGCTGGGCTGGCTGGTCGCGCCGGACGACTGTGTCGGCGACGCCGAGAAGCTGGCGCAGAACCTGTATCTGGCGGCGTCCACCCCGGCGCAATACGCGGCGCTGGCGGCGTTTACGCCGGAGGCGCGGGCGATTTTCGAGGAGCGGCGGCGGGAATTTCAGGCGCGGCGGGATTTTCTGCTGCCAGCGCTGCGCGAACTGGGTTTTCACATCCCCGTCACCCCGGATGGCGCGTTCTATCTCTACGCCGACTGCGGCCGCTTCACCGACGACAGCTACGGGTTCGCCCTGCGCCTGCTGGAAGAAACCGGCGTCGCCTTCACCCCGGGCATTGATTTCGGTCATCACCTGCCGCAACGGCACGTCCGTTTCGCCTACACCAACGCCATTCCGCAACTGGGCGAGGGGGTGGAGCGACTGCGGGCGGCGCTGCGGGGCTGAGGACTTATGGCGCTAGAGCCAAAGTATTGAGACACAGCAAATGCTAACAATTGACAATCCTATGCCTCGGTTATGTGAAGACACTGTAGAAATTAGTGCAGTTGATTTTGCAAAATATGCCGATCAGTACATTGAAGTATGGTCAAAGCTAGAAGGTGCGAGAATACATCACTCAAAACTTGGGGACGGAAAAATATTACGTGTTGAACATCGTAAAGATTATATTCCACTGATTTATCTGATTTTTGACAATGAAAATGAGAAAACTTTTAATTCAGAAAGCTTTAAAATTGGAAATGTAACTGCTATAAAGATTCCTAAAAAATTACATTCATTAATTATTACAGATATTGAAAAGCTATGGCGTAATATAGATATAAACTTAGCTTCGTGGCTTAATCAGGTAACAATTGCTATTGTTGGTCAAGATCATACTGATCAGCTAAAGCAGGAGCGAAATGAACTTATTATTAATAGACAAGATGCAATTGAAAGAGAAAGCAAAATAAGATTAGAAAGAGCTGAGCTAGAAAGAAAGAAAAGACTAGAAGAAGCTGAACTTGAAAGAAAAATAAGACAAGATGAAGCTGAATATATTCAGCAAAAAGAACGCTTAGAAAAAGAAAAATATGACAGAAGAATCAAGAAAATTTATGCAGACAGTATACGTAATTACGTAATTGATCGACAAATACAACATCTGATGCATTTTACTCCATTATATAATATACCTTCCATATTGGAATATGGTCTTCAGTCTAGAAATCGTCTTTTGAATCATAATGTTATTTTTCCAGATGAATCACGAGCTGATGGTTGGTTAGATTGGATTTCATTATCTATTAGTTTCCCAAATTATAAAATGTTTTATAATAAAAGAAAATCGATGTCAAAAGTTAATGGATGGGCTGTATTATTGATTCGGAGTGATGTTTTATGGGAACTTAACTGCAAATTTATTTTAACAAATGCTGCTAGCTCTCAAATAATAATGTTTGAGGATTCAAAGTGGTCATCAATTGATGAATTGAAACGTATGTTTAGCTATGAAGAACACCGCATAAATATTCCAATCAATTATACAACAGACCCACAAGCTGAAGTGATGGTTAACAACGAAATTCCAATAAATTATATTGTTAATATAGCTGTTAAAGACACACTTGATGCAAGTCAGTTTGCGTATTTGAAAGATAATCTCTTAATTGTATGCCCAGAATTATTTAAACCGAGAATCGATTGGACGCACTGGCAACAACACCGATTGGCGAGTCTTTCCTCTTAAAATCGATTAGGTGAGATTTAAATTTATGGCTAAAAGACCGATTTTTGTTCCAAAATTGAACGGTAGCCAAATGGTAGTTGCTATTCCAATTGAATTTACTTGGCATGCTGGGATGTCTAAAAGCCAAAAACAAAAGTCTATTCGTTCCCTTCACGAAGCAGCTAAAAAAAGTAGAGGCATAGAAAATGTTTTAGAAATCTCTAGTAAATCAGAGGATAAGATTGGAATTCAATTGAGTGCTTTTAATCTTATGTTTAAAACTGCAAACGGAAATTCTGCTCCAGTTGAAGTTCTTTTTCAGGGTAGTAAAGTTTTCTCTGATGGTGGACCTTACACAGATATCTATCAAAAAACATCGAGGGAAGCAAAAGCAGATGAGCGACTAAAAACATCTGGGCAATTAATAATGTTTCAATATGAAGGGTTTGATTGGTCTTTAAATCCAAAAACTGTATTTTATGACTGGCTATATTTGTCAGCACTTAAACAAAATATAAGTTTAGCCAAACAATTATTAGAATATGATGGGTTCTCAGATATTGAGTTCAATCCTGAAAAGTCCATAAATTGCCAAGCTTCATCTGCAGCTCTTTATAAAGCACTTGTGGAACGAAAGCTTTTGGAATTTGCATTTTCTTCTCCTGAAAATTTTATAAGGATAAGCAAAGGGCAAAAGAACGAACCGGTTAATAAGCAGGAATTTTTGTTTTGAACAAATATCAACTAAATATTGGGGTCTGGTCTTGTCTTTTGCCTTTCCAGGGGTTTAGCCTGACCCAAAGGGTTGCTGCTTATGGAAACAGGGACGCAAAAGACATGTCTTGACCTCTATCGTTCTCTCAAAGGTGAGCGGAAAGCCGATCACGACTGGTTAGGGTATCCCGCATGAGAGATGAAGGAGAGTTAAGCCATGTTGCAAACGGTTGAAGCGATTATCGAGCCTTCCGGCGTAGTACGACTCTTGGAAAATGTGCGGATTACCACGCCGAAACGAGCCATTGTGACTGTGCTGGATACATTGGGTCACCCGGATTATACCCTTGAACCGGGCCACCCCGATGTCCTCCTGAAATTCTTGGCGGAACATCCTTTACCCTTGGAATGCCAGCGGACAGCGGAAGCCATCGACGCTCAAATCCAAGCGGAGCGCGATGCCCGAACCTCTTGATCCTGTTTAAGACGAGCGTTCACTTTTCATCCTGCCAATCTTCCAGTCGCAATCCTGGCGCACGGGAAAACTCAGCAAAGATTGCAGCCATGACCAACCGATGGCGGGCGCCAAAACCGCGCGGCAGGCTGTTTACCACACCAGTCGTTCCAGTCCGATGCACGCGACGGCGTGGGTGCGCAGTTTGAGCGTGGTGCCGTAGGTGCGCTCCAGCACCTTCCGATAAGCGGTCAACTGGTGCTCGGCTTCCCGCAGTTTCTCCGTCACCACCGGCAGCGTTCGCAGCGTCTCCCGGGGCGTCGCCGCCAGTTCGGCGCTACTGATGCCGGCTTCCTTGAGGCTGACGGTCTTGAATTCCAGCAGGTGATCGAGCAGCGCGTATTGGCGCATGTCGGGCCGCACCCGCAGCATCAGGTCAGCGTACCGCCGTTCCAGCGCCGGTTCCGAGTCCATGACGTAGAAGGCGTCGTTGAACAGCGTCACCAGAAAGGCAGTCTTGACCACCAGTTCATTGCTCCAGCGCAGGTCGCGGTTGTCGAAGACCTTGAAATAGCGCTGCTCCAGGAAATCGCAGAGCGGGCCGAGATCGCCGGTGCCGTAGAACCGTTCCACCACCCGTTGCCGCTGCTCCTGGTCGGCATAGTCCGGCAGCAGGCTTTCCTGGAGCCGCTCGACATACAGCTTGCGGATCACCAGGTTGGGAATGGTCAACGCCAGCTTGCCCAGGGTGTCCCGACCGGCCAGGGTCAGGACGCCGAAGTAGTACAGCAGCGAGGCCAGAAAGTCGGGGTCGCGGGGCGCGGTCAGCATGTCCTGCACCCCGAAGCGGTTAGCCAGTTGCGCGACCGCCAGCGGTTCGGCGGGATCGAGCGCCCGGTTGACCAGGGTCTCGCCGTGCGGCAGCCGGGCGACGTACTGAATCCGGTTGCGGTCCATCGCCAGGTTGTCGTCCAGCAGTCGGGCTGGATACGCCCCCTGTCGCGCCCAATGCTTGAGAAAGTACAGCGCCAGGGTGGGGTTGTAGAGGCGCTCCTCCCGCCGGGTCGAGAAACGGTAGCCGTTGTAAAAATCTCGCATCAGATCGAGAGCAGCGTCGGTTTGGCCGGCATCGAAAGAATGAGCGACCGCCACCGCTTCCAGGACGGCGCGCAGTTCGCTTTCGGTAAAGCCGCACAAGTCGTGATAGTCCGGGTCGAAACTTAAATCTTCCACCACGTTGTAACCACTGGTGATGTCGCTCAGGACGACCGGCGACACACCGGTGATGAATGCCCGGTCGATGCCCCGCCCTTCCGCTCCTTCCTTGATCGCCTTGAAAAAGGTCTTGATGGTGCCTTCGCCGCGCACCAGGGCCTCATAGCGGTCCGTGCCTCGCAGCGGACTGATCATCACTTCGTTGGCGAAGTTGTCGTATTCGTCAATCAGTAGGTAGAGCTTGTAAGGTGTGCGGGAGACCGCGCCGAGCAGGGATTGCAGGCTGGCGATGGCATTGTCCGGGTGGACGCGCGCCGGTTGCCCGAGCCAGGGCGCGTAACGAATCAGGACATCTTCGATCCGCGTGTTGATATGATCGAACAGGGCGTGGCGAATCGCGTCGTGATCGCCGCTGGGATCGACTACCGAGAAGTTCAGCTTGAGGATGAAGTAGCGGTTGCACAGCGGAGTGGGGTTCTGGCCGATCTTCAGTCCCCCGAACAGCCGCTCGAAGTCATCCGCCCGCGCCAGGTCATAGTAGTTCTCCAAGGTGGACAGCCACAGGCTCTTGCCGAATCGACGCGGACGCAGGAACAGCAGTTGATGGCCCGCATTCTCGATCAGCGCGATGCGGTCGGTGCGATCCACATAGAAATAGCCTTCGGCGATGATCGTCTGGAAATCGGCAATGCCATAGGGAAAGCGCATGGGTCAACGATCCTCGGGAGCAGGATGAGTCACGGTTGGTTTTTATCCAGGTTCTGACCAGCGGGATCACAGAGAAAGCAGAAAATACGCCTTGTCTCCGTGTTGCCAAGCGGGGGTTACCGGCCCAACACGCTTTCCACCGCCGCCGCGTTGGCCCGCAGGTGCGCCGGATTCAGAGTGCCGACCACCACGCTGCTCACTCCCGGCTCGGCGTAGATCAACTCCAGCGAAGCTCGCACCGGATCGCTTGCCGTTGTCCCTTCGAGATGACCGCTGAGCAGGCCCTTCTTGATCAATACGCCCTTGCCAGTCGCCCCGGCGGCGCGGATCACCGGCAATTCTTCCCGCTGGGCCAGGTTGTAGGTGACCATCAACACATCGCAGCAGTCCACCGCGCGCAGGCCCCCGGCCACGGTTTTGCTGGACATCCCGACGGTTCGCACCAGACCGACCTGTTTCAAATCCAGCAAGGTCGGCAACACCGCTTCCCGCTCCAGAATCGCCAGATCATCGCCGCTGGAATGGATCAGCACCGCGTCCAGCGCTTCGGCGCCCAACCGCCGCAGGCTGCGTTCGACGCTGGCGCGGGTGGCGGCGGCGGAAAAGTCGAAATGGGACGCGCCCTCGCTAAATTCCTCGCCGACCTTGGTCACGATCACCCAGTCCCGCCGGCATTGCCGCAGCAGCCGGCCCAGCCGCTCCTCGCTCTCGCCATACGCGGGTGCGGTATCCAGCAGGTTGATGCCCAATTCCCAGGCTCGTTCCAGCAGCGCCAGCGCCTCCCGGTCCGACGGCAACTCGAACGACTGGGGATACTTGACCCCCTGATTGCGGCCAAATTTCACCGTGCCCAGCCCCAGCGGGCTGATCCGCAACCCGGTCGCGCCCAGCGGCCTCAGCTCCATTCCAAATCCTCCCGATCCCAGGGCGGAACCGCGATTTCGGGGCGCGGCCAATCCGCCAGCACCCGCAAATTCACCCGCCGGGGCCGCGCGCCCAGCGTGCGCAGCATTTCCTCGATACGTTCGGCCAGCAGCGGCGCCAGCGCCAGCTTGGTCGGCCAGGCAGCCAGCACCCGCTCGTTGCGGAAAATACCCGGTTCGGCCGGGCGGATGCCCTGCAGTTGATGCGCTTCGGCCCGCTGGACGGTGAAGGTAGCAAACTCCGCCGGCGACCAATCCACCCACGGCAGCAACGCTTTCAGTTCCCGCCGCGCCACCTGGATTTGGTCGTAGCGGTCGCGCTGGACCCCCTCCTCGGCCAAGCCGCCGCCGAGATACCAGACCAGCCGTCCACCGGCGTCGTGGTGGCTGGTCACGGTCAACCGGGGCACGTCGCTGGCGCCCAGACAGTGCGCGTAGAGCGGACCGGGCAGGGTCGGACCGCGCGCCATGACCATGTGCAGGGGCCGCAGTTGCAGCGTCGCCCACGGCAACACCGCGTTGCCCGCGCCGGCGGCGAACACGGTATAAACCGGTCGGATCGCCCACGTCCGCTGGCCGGCATAGCGCAGGGTGACTGTGCCCTCCGCCGTCGGCATTGCCGGCCCCTGATGGAGGATGATCGCTTCGCGATGGCGCTCGACCAACGCCGCCAGCACCGAGGTCACATCCACGATCGGCTCGTCCAGCCGGTACACCGCGCCCCGGAAATGGGGATGACGCAGCGCGGGCGGATAATCGTCGATATCCGCTTCGGCGATCTTCTCCATGCGGCCGCGCATCAGCTTGCTGGCGAAGAACGCCGCCAGCCGCGAGGTTGGAGCGCGGGTCGCCCACAGGTATTGATGATCGGCCAGCAGCCGCGCGGCGCGCAGATCCAGGTCGCCCTCGCCGCGCAGGCAGCGTCGCCATGCTTCCGGCATCCCGGCGATGGCCGTGGCGGACGCGCCGAGCTGGCCGCCCAAGCTGTATTTGGCGCCGCCGTGAATGATGCCCTGGGCGCACAGGGTTTGCCCGGCGCCCAACCGTTGGTTTTCGATCAGCAGCGCGCCGTAGCCGTGCTGGCGCAGTCGGGCCAGTAGCCACAGGCCGGCGATGCCGCCGCCGATGATGGCGACGTCCACGTTCAAGACCGGATGCAGCGGTTTCATGGCCGGCGCAGGATTCGAGCGATGGTGCGGGTGGTCGAGCAGCCTTCGATGTAGTCCATGACCACCACTTGGCCGCCGGCGTCCCAGACGCAGCGGTTGCCGGGAATATGCGCCGGGTCGTTGTCGCCGCCCTTGACCAGGTAGTCGGGCTGGACCGCGCAGATCAGCCGCTCCGGGGTGTCCTCCTCGAAGGGAACGACCCAGTCTACCGCCGCCAGTCCGGCCAGCACCTGCATCCGTTGCGCCAGCGGATTGACCGGCCGGTCGGGACCCTTGAGCCGGCGCACCGTGGCGTCGGCGTTGACCGCCACGATCAATCGGTTGCCCAGCCGTTTGGCCTGTTCCAGATAGGTCACGTGCCCGGCGTGCAGGATGTCGAAACAGCCGTTGGTCATGACGATGGTTTCGCCGTGGGCCTTGGCGTCGGCCACCGTCCGCAGCAGTCGCACCTCGTCCAGCACCCCGCGCGGCGGTTCGTCGTGTTCGTACAGCGCCCGGCGCAGTTCGGACGCGGTGACGCTGGCCGCGCCCAGCTTGCCGACCACGATGCCGGCCGCCAGATTGGCCAGCAACGTTGCCGCCGGCAATTCCAGGCCGGCGGCCAAGCCAGCGGCCAGCGTGGCGATCACGGTGTCGCCGGCGCCGGTCACGTCGTAGACCTCGCGGGCGCGGGCCGGCAGATGCAGCGGCTCGGCCCCGGCGCGCAGCAGGGTCATGCCTTGCTCGCCCCGGGTGATCAGCAGGGCTGCCAGTTCCAGCCGCTCGCGCAGCGCTTGGCCTCGCTCCGTCAGTTCCCGTTCGTCGCGGCAGGGACCGGCCACGGTTTCGAACTCGGCCAGGTTGGGCGTCAGCAGGGTCGCGCCCCGGTAGCGGCTAAAATCGCAGCCCTTGGGATCCACCAGCACCGGCTTGCCCGCAGTGCGGGCGGCGTGGATCAGGGTCTCGACTTCGCGCAACGCGCCCTTTTGATAATCGGACAGTACTACGACGTCGCTGTCCGGTAGATGGGCGGCGAAGCGTTCCCGCAGGGCGGTCGGGTCGAAACCGGGGAAGCCGTCCTCGAAATCCAGCCGCAGCAATTGCTGGTTGCGGCTCAACACCCGCAGCTTGGTGATCGTCGCCTGACCGGGCTGGCGGATCAGCTCGCAGGTCGCGCCCAGCCGGCGCAGCTTGGTTTCCAGCGTTGCCGCCGCCTCGTCGGTGCCGGCGACGCCGAGCACCCGGACCTGGCCGCCGAGGGTGGCGATGTTGGCCGCTACGTTGGCCGCGCCGCCAGGCCGTTCCTCGACCTCCTCGACCTTGACCACCGGCACCGGCGCTTCCGGTGAAATGCGCGCGGTGGGGCCGTACCAGTAGCGGTCCAGCATCACGTCGCCGGCGATCAACACCCGGGCCGGCTCGAAAAGGGGAATATGCGGTTTCATGGATTGTTTTCGAGGATGTTTCGCGCAAGCGCCATGATAGCATGGGACGGGAAAACCCAAGGCTCAAGACTCAAGGCTGAAGGTCCAGGGTCCAAGACGTCAAGATGCCTGCTCCTCAACTCTTCGCTTCTCGCTATCCGCACGATGAACAGTAAGGATCTCTATCTGCGACTGCTGGGCTACGTCCGACCATACACCCGAATTTTCGCGCTTTCGTTGCTCGGCACCGTGGTGGCGGCGGCTGCCGAGCCGCTGATTCCGGCCCTGATCAAACCGCTGTTGGATGGCAGCTTCGTGGCCAAGGATCCGCATTCCATCCGGCTGATACCGCTGTTGCTGGTGGCGGTGTTCGTTATTCGCGGCATGGCCGGCTTCGTTGGCAGCCTGGCGATGGAGTGGATCGCCCACCGGGTGGTGATGGACTTGCGCAACGCCTTGTTCGCCCGGCTGCTGACCCTGCCGACCCGCTATTTCGACGACCATTCCGCCGGCAGTCTGCTGTCCCGCCTGACCTACGACGTCACCCAGGTGATGACCGCTACCACCCAGGCGCTGGTGACGCTGGTCAAGGATGGGCTGGCGGTGATCGGCCTGCTGGGCTGGATGCTGTATCTGAACTGGAAGTTGTCGCTGCTGGCGTTTCTGATCGCGCCCGGCATCGCCGTGATCATGCGGTTGATCAGTCGGCGGCTGCGGCGCTTGAGCCGGGAGTTGCAGGAGTTGATGGGCGATCTGACCCACGTGATCGACGAAATCCTGCAAGGTCATAAGGTCATCAAGATTTTCGGCGGTCAGGACTACGAGCAGAAGCGGTTTCACCGGGTGAACAACCGGGTCCGCCAGTTCAACTTGAAACTGGCCGCCATGTCCGAGGGCAGCGGGCCGCTGGTGCAGTTGCTGGCGGTCGTCGCTCTGGGCGCGATGATCTACCTGGCCGCGTTGCAGTCGGCCGCCGACCAGATCACCGTCGGTGGGTTCGTGTCGCTGTTCGGGGCGATGGCGATGCTGTTGTCGCCGATCAAGCGGCTGACCAAGGTCAACGAGCAATTGCAACGCGGGCTGGCGGCGGCGGAGGCCCTCTTCGCGCTCCTGGACGAACCGCCGGAACCGGACCGGGGGACGCAAACCCTCGGTCGCGCCCGGGGCGAGGTCCGTTTCCAGCAGGTCGGTTACCGCTATCGGGTCGACGGCGCCGAGGTGATCCAGCAGTTCGACCTCGACGTGCGACCGGGCGAGACCATCGCCCTGGTGGGTCCGTCGGGCGGCGGCAAAACCACCTTGATGAGTCTGCTGCCGCGCTTCTACGAACTGGAATCCGGCGAAATCCGCCTGGACGGTATCCCGATCCGCGACCTGCGCTTGGCCGATCTGCGGGCCAACATCGCTTACGTCAGTCAGGATATCGTGCTGTTCAACGACACCGTGGCCGCCAACATCGCTTATGGCGCCGGCTTCCGGGCCTGCGAGGCCGAGTTGCTCCAGGCCGCCGAAAGCGCCCATGCCTTGGAGTTCATTCGCGAACTGCCGCAAGGCATGAATACCCTGATCGGCGAAAACGGCGCGCGACTGTCGGGTGGCCAGCGCCAGCGACTGGCCATCGCCCGCGCCCTGCTCAAGAACGCCCCGATCCTGATCCTGGACGAGGCGACGTCGGCGCTCGATACCCAGTCGGAACGCAAGGTCCAACAGGCGTTGGACACCTTGCGCCAGGGCCGCACCGCTTTCGTGATCGCCCATCGGTTGTCCACCATCGAAAGCGCGGATCGCATCGTGGTGGTGAACCGGGGGCGCTTGGTCGAGATCGGTACGCACGGCGAATTGCTGGCCCAAAACGGGCTGTACGCTAGCCTGTACCGGATGCAGGGAGATGGCAATCAAACAACAAAGTTGCTTTTAGAATAAAATTGGTTTCAAATACACAACATTCCTGGTTGACGGATTTGGAAAATGGTCCTGGTTTACGAAAGTCGATGATGCATGGCAACATGAATGCTTATAAAAAACTGGCGCCGCTGTTGCGCCAGGCTTTCCGACAAGGCGTTGATGCAGCGGCCCGGGGTGAGGACTGTAATCCTTACGTTCCGGAGAGTTATCTCCACCACGCGTGGGTGGCGGGCTGGGCGACGCTCGCCTGCGGCTGGGACGCCGACGATTTGCGGCTATCCGGCGGTCGCGGTCTCGCCGACCGCTCGTAGCCGCGCCGCTTCGGTTACGATGGGTCTTGGCACGAAGTCTAGCTAAAATGACGCAATCGGGCGAACCACGCGCCGCGCGGGGCGGCGCTGACCGGCGATAGGGGAGCAATCGAAATGACCGAACCGACCCACGGCAAGCCGCTGGCGCAGGCCTATCACCGGATGATGGAGCGGGTGAAGCTTCGTCTGGAGGAGCTGGAGCAGGCCGAGCGGGAGGCGTTGCCCCAGTTGCACGCCAGCATCGAACACGCGGCGGAAAAGGCGGTGGAACTGGGGGAGCTGACCCGCGAGGAGGCGCGGCTGATCGGCGGCTATCTGAAACGCGATCTGGAGGACGCCGGCCAGTACCTGACCACCACCGGCCGCGATCTGCGCGCTTGGCTGCGCTTCGACGTGGAACTGCTGGAAGACCGGATGCTGGATTTCTTCCAGCGCGGCGTGGACCAGTCGCGGCTGGAGTTTCTGGCGTTCGAGGCCACCGAGGCGAGCGCGGAGCCGGTCGAGTATCGCAGCGGTGAAATTACCGGTCCCGGCGCCTTGCAATGCGAGGCGTGCGGCGAATCGATGATCTTCCATGCACCCGCCACCATCGCGCCGTGCCCGGCTTGCGGCGGGACGGTTTTCGTGCGCGTCGGCGAGGAGGCGCGAGGGGCAAGTAGGTAAAAACCATGATGCGCTTGTCAATCTGCCTGATTTACCCGTGGGCCGGATTAGCGTTAACTAAGCGCCGCTTAAGCTGGTTTCCACAGCGAAGCGTGTTTTAAGCTCAATATCCTGTACTTGACCGCCAGCCGGATTTGCTGGCGGTTTTTTTATGCCCGCATTTCGGATGGAGCCTATTTTGCCCCGGCGCAGCCCGGCCACCAGCAGGGATTGGCGACGAAGCGCAGCAGCGCCACCTGCTTGGGCACCCACCTGCTGATGTTCCTTGACGCCCTCAACTGCCATAGGGGCCGCAGCGGCCGACGCTGTTGAAGGTCACGAACAACTGGCCGCCCCGCCCGCCGCCGCCAGCCCGCCAATCAGCCAGGCGGTCGGATAGCTCACACCCAAGTGACGTTTCAGGGCCAAGGCGGATAGCCCGGTTTTGGCCTGACTGATCAAGTAGATCGCTAAAAACCAGACGGTGAGGGCCAGATGGGTACTTTGGAATACGGTCCCTATAATCAGAGAGGTTTGCACCCGACCGTTCTGGCACTGAAAGGTCTTGCGCCCCCGCTTACGGAGAATATCGGGATCGGCCTGACCACAATGGGGGCAGCGAAATTCTTCCGGCCAGCGGGCGCGTTCCAACGCCGCTTCGCACTGGATATCGGCGCCAAACTGTTCGAGAAACGCCGGCAGCGACAAGCCGGGTTGAAATTGGATGCGATTCATCGGCATGACCTGACTCCAGCGTGAAGGCTGGCGCCAGCTTGCGCCTGATTTGCTGGACAAAACAGGGCAGGCTGAAGAATCTTGCTAATCGGGAAAAGAGAAGCACGGTAACATTTCAGTTCAGCCGCTGCCGAAGGCAGTCCGCTGGAATTGAGGGTTATGCCTTTGTTACTTCTTCTCTGGCATTGCGGACGAGTGATGACTTGTAATTAGCCATTGCGTACCGTCCCAGCGATATGTGTAGGTGTAGCGGGCACCGACGACTGCCCCAGTTTTTGCGAAGCTGAATGTGTAAAGCCCTGCATCAACAGCAGAGTTGCATCCTAGCTCAATGCTGCGTAAATCAATCTTTCCCGAAGGTCGGTCCTCTAGAAAGTGGTGGAAATAGTCTTCCTTCTCTGCGGGCGTGAAGCGCGGTTTGTTTGATACCGTAGGCAGGAGGATTGATCGCTCTGCGTAGTTAGCCACTACCTTGTGGGGATCGCCAGTTTGTAGCGATTGATTCCAACGATCAAACAATGCTGCAATCTCTTGCTCTGACGTTGCTTTGCAACTTTCGGTGCGTGATGTCTGCACATTCTTTATCGTGTCTTGGGTCGTGGCGCATCCGGCGAGCGCTAGGGCAAAGACAACAACACTAACTGGCTTCACGGAAAAACTCCTTCAGTTGAGGATTGGAAGGTGAGGCATAACGACTCCGCATCAGCCGCGAGCGTTAGCGAGTCGGCTGCATGCTTTTGTTAGGACTATCGCAATAAATCGAGCTTGGTTTCTTTTTCTTCTCGGTGCTTCCCTTTCAGGAGTTTACCGAGGAGTTGAGTATACTGTCCCCAGAACTCCAGAACTTTCTGCCAGTTTTCGGGAGCAGAAGGCGCGGTTTACGGTGTACAACCTTACGGCCTGATTTCGTTTCGGCCTCCCGCAATGCCTCACAAATGCGACCGAGATCATGGCCATATTTTTCGGCGTGCTCAGCACGATACCGACGAATTTCTGCAATGATCGGATCTTCATTCATATTTCTGCTCCTAATTCTTCAGGTGAGCACAACATCGGACAAACAAACCCGTGCGCTTCGACTACCGCTGTGATGGCAGCTTTAGTATGAGCATTGTTGATGTTCCTGAAATTCCAAGTGAGAAGAAAATCGATTCCGGCTGCAGCGGCGATGCCAATGTGCAGCGCATCCTCTTCACTATTAGCAGGCACTGCGCCTTGAGCCAGTAAGTCTTCAGCCAAACTCTGTGCTTCGGGTGAAATTGCAACAAGAGGGATTTTCTCCACGGCCTTTAGCCGCCTCTCTGCGGCATCAGGATCGCCCTGTGCAATTTCTTGTTCCACGAGAGCAGAGATATACAACTCAAATTCAGTCCTTCGATTTTGCCACCATGTTTCGGTAATCGCTTGACGCGCGGCGATGACAACATCACGGCTTGGCCGCGCCGCCAAATAACTAATGACAGATGACTCGATGTAAATAGACTCAGCCATTGGCCTGATGTGCTCTGACCTTGCATTTCTAGTAGCTAACCGTAGAAGTCACCGGCGCTGCGCGGCTTTATCGCGCAGCGTCCGTGTAGACTGCTGGGTTGGGCCGCTCACGCGAGAACCTCAAGAAAGGGCTTCTTATCGACAATGGCAGCCTGTGATTTCTTTCGGAGAAAGGCAAGCAAATCTCCCTCGCGTTGTAGGAGCAAAACCAGTTCTTTGAGCGAACAGAGAAACATGGTCCTTTGATTCAGCGCACTCGCGCACTCCTTGATTACTGGCGCAGTGTAGTCGCTGGACGAAATGAAAATGCCATGAGCACTGGCACGAGCAAATAGGCGAACGAGATGGGGGGCAAATTCTCCAACCCCGACAGGATCCTTGAGCCATTTCATTTCTACAAGATGTACGGTTCCGTCGAGAACGATGACACCATCGATCTGCTCGAGGATGGTAGGCCCATCAGGGTCTTTTCGCCGAAAGTCTTCTTTGACGAGGATTCCGTATGCGCGAAAAAGATCGTTGAGAACACCCTCAAGTAGTTTGCCGCGTGCATTGGATTTGTCGTCCATGCCGAACAGCGAGAACAGACGATCACGGACGGAGTGGATTTGGGTTCGCTTCGCGGCTAGTTCCGCCTGTTCGTCCCGAGCACGTTGAGTAGTCTGTTGTCGTTCCGCATCGCGCTCCTGTTTCATGCGGGTAAACGAGTCCTTGACGTTTACGACTTTCCGGATGTCAGCAACCAAGCCCTTGGCCTTGAGTTGATCTGCGGGCCAGCAGGTTGAGAACTCTTCAAACTCGACGATTCGCTTGATTACCTCGCGACGTGCTGCCAGGCCACTGTCGCCACGAGCATTTAGAGCTTCAAGTACATGACGCGCAATCTGGTATTTGTTCACTGACTTTGCGTCGGTTCTGAGTTGCGTAGCCATTGAAGCCATGTCGGCATCTGGTACGCCGGCACCTCTGAAGAAGACAAGTACATCCTTCTTTCCTCGGCAGAGCAGCGGAATTGTATCTACCAAGAGCGAAAAGACTTCAGGAGGGTAGTGAAAGCTATCGGCCATATCACGGATTGTACGGATGGATGAAAGTGGCCCAATGGGGCGGCGGATAAGCCGCGAGAGCGGAAAAGCCGAAGGCTTTGACGACCGAAGTCGGCTTCATCCGCTGGTTGTGCGGCGCGAAGCGCCAAGCAACCGGCGGATGGTCATCCGCCGCCCCGTTGTTGCGGGCGCGAAGCGCCCGCAACAACAAGTGATTATGTAGTTTCCGCCTATCTACAACAATCCGCTAAGGCTGACAAGAATCCTTTGATCTTGTTAGCCTTTGTTAGCAGTATATCATTCATCGCAAGCCTTGCAACCCTGGAAATCCCGACATGCTCGCCGTCTCCCCGGAACTCGCTCGGCGCTACGAGGCGCGGTTGGCGCAGCGGAACGTGATGACCGGGCAGCGTCCTCACTATCACAAGTGGCTGCGCTACTACCTCGACTTCTGTCACAAGTATAGCTTCTCACCGACGGATCGCCGGGGTTTGCCTGCTTTTCGGGAAAAATTGCGGGCCAGGCGCCAGCCGGAATCTCTATGCCAACAAGCCGGGCACGCCGTGATGCTTTATTGGGAGATAGCCCCACCATCCGCCGCCGGGCCGCCTTCTCCGCAGGATATTGCCACCCCACAGGGTATAGAGACTCGAAACACCAAGCCGATCCCCCAGCGCCAGGAAATAGCTACACCGTTCCCCCGTCCGCTTACGCCGCCGCCTGTCCCGCAAGAAAAGAAAGCCATCGTTAGAGCGCCGGACATGCCTGCGAACCCGATCCGAACGCCTTCCCAAAACGACAAAACCGATTCGGCTGAACTCAAATTGACCGGGGCCAGTTGGGTGTGGGTCTACGACGGACTGACCTCGGCCATCAAGGTCCGGCATTATTCCCCTAAGACCTTGGATGCCTACAAAATCTGGACGCAAAAATTTCAAACCTTTACCCAAAGCAAGGCCCCCCGACTGGTGTCGATGGACGATGTCAAGGGGTTTTTAACTTATCTGGCGGTGACTAAAAAGGTTGCGGCGTCCAGCCAGAACCAAGCTTTTAATGCCTTGCTATTTTTATTCAGGCATGTACTCGAAAAGGACTTTGGCAAAGTCGAGGGCGTGGTGCGCGCCAAGCGGAAGCCTTATATCCCGGTGGTATTGTCGCGGGAGGAAGTGGACCGCGTCATCGCCCGGCTCGATGAACCCTACGCGCTGGTGGTGAAGTTACTGTATGGGTGTGGCTTGCGACTGTTCGAGTGTTTGAATCTGCGGGTGCAAGACTTGAACTTTGCGATGCGGGTGTTGACCGTACACGACGGCAAAGGGCAAAAGGATCGCACGGCGCCGTTGCCGGAGGCGCTGGTCCCTGAACTGCAAGCACAACTGGACCGCGTCGCGCAGGGGCATGAAGCGGACCTGGCCGCTGGCTCCGCGGGGACGTTTTTACCCGCCGCGCTGGGGAAAAAATACCCGCGGGCCGCCCGGGAACTGGCGTGGCAGTGGTTGTTTCCGGCCATGACGCTGACCGGCATACCCGATACCGACGAGCGTCGGCGCGCTCATTTGCACGAGACCCTCGTGCAAAAGGCGATCAAGGAGGCGGTGCGGAGAACCCGGATTCCCAAGCGGGCTTCCGTGCACACTTTCCGCCATAGCTTCGCTAGTCACTTGCTGCAAGCTAACTACGATATTCGCACCATTCAGGAATTGCTGGGGCACAGCGACGTGCGCACCACCATGATTTACACCCATACGGTGCGCAGCATCACGCTGAAGGAAGCGAAAAGTCCGCTGGATTTTTAGAGGCCATGCACCGAGGCTGGCGATTCGCCCTCCATCAAGGACCGCGCGCCAGCCTGATTACGGCGCGATGCGCGTGCGTGTATATTGGCCGCCCGTAGCTCCATGCCGAGGAACCGCCATGACCCTGCCCGATCCCAATCCCACCGTTGCCCTGGCGCTGGCCGAGGATGTCGGCGGCGGCGATCTGACCGCCGCCCTGATCCCGGAAGCCGCCCAGGCCGAGGCTGCCGTCGTCAGCCGCGAACGCGCCGTGCTCTGCGGCGCAGCTTGGTTCGACGCCGTGTTCCATCAACTGGACCCGCGCATCCACATTGAATGGCGGGCGGCCGACGGCGACCGCATCGAACCAGACCAACGGCTTTGCACCCTGCACGGCCCGGCCCGCGCCCTGTTGAGCGGCGAGCGCACCGCGCTGAATTTCCTGCAAGCCCTGTCCGGCACCGCCACCCTGGCCCGCCGTTATGCCGATCTCGTGGCCGGCACCGGCGCGACCATTCTCGACACCCGCAAGACCCTGCCGGGCCTGCGGTTAGCGCAGAAGTACGCGGTGCGCTGCGGCGGCTGCCAAAATCACCGCATCGGCTTGTTCGACGCCGTGCTGATCAAGGAAAACCACATCATGGCCGCCGGCTCGATCACCAACGCCATCGCCACGGCCCGCCGCCTGCATCCCGGCGTTACGGTCGAGGTGGAAGTGGAGAATCTGGCCGAGTTGGAAGAAGCGCTGGCCGCCCGGCCCGACATCGTGATGCTGGATAATTTCGATTTGGCGACCCTGGCCGAGGCCGTGAACATCACTAACAGACAAGTCAAGCTGGAAGCCTCCGGCAACGTCAATTTCGACACCGTCCGCGCCATCGCCGAAACCGGCGTGGACTACATCTCCATCGGTGGCTTGACCAAGGACGTGCGCGCCGTGGACTTGTCCATGCGCTTCAAAACCGGGTGACACACGATTTTAACGCGGGCGTCATGCAACATTCACCGGCCCGGCCTACGCTTCAGCATGGGAAAATAGAGAACCAAAGAGAGCAGACCCATGTACCCGAATCTTGCACTCGGCGCCCGCTACCTCAATCATGGCCATCTCTTGGCCGATTACCGGACCGTGGACTATCTGCGTCAGGAAATCGCCTTTTTCGAGACGCGCCTGAACGAGATGGGCGAGCAGGGCGATTGCGCCTACGAACACGCGCTCAGCCGCGCCTACGAAACGCTGCTTCAAGAACGCCGCGGCCAACTCGCTCAACTGCAAGCCTGAACCCATCCCCCAGCCAGACGGCCTGTTGCCCCCCGCCGCCTGGAATGTTCTATCATGCGCGTCGTTGCTCCCTGAAGCGTTAGCCGGCCCTGCGCCGGCGAGGACGAACCGCCGCATGAAATCTCTTTGCCGCGCTGTCGCGCTCGCCAGCGCATGGGTGCTGAGTCCGTTGGCGACCGCCGCCGACGGCTTGCCCGTCGCTCCCTATCAGGCCCGCTACGAGGTCTACGCCTCCGGTTTTTCCATCGGCGAGGCGGTCGTCACCTTGACCGCCGTCGGGACGGGAGCCTACCGGATGACGTCCGACGTGCGTCCCAACGGTTTGGTCGCGCTGCTGGCGTCCGGTCGCATTCACGAGCAGGTCAGCGGCGAAATCCGCGATGGCGCGGTCCGGCCCAGCCAGTATGAACGGCTGTTGGATACCGGCCGGAAATCCGATCACATGCAACTGCGGTTTGATTGGTCCACCGGCCAAGTCCAGGCCCGCCACAACGCGGACCAGGCGACCCTGCCGCTGGCGCCCGGCGTGGTGGATCCGCTCAGCCTGCAATTGGTGGTAATGGGGGATTTGCAACGCGGTCGGGCGCCCAGCCAATACAGCCTGGTGGACAAAACTGAGATCAAGACTTACCAGATCCGCAACCAGGGTCGGGAAGTCCTGGATACCCCGCTCGGCAAGCTGAACACCGTCCTGATCAACCAGTACACGCCCGGCAAAACCCGGATGACCACCTTCTGGGTCGCGCCCGACCTGCAATACCTGCCGGTGCGCATCATGCAGGAGAAGAAAGGCAAGGAGGACCTGCGCATGGAAATCCGCGCGGTCGAACGCTAGCCAACACTCGAGGGAATCCAGCGGTATGAAGCTGCATGTTCTTTCCGATCTGCACCTGAGCGTTGGCAGTCTGGAAGCGCCGCGAACCGATGCGGATGTCGTGATCCTGGCGGGGGACATCGCGCGTCCGAGGGAAGCCATCGCCTGGGCGTCGAGCTTCGCCCAACCCGTTTTCTATGTCATCGGCAACCACGAGTTCTACGGCGGTTGCATCGCCGGGGCGGCGCGGGAACTAAAACGGTTCAGCTCGGGTACGGGCATTCGGGTGCTGGATTGCGACGAAGTCGCGATGGGCGGTGTGCGCTTTCTCGGCGCAACCCTGTGGACCGATTTCATGCTGTTGGGTCTGGGCGAGCAGCGCGAGTGGGCCATCGCGCAGGCGTGCGCCTTCGTGCGCGATTTCAGCCGCATCCGTCTGGACGAAACGTCGGATACCCTGTTTTCGCCCGCTGACGCGGCGGCGCTGTTCAGCCGTCATCGCTCCTGGCTCGAAGCCCGGTTGGCTGAGCCGTTTTTAGGACCGACCGTGATCATCACGCACCATGCCCCTTCGCCTCGAAGCATTCATCCACGGTTCGCGGGCTTGCCGCTGAATGCCTGTTTCGTGTCCGACGCAGAGTATTTGCTGGACGGTTATCGTGTCGCGTTGTGGATTCATGGCCATACCCACGACAGTTTCGATTATGCCGTGAACGGGACTCGCGTCGTCTGCAATCCACGCGGCTATGCCAAGGAGGGGGTGAACGAAAACCCGGCGTTTGATCCGGAGCTGACGCTGATCCTCGATCCCGGCTGAGCAAGTCACTGGGGATCGCGCTGCCGGGTGCTGCTAAACTGTGATAAGCCATACGCCAACAAGACTTTTCCGAGCGCCAGCTTCTTGATCCGTCTGATCCGCCATCCCGCCCGCCTGCTGGTTGTCAGCTTCGCCGCCGCCATTCTCGTCGGCGCCGCGCTGTTGGCCCTGCCTCTCGCCAGCACCGGTTCTCCGCTCGCCTTCGTCGACGCCCTGTTCATGGCTACCAGCGCGGTGTGCGTGACCGGACTGGCGGTGGTGGACCCCGGCGGCGTGTTGAGCGGCTTTGGCCAAGCCGTTTTACTGGGGTTGGTGCAAATCGGCGGTTTGGGCATCATGACCTTGTCGAGCACCTTGTTATTGTTGATCGGCCAGGACATCTCGCTGTCCAGCAGCGATGCGGTTCAAGACAGCTTTTTCACCAGCCATCGCCTCGGCCTGGGAGCCTTGCTGCGCTTGGTGTTCCTGTGGACGCTGACCATTGAGGCGCTGGGCGCCGTCGTGCTGTTTCTGACCGAGAGCCAGCGGTTGCCCCTGGAACAGGCCGCCTGGGTTTCGGTGTTTCACGCGATCAGCGCGTTTTGCAACGCCGGTTTCGGACTGCGGCCCGACAACCTGATGGCGGACCGGGCCAACATCGGCATCGTGCTGCCGATTTCGCTGCTGATCATCCTCGGCGGGTTGGGGTTCGCGGTGCTGGCGGAACTGGCGCGCTGGTCGCGGCGGCGGTTGCGGCGACAACGGACCCCGCTCAGCCTGCACACCAAGGTGGCGCTGACCATGACCGGGGCGCTGTTGCTGGTGGGGATGGTGGGATTCATCCTGCTTGAGCGCGCCAATCTCCTGGTGGGCATGAGTCTCCAGGAAACGCTGCTCGTCGGTTGGTTCGCCTCGGTCACGCCCCGCACCGCCGGGTTCAATACCGTGGACTATGCTCAGGTGACGGCGGCGACTCTGTATTTTACCCTCGTGCTGATGCTGATCGGGGGCTGTCCCGGTTCGACCGCTGGGGGAGTCAAGGCGACCACCCTGGGCGTCCTGCTGGCCCTGGCGCGGGCGCGGTATCGCGGTGAACGGGGAGTGCGGCTGTTCAACCGCAGCGTGCCGGAGGCCAATATCGCCAAGGCGACCTGGGTGGTGGCGCTGGCGTTTATTATCGTTATCGTTGGAGTCATCCTGCTGTCCGCCGTGCAGGTGAGCGGTTCGTTCCATCCCCGTGCGGTCGAATGGTCGCTGGGCCTGCTGTTCGAGGTGGTGTCGGCGCTGGGCACGGTAGGCTTGTCCACCGGCATTACTCCACAATTAAACGAGGGCGGCAAGGTGCTGATTATGCTGCTGATGTTTGTTGGACGGCTGGGACCGCTGACCATCGCCATCGCCATCGCCCAGCAGAAACACCGTCCAGCGGTCGCCTACGCGGAAGAGCAGGTCATGATTGGTTAGCCGGAGTATGAGGAGCGACGATGCGCATCGCGGTATTGGGATTGGAGGATTTTGGCTTTCATCTGGCCCGCACCCTGAGCGAACTGGGCGATGAGGTGATGGCGGTGGATCGGAACGCGGACAAGGTCCAGGACATCATGCGTCATGTCGGCAAGGCGATGGTCGCTGACGTGGCCGACCGCGAGGCGCTCAAGGACCTGGGCATCCGGCACATGGACGTGGTGGCGGTGGACGTGGGCGAGCGATTCGAGACCAGCGTGCTGCTGACGCACTACCTGCGGGAACTGGGCATCCCCCGGGTGCTGGTCAAGGTGGCCAACGCCGATCAGGGCAAAATTCTAACCTTGATCGGGGCCAGCGACGTGGTGCAGCCGGAGCGGGAAAGCGCGGTCAAGACCGCCCATCTGCTTCACTATTCCCGCTCGAAGCTGCTGGACGCGATGACGCTGGGCGATGGCTATTTCGCGCTGACCTTGCGGACGCCGTCCAGCTTGATAGGGCAGAGGGTGGCGGACCTGGAATTGCTCGACCGTTACCACGTGCATCTGCTGGCCATCAAGCCGGTGGAAAAGGCCGCCCCCTTCGTTCCCGCCGCCGATTACCCGTTGGCGAAGGACGATGTGCTGGTGGTGATGGGCGAGGAGGCGAAGCTGATCGAGATCCATCAGAAATTGAAATGATTGTTCCTGCGCCGGCGCCCGCCGTTGCTCGAAAACTCCGGGGCCGACGCGCTTTACCGCAAACCAAATTTCGCCGTTCAGGGAGTCTCTGTCATGTCTGAATCCGCCCAGTGCATTTTCTGCAAGATCGTCCGGGGCGAAATCCCGGCGGTCAAGGTTCACGAGGATGAGCGCACGCTGACCTTCATGGACATTCAGCCGGCCAGTCCCGGCCATGCCCTGGTCATTTCCAAGGCGCACGCGCCCGATCTGCTGGAAATCGCCGAACCCGATCTGCTGGCGGTGGCTGTGACCGTTCAGCGCGTCGCCCGCGCAGTACAAAAATCGCTGGCCCCCGACGGCCTGCGCATCGGCCAGTTCAACGGCGCCGCCGCCGGTCAGACCGTGCCGCACTATCATGTGCATATCGTGCCGATGCGGGAGGGACAGCGCGCCGGCGCCCACGGCCGTGCGCCCGCCAAGATCGAGGAACTGAAGGCGCTGGCGGTGCGAATTCGGGAGGCGCTGGCGGACTAGCGATCCGCCAGTACGGTGCAAATCACCCGCCGATCCCGCCGGGGGCCGTCGAATTCGCAGAAGAAGATATTTTGCCAGCGCGACAGGCCCAGTTCGCCGTCGATAATCGGAATGGTTTCCGACGGCCCCACCAAGCCGGCCTTGAGATGGGCGTCGCCGTTGCCGTCCTGCTGGTCGTGCAGCCAGACCCCGCGCGGGATCAGTTGGCGCAGCAGGTGGATGACGTCGGTTTGCACGCTCTCGTCCCAGTTTTCCTGGATCATGAGCGCGGCGGTCGCGCCTTGGGCGTAGACCGCCACCACGCCCTGGCGCACGCTGCTGGCCTTGACGATGGCGACCACCCGCGCGGTGATGTCCACCAGTTCCTCGCGGCGCTGAGTGGTTAACTGGATGATGTCGCGCATCAACCCCCCGTTGCCGGCGGACTTTCCACCGTACCCCTGAGCATTACCCCGTCCACCCCGACGATCCGCAACCGGGTTCCCGGCGGGCAATCCTGATCCACCACCACTTTCCAGGTGCTGTCATCCACCCGGATTTTGCCGTAGCCGTTGACCACCGGCGCGTCCAGGGTGAACACCCGGCCGACGTACTGGTGACCACGCCGGTTGAGCAGGGGATCGGCGGTTTGCGTGGGATGCCGCCGCAGCCGGATTTGCCAGGCGACGATGGAGCCGACCGATAGCACGGCGAACAGCAGGACCTGATACGTCCAGCCCAGATCCGGCAGCACGGTCAGCGCCAACCCCACCACGAGCGCCGCCACCCCCATCCACAGGAAGAAGAAGCCGGGCAGGAGGGCTTCGGCCGCCATCAGCGCCACCCCCAGCACCCACCAGTTCCAATAGACCGGTTCCAGCAACCACCCGCTCATGAGCGCGTTCCCGTCTTGCTCAGGGCTTCCTGCGCCAGTTCGGCGACGCCGGCCAGGGTGCCGACCAGCCCGGAGGTATCCAGCGGCATCAGCAGCACCTTCTGGTTCGGCGCCGCCGCCAGTTTGGCTATCGCCTCGACATATTTCTGCGCCACGAAGTAGTTAATCGCCTGCACGTTGCCCTTGCCGATGGCTTCCGACAACATCAGGGTGGCGCGCGCCTCGGCCTGGGCCAGCCGCTCGCGGGCTTCGGCATCGCGGGACGCCGATTCCTTGCGGCCTTCCGCTTCCAGAATCGCCGCCTGCTTCTGGCCCTCGGCAGCCAGAATGGAAGCCTGCCGCTCGCCCTCGGCAGTCAGGATCGACGCCCGCTTGTCGCGTTCCGCCTTCATCTGCCGCGCCATGGAATCCACCAGATCCTTGGGCGGGGCGATGTCCTTGATCTCGATGCGGATCACTTTCATCCCCCACGGGGTCGTCGCCTCGTCCACCACCACCAGCAGACGGGTGTTGATCTCGTCGCGCTTGGACAGCAGTTCATCGAGATCCATCGATCCCATCACCGTGCGGAGATTGGTCATGGTCAGTTGGAGGATGGCAAATTCCAATTGATTGACCTCGTAGGCCGCCTTGGCGGCGTCCAGCACCTGATAAAACACGACGCCGTCCACTCGGACGATGGCGTTGTCCTTGGTGATGATCTCCTGCGAAGGCACGTCCAACACCGTTTCCATCATATTGATTTTGCGACCGATACGGTCGATCACCGGGACGATGAAGTTCAATCCCGGCGTCAGGGTTTCGGTGTAGCGGCCGAAGCGCTCGACCGTGTATTCCATGCCTTGGGGCACCGATTTGACGCCCAGGAAAATCAGGATGATGGCGAAAACCGCCAGTCCGACGACAAATGTGGCAAAGCCTCCCATGACGCGACTCCTCTCTTTAAAGTTAAGGGATCAGGTATCCGGCAGAACGACGCCCGAGCGGGCATCCACCATCACGTGCAACGGTGGATCGTCCTCGCCATTCCAGGCGACTACCTGCCAGTAAGGCGCACCGTCCTGGTTGCCGTAGAGCGAAGCCGAGTCCAGCGCAGCGCGTCCGGTCCCCGCCTGGGCGTCGAGCGCCACCAAGGCCACGGGCAACGCTTGGTCGAGATCGCACAGCCAGGGGCCGAGCGCCAGTGGAACCAGCGGCGTGCTGGCGGTCAACTCCGCCCATTCGGTTGCATCGGTTGCCTGCTCAAATTCCCGCTCCATGGCGGTCACCGCCAGCGTACCAGCCTCCGGGTCGAGCACGATATCGAAGCCATGCAGCCGGCGAATCCGCCGCTGGTTTTGATCGGCGCAGCCGCGAAACGAATAGCGAAATTCCAATATCAGCAGAGCGCCCGCGGCGTCGCGATCCAGTTCCACCACCACGGCTTCCAGCACGGCTTGGGGATCGGTGCGCCGGGCGAGCGGTAAAACCGGTTCGTAGCCGGCGCGGGCCGTGACAG